>CAZVCS010000115.1:0-5953 GCA_964625765.1 uncultured Dehalococcoidales bacterium | reverse complement strand
GAACCCGCGACCTCCTCCTTGGCAAGGAGGCGTTCTACCACTGAACTACTTCCGCGCGCCGACAATTGTACTGACTTCCCGCGCGGCCTTCAAGGCTCACGGAGTGCCGAGGGGGAGACTTGAACTCCCACGGGCTTTCGCCCACCACCCCCTCAAGATGGCGTGTCTACCGTTTCCACCACCTCGGCATGGCAGGGGCGGAAGGATTCGAACCCACGACCGGCGGTTTTGGAGACCGCTGCTCTACCAGACTGAGCTACGCCCCTGTGTCACCCAAACAACTCTTCTGGTACCCCTGGGGCGATTCGAACGCCCGACACGCGGTTTAGGAAACCGCTGCTCTATCCTACTGAGCTACAGGGGCAAGAGTGGAGACAGGGGGACTCGAACCCCCAACCTCCGCGATGCGAACGCGGCGCTCTCCCTGCTGAGCTATGTCCCCAACGCGGGCATTGTAGCAGGCTCGCGGACGAACGGCAAGATGAAGAGGACTGCCCCGGCGAGGCAAACACCGCCGTCACGCGGCATCCGGCTACGGGCCCCACTGCTCGTACAGAATGACCTCTCGCCGACAACGCGGGCAGAGGAAGCTCACGTTGTCCCCGCGGTCAAGCGGCCGGCCCTCGGCCCGGACAACATCATCGGCCAGGCCCAGGTCCCGGCTAAGCATGAGCGCCAGGCCCATGTTGCCGAAGGCCTTCGGCCCGAGCTTCGCCGCGACCCACCGGATCTGGTCGACCGTGGCGATGACCTCGCCGCACTCCCGGCAGATAACCAGGTCCTTCTCGACGGTCGAGACAGACTGCGACCGGTCATACGTGCCGGTGGCGAAGTCGTTCGTCAACTTGATGCCCTCGGAAGTCGTGCAGTACCGCTGGCACTGGCCGCAGTAGATGCAGTGGTCCTGGTGCACGGTCAGCTTGCGGCGCCCGGCGCCGTTCGAGACCGAGTTCACCACATCGATGGCCCGCGCCGGGCACACCTGCGCGCACGCGCCGCAGGCGATGCACTGATCCTCGAAGAACCTCGGCTTGCCGCGGAAGCGCTCCGGGGGCACGATCGGCTCATAGGGAAAGCGCACCGTGTAGGGCCGGCTGAACAGCGACCGCAGCGCTTCCCCGACTTCGCGGACCTTTGGTGTCCTCATACTCTAGGCTCCAAGCATCATGGCCTGCACTGCAGGCTCAAGCAGTGTATCGATGAACCACGGGAACGCGAGACCCAGCGCGACACAGGCGATGGCAAGGACCACCATCGGAGCGTACATGCTGACCGGGCTTTCCTTGACGGCGCTCAACGACTGAGGCAGAGCACCGAAGAAGACGCCCCGTTCGTACTTCAGGAAGTAGCCGATGGTCACGACCGCCCCGACGGCGGCGACGACCGCAGCACCGACGAATCCGGCCTGCACCGCGGCCACGATGATGATGAGCTTGCTCCAGAAACCGTTGAAGGGCGGGCAGCCGCTCACGGAGAAGAACCCGATGGCCGACGTCACGCCGGTCACTGGCATGCGCGAGTTCAATCCGCCAAGCTGAGCGATGTCCCTCGTGCCGGCCTGCCGCTCGACTGACCCGGCGCCGAAGAAGAAGAGCTCCTTGAACAGCGCGTGATTGACCAGGTGGAAGAGTGCGCCAACGAGCGCCAGCGGCGTCCCGACGGCAAGACCGAGCAGCACGTACCCCATCTGGCTGATGGTGCAGTAGGCAAGCAGGCGCTTCATGTCGCCCTGCATCAAAGCCAGCAGTGCCCCGGCCAGGATGGAAAGGCCGCCCACAACGAGAAGCACCGTCGAGAAGGCGCCACCAGGCACGAACGCGATGAACAGGAGCCGCATCAGCCCGTAGAGGCCGACAATCTTGATGAACACCCCCGACAGCAACGCCGACACGGGTGAAGGAGCCGTCGAGTGAGCGTCAGGCAGCCACGCATGGAACGGAACGAAAGCGGCTTTGAGCGCCAATCCGGCAAGCAGCAGGGCCGCGGGCAGAGCCACGCCATCCCCGGCGGACAGCTCCCCGAAGGAGAGTGTCCCGGTCCGGCCGTACATCAGGCCCATGCCGGCGATAAGGCAGAGCGTGCCGACCGTGCCAAGAACCTGGTACTTGAACGAAGCCTCGAGGTAGTCCCTGCCAAGACCGTACGCCACGAGGGCGTAGCAGGCGAGAGCCGCCACCTCGATGCCCACGTACATGTTCACGATGTCGGCGCCAAGCACGACGATGTTCATGCCGGTGACCATGAGCATCAGCAGCACGTAGTACTTCGCCTTGGAGCTGTAGGACCGCATGTAGGAGACGGAGTAGACCGACGCTGCGAGGCTGCCGACCGCAACGACGAGCAGCATGAGCAGACTCAGGGCATCCGCACTCAGGCTGATGCCAAGAGGCGAGGCGCCGCCGAGATTCCAGGACAACTGCGTCCCGGCAGCCAGCGGTCCGGCCACGGACAAGGCGAGACCCAGGGTCACCGCCGTTCCAATGTTGCACAGGACGTCAGCCGCTCGCTCGGAGCCTTTCGCGAGCAGTGCGACGACGGCGGCAGTCAGCAAGGGCACGAGAACAAGAGCCGGAAGCACAGTGCTCATCCCTTGAGCCTCCTCATCTCCCGGACATCGATGGTCTGGTGTTTCTCGTAAAGTCGGACCGCCGTGACCGTCATCAGGGCCACGACCGCTGAACCGCCGACGACGGCGATGAGCGCAACACCCTGGGACACACCCGCCACGCCGGCCTGCAGCAGGCCAGCGTCAACCACGAGGGCGGCGACACCGAGGGCCAGCAGTTCGATTCCCATGACGACCTTCAGGAGGTTCCTCTTGAGGACAACGCCGTACAGGCCGGCAAGAATGAGCACGCACGAGGCGACGGTGAGAGCGCTCATTCGTCCCTCCTTCCCGTCTTGCGGAGCATCGCCCACACGGCGGCAAGAGCCGCAGCCACAACCAGCAGCTCTCGCAGGAGGCCCACATGGCCGCCCGCCGATTCGCCAGCAGCGAGAGACGCACCGGGCGCCATGCGGCCGAGCACGACGAACAGGACCACAGCCAGCACAAGCAGCGCCACCAGAACCAGCACGCCCGCGCCGCTACGGTCGAAGCCGCTCACCTGGTCACGCCCGCCGATCCGGGCAAACGCGTTCCGCCAGAGAGGCAGCAGCACGGCAGCCGCGACTAGAGCGCCTGTACCAACCTCGACAGCTCCCGCAATGAACATGCCGACCGCGAACAGAACCAGCGCGGCGCCGGCGGCGTAGAGCGATTTCTTGAGCTCCCGTATCTCGAGAGCCGCGACCCCCGCCACAGCCGCGAGCACCAGCAGAACAGCTACAGGATTCTCCATAGTCTCTTCCTACATCACGAGGGCCGCTACCACGAGCAGCACCGCGAGCCCCCAGAGAATCCACGACACGTAGGTCGGGAGGCTGCCTGTTTGCAGCGAGCTCAGCCACCGGCCAAGCGGCGGGGCCACGCGGCTGACCCGCTCGATGTCGAAGGCCCCGGCTTCTCCCTTGTCATACAGGCCGCTCAACCCGGGCAGCCTCCGAATGCTGTCGTAGAACTCCGTGCCGAGCACCCGGGTATCGGGTTGCTCGCGCCGCCGCGCATACTGCGTATTAAGCGAGTCGCTGCTGCCCTCCCCGGAACTCTCTCCCCCGAGGTACGCTGGCAGCACCCGCTTCGAGCCGGTGTTCGACAGCAGATAAAGCCCGTATCCAAGGAGCAGGGCAAGCACCAGCAGCCCCGTGCCCAGGGTTGGGCTCCACAGGCCGGTGAGGGAAATGGCGGCCGGGAACTCCGGGAACTGCATGCCGACAGCCGGACCGATGAAGCGAAGCAGAGGCACCTGCGCCGCAATGCCAAACACGACGCAGAGGGTCGCCAGCACCGCAGGACCGAAGCGCATCGACGCACTGACTTCCGTCACGCCGTGCAACTCGCGAGGTCGCTCACCCAGGAACACCGCATGGGCAACCTTCACGAACGATGCCAGCGTCAGAGCGCTACCGAACATGGCGGCAACGAGGAATATCCAGTACCGGTCAACGCCGGCTTCAACCAGTCCCTGGTAGACCATCCACTTGGACACGAACCCGTTCAGCGGAGGGATGCCCGAGATGGCCGCAGCCGCGATGCCGAAGAAGGCGAAGGTGAACGGCATGGCGCGGCCGAGTCCGCCCAGGTGCGCGAGGTCCATCGCGCCGGTCCGCTTCTCCACCGCACCGGCGGAGAAGAAAAGGCACGTCTTGTAGATGGCGTTGTTCACCATATGGAAGAGGCCGCCAGCGATGCCGATCGGCGTACCGGTCCCGATGCCCAGCACCATATACCCGACCTGCGAGACGGCGTGGAAAGAGAGCAGCTTGCGCAGGTCGTGCTGGACCATGGCCATGACGACGGCCGCGACGATGGTCACGGCGCCGATAATCATCAGAAGCAGGTTGAGCGCCAGCGTCATCTCGAACACGTCGAGCACGAGGCGCGCGAGGAGGTAAACGCCCAGCAGCTTGTCGAGCGAAGCGGGCAACAGCGCCATGGCCGACGTGGGCGCAGCCTCCGCCATCTCCGGTATCCAGCTATGCATCGGCATCGCGCCGCCCTTGGACATGGCGCCCACGAGCACGAGCACGAACGCGGCGACCGACATCGCGCCGCGCGCCGGCAGCGAGGTATCGCTGATGCTGAAGCTCCCCGCCTGGGCGAAGATGAGGCCGACGCCGAGGATGAGTGCGAGGTCGCCGGCGCCAAGGATGAGCATGCTCTTCCCGGCGGAGCGCATCACCTTTCCGGGCGCGGCATCAGCCGCCCCGATGGTGGTCAGCAGGAACAGCGTCACGAGAACCACACCCCAGAAGCCGATGAACGCGAGCCAGTTGTCGGCCAGGAGCGCGCCGTTCGCGGCGCCGACGGTGATCAACACATAGGGATAGTACTCACGCTGCCGCGGCCGGCCCTCCATGTAACCGAAGGAGAAGGCCGTCACCAGCAGGCCGATGAGCGAGGCGAACAGGACCATGAAGCGGTTCAGCTCGTCGATACGGAGGTCCACCAGGTATCCCTGCACAAACCCCAGCGGCACGGCCTGGAAGGCGCCGCCCGGACCGGTCAGCGCCATGATGCTCAGAACGAACACGACGGACGCGACAACCGCGCTGAAACCCTGACGGAATCTGTCCGCCGCGACAGGTATCGCGAAGGCGGCTGCTCCGGCTATCAACGGCAGGAAGACAACCCACGGAAGCACGCTCATAGCTCCAGCAAGCTCCTCAGGCGGTGTTCAGCACCCCCGTCCAGTTCTCTGGTACGCTGCCAGGACATCTCGAGGAGGTTCTTCTCATCGAGCATCCGGACGCTCCGACCGTCATCGATGCGCACCACCCTGTTCGTACAGCAGTAGCACGGATCGATGGACGCAAGGATAATCATTATGTCCGCCACACGCTCGCCGATGAAACGGGAGCGGAAGGACGGCAGGTTTGCGTATGTGGGAGCGCGTATCTTCAAGCGGTACGGGCAGTTGGTGCCGTTTGAACGCACGTAGTGGAAGCACTCGCCACGAGGGGCCTCCTCAACGCCGATGCCCTCGCCGACCGGGACTTCAGGAATCTCGGTGACGATGGGGCCATCGGGAATCTGAGCCATGCACTGCCGCAGGATCTTGATGGACTCGAGCGTCTCGAGCAGCCGGACGACGGCCATGCCCAGCACATCGCCGCCCGTCTGGGTGATGACCTTCCATTCGACGAGCGGGTACGCGGCATAGGGATAGTCCCGGCGGATATCGATATCGACGCCTGCGCTACGGGCGACGGGGCCGACGGTGCACCACTTCATCGCTTCTTCGCGCGTCATCTTGCCGACGCCCTTGAGCCTGGCAAGGATGACCGGGTCGTCGAGCACCGCGCCGATGAACATGTTGACCTTCGGCTCCAGCTGGTCGAGCGCCGAGACGAT
>CAZVCS010000114.1:0-5953 GCA_964625765.1 uncultured Dehalococcoidales bacterium | reverse complement strand
GCCGGGATACATGGACGGCAGGATATCCTGCCGCACGCCGCCCGGCTTCATCATAGCGTAGGACTGGCGGTTGCCGGAGATGACCTCGAACAGGTCGCACACAAGCTCGCGGTACTTCCAGGACCACATCCAGATGGTGTGATAGCCGATGTAGTGACCCGCGAGACCGAGCCAGAGCAAGTGACTGTGTATCCGCTCAAGCTCGGCGATTATGGTGCGGATGTACTTCGCCCGGGGCGGGATCTCGACGCCCGCGAGGTCCTCCACCGCATTGCAGAACGCCAGCGGGTGGGAGGTCGAGCAGATGCCGCAGATGCGCTCCACGAGAAACGTTATCTGGTCGTACGTCTTGCTCTCGCCGATCTTCTCGACGCCGCGGTGCATGAAGCTCGTGCGCCAGTCGATATCGACGACGCGCTCGCCTTCGACGACGACGCGGAACAGCTCGGGCTCTTCGATGAGCGGGTGGTACGGTCCGACAGGGATGGTCGTCTTCATTTGGTCCCCTTCTGCCGGATCTGCTCACGCACCTGCTGGAGTTCCTCTTCAGTCCTGTAGGGATACTGGCCCCGGTACTCCTTCCTGTAGGGATACACGCCATCGGGCCAGTCGTCAGCCAGCAGGAACCGGACAGGATTCGGATGACCGACGAACTTCACGCCGAACAGGTCCGTAATCTCTCGCTCGATGTACTCGGCGCCATCGATTATCGGCGTGATGGAATCGATCTGCGGCTCGGGCATCGGCACGAGCGCCCGGAGGGTCACCAGCCGCCCAAGCCGGTCGAACGAGAAGTGATACAGGATCTCCATGCCGGCGCGCGTTTCCAGGCAGGTCATGATGATGAGACGGGCGCCCAGCTCTCCGAAGACGAGAGCGGCAGCCTCCTTGACCACGGACGGCGAGATGCCGACGTAGGTGCGCGCCGCCGAGCGCTCGAACACATCGAGCACGTTCTTCCCCAGGCGTTCCTGGAGCACCTTCACCGGATCAGCGTTGTTCACGGTACTCTTCACAGCTTCGCCAGGCATTTCACCACTCCATCGATAATGGCCTCCGGCTTCGGAGGGCAGCCCGGCACGTACACGTCCACCGGGATAATCTTGTCGAGCGGTCCGACCACGTGATAGCTGCCATCGAAGATGCCGGTGCTGCTGGCACAGGTGCCGATGGCGACGACGAGGCACGGCCTGGCCACCTGCTCGTATACCCGCAGCACGCGGGGCAGAGTCTGCAGCGTGACGACGCCGGTGACAAGCAAGACATCCGCATGCCGGGGCGAGCCGATGAGCGTGATGCCGAAGCGCTCAACGTCGTACTTCGGTGTCAGCACATCGAGGATCTCGATGTCGCAGTTGTTGCACGAGCCCGCGTTGAGATGGAACGCCCAGGGAGACTTCTTAAGTCCCCACCGAGCCAACTTCCCCGGTTGCTTTCCGTAAATGTCCATGTTTCTACAAGCCTACCGCAGCAAGGACGATCCCCACGAGGGACAGTACCAGTACGGGCCCCCAGAAGAATCGAAGCGCCTGATCGATGCGCAGCCGCGGATTGGTGTTCTTGATGAGCACCAGCACCACCAGTATCAGCACGTACCAGAGGATGGCCCACGGCGTCCACGCGGACGAGAGGAACAGCGTGATGAGCAGTACGGACAGGATACAGGTGAGCATCGCCTTCGTCAGCTTGAACGCCGCCAGGGGCGAGCCCGAGTATTCCGTATACGGTCCCGCAATGAGCTCGCACTCGGCCTCAGGGATATCGAAGGGGCCGATGCCGAGCTTGGCCGGGACGTAGATGAGCGCAACGATGAAGGCGATGATGCACGACAGCCCCTGACCTATCATCGGGCCGCTCGCCTGCTGGAAGGCGACCATGTCGCCGAGCGACAGGATGCCGCCGTTCTTGATGACGAGCGTGAAGACAGCAAGGAGAAACGAGACCTCGTAGGCCAGCATGAGCTTCATCTCGCGGCTTGCGCCGAGGGCGGCGTAGGGGTTCCGGGATGCCGACCCGCCGACAATCATGGCCACGGATGGCACGTAAAGCAGATAGAGCACGACGATGAGGTCGCCCACGAAGCCGGTCGCCGGCCGTATGCTCGCCATCCACAGGATGGTGGCCACGACCACGACAGCAGCGAACCCGATGAAGGGGGCGCTCAGGAACGTGAACCGGGACGAGCCTTCGACGACCACCGTCTCCTTGTTCATCAGCTTGACGATGTCCGCCAGGGGCTGATACCAGGGCGGGCCGACCCGGAACTGGAGTCGAGCGCTCAGCTTGCGGTCGACCCAGGACGAGAACAGTCCCAGGGCAGCCGTGAAAAGGAAGCCCGGGAACACCACGACGGCTACAATCAACATCAGCCAGCTCATATCGTTCGGCACCTATACCCGCCTGAAGAAGGGATGGCGGCCGGTCATGCTCGAGCCGATCATCACGCTCTTTCCGCCGATCTCGTCATCCTCCTCGAACGTCAATGCGCCCGTAGGACACGACATCACGCACGCCGGTTCCTTGCCTTCCTGCACTCGCGCCGCGCAGAGGTCGCACTTCGAGATGATGTACGACTTCACCTGCGGCTCGATGACGCCGAAGGGACACGCCACCGAGCACGAGCCACAGCCCGTGCAGAGCATGTTCATTCTCTTGACCGCACCGCTGTCGAGCTTCTTGATGGCATTCCTGGGACACGCGGCAAGGCAGGTCGGCTCTTCGCAGTGACGGCAGATGAACGGCAACCGCGCGTCCTCGCGCAACTCGCCGTATCCGATGGTCGGTCTCTGCTCGGCATGAGAGTAGTGACACGCGGCGGAGCAGGTCCGGCAGGCGATACAGCGATCGATATTTACGAAGACTCTCTTCATTGCTTCGCTTCCCTGGCAAGTCGAACCGAACCGGGTGCGGTGGAGAAAGCGGCGCCGTCAGGACTCTCCCACGCGAACAGGGCGCGCGCGGCGGGGTCAAAGGCGGCCACGCCGACCACGCCCGCCTGCAGGCGGTCGGTCACCTTCGCGGAGAACCGGCCCGAAGCCGTGTCGGACGTGAGCACCACGCAATCGCCATCCTTGATGCCCGCCTCGGCTGCATCCCGCGCAGCTATCTCGACTATCCCCGTCGGAAACATCTCCCGCGCCCAGTCGATGCGGCGCGTGATGCCGCCGGCGCCGGTATGGCCGGTTGCCGCGACTGTGACGAGGGTCTTGCCTCCAGGGTTCGTGGCGGAGGCCAGACGCACGACCGCATCCAGTCCCTCGCGCAGAGCGGCGGCGGACAACTCGGACGGGGTCGTCTTCGCCGGCTTCGCGGCAGGCCGGGCCACCGGTCCGAGCGCCTTCTCGAGCATGGCAACCACGTCGGGCAGCGCCCGGACGCCCCAGGAGGGCCGGCCGAGAGCCTTCCAGTTCACGGATGAGCCATCATAGAGTACCGCCGAGCCATCCGACTCGAGCCATGTGGCGCCGGCGAGCACGACCGCAGCCCTGTCCGCGACCCTGTCGCGGAAGAGAGAATACGAAGCCACGAGGTCCAGCCCGTCCACCGCCTTCTCAAGGGACGGTGACGGGAACGCCGAGAGAAGGTCGGCGCCGACGCTGACGAGCGCCTTGTAGCGGCCTTCCTTCACTCCGGAGACCAGAGTCGCCACCGGCATCCAGCCGCGCTCGGCGGAGGCGCTCAGCGCGCCCCTCACATTGCCTTCCGAGGGCAGACCAACGTACGACTTGCCTTCGCCGGCCATCTCGACAGCCAGCCGGGCAAGACGCGCAACCAGTGCGACATCCGAGACTCCCCGTACCGAAGGGGCGACAACGACAGCCGCCTTGGCGGCATCGGAGAAGGAACGAGCCATACGGCCGACAACCGCCTTCGACACGCCCGCACTCTGCAGCAGTGTCTTCTCGTCGACGGTCTCGAGCCACGCCGCCTGTCCCGCACCCTTGCCGGCGGCGGCCAGCGCCTTCAGCAGGGCGGCGAGCACCAGCGCCTCGGTCCCGGGACGATTCTGCACGTACTCGCTGGCAAACCATGCGGTGTTGCCGCGGCGAGGGTCGATGACGAAGAGACTGTTGCCTCTGGCGGTGTATTTCGCGTCGATAATCTGACGGGCGAGCACGGGGTGTGAGAAGAAGACGTCACCGAAGACGATGACACAACCGGCTTCCTCGATGGCCGCCGCGCCAGCACTGCCGCCGGCGGCGGCAAGCGCCTCGTCCTGAGGTTCGAGCATGCAGGCGACCGCATCCGTGCCGATGCACCGCGCCAGCCGGTCCACGGCGGCGAAGTCGGCGTCGCTTCGGGCCGCATCGGTCACGATAGCGACGGAGCCTGCGCCCGAGGAGCCGACGACGCCCTTGAGGCGAGCGGCAAGCTCGGCAATCGCCGCATCCCACGCGGCATCGCGCAACGCACCGTCGCGCCGCACCAGCGGAACGGCGACGCGCTGATTGTGATTCAGCAGCTCGGTGGTGAACAGGCCGCGGGCGCAGACCCGGGCGTCGCCCGGCTTCGCCGACACGAACTCCGGCCCGCTCACCGACTCACCGGTCGCGCGAACAGCGACGCGGCACCCTACCGGGCACAAGAGGCAAACCGATTCTCGCGTTTCCATGTGGCTAGCCTACGTCCACGCGTCCGGGAAGTCCCGTATCTGATCGTACGTAAACACAGGACCATCCTTGCACACGTAGTAGGTCCCGATGCGGCAGTGGCCGCACATACCCATGCCGCAACTCATATTCTTCTCCATGGAGAAGTACATGTGCTCGGGCTTGAAGCCCATCTTGAGCAGCAGCGGCACCATGAAGCGAAGCATGATGGGCGGGCCGCAGCCCACGGCCACGGCGCTGGGGATATCGTAGATGTCCTCCGGCTTCATGATGGTCGTCACGACGCCGACGTTGTGGCGCCACGACGGGTCGGCGACATCCACGGTGTAGACAACATCGATGCGGGAGTCCGTCTCGAAGCCGAGGCACATGTCCTTGTACATGCGCAGCTCGGGATTCCGGGCGCCGTAGCGAAGGACGATGCGTCTATACGAATCGGCCTCGTGCAGCAGCGCGAGGAGCACGGAGCGCATCGGCGCCATGCCGACGCCGCCTCCGACGACGTAGACCTCGCGTCCCTTGAAGTAGTCCATCGGATATGCGTTGCCGAACGGACCGCGAACGAGCGCAGTCTGGCCCGGCTTCGCATTGTGCAGCGCCGTGGTGTTCTTGCCGTGCGGCTGAATCTGCACGCTGACCTCGAACTTATCGCGGTCGAAGCAGGAAGAGGACACGCCGAAGGGCGACTCGCCCACGCCGGGCATGCCCACCATGACAAACTGCCCCGGCTGGAAGATGAGCGGCTCGGCCGGCTTCAGGACCAGGGTCTTGATGGCCGAGTTCTCATCGATGACGTTCAGTATGCGAGCTTCGATGGGAGCGTAGGGATTACGCATTCCGGCTCTCCTCCAGGTCATGGAGAACCTGCCTCATGTCGATGCCGGCAAGGCACGCCTCGATGCAGCGTCCGCAACCGGTACAGGCAACGACGTCGAACTTGGCGGGGTAGAACTGGAACTTCTTGACGTACTTGTTCTTGAAGCGGTCGTTGCCGGTCGCACGCGCGCTGTGCCCGCCGCCGCATCGCGTGTAGCCACGCAGGTAGCAGAAGTCCCACACGCGGATGCGCTCATTGGAGCCATCGCCGCGCTGGTCATACAGCACAAAGCAGTGACACGTCGGGCAGATGGCCAGGCAGGCCGCATCCTCGCGGCACCGCCCTACGTACGGATTCCATGCCGCCGAGCCGAAGCCGGACTGGACCAGCTCGGTGAACGACCGGCTGGTCTGGTACTTGCGATTCTGCTCCTCAACGGCGGTCCCGGTGGCCTCCCTGTTGCGCTGCCGCTCGGCGAGTTGCTCCGCGCTGGCGGTCTGGAGGGCGACGCCCTCAACCTTCAGCG
>CAZVCS010000113.1:5795-6078 GCA_964625765.1 uncultured Dehalococcoidales bacterium | reverse complement strand
CACACCGGCGCTGAACATCATCGATGGCATCATCGCCCAGGAAGGCATGGGGCCGGTGCTGGGAACGCCCGTGGCGATGGGGCTCATCATAGCCGGTCGGGACCCTGTGGCCGTCGACACCGTCACCGCACTGGTCATGGGCATCAACCCGGACGAGATGGAGACAAGCAGGTACGCAGCTCAGCTTGGACTTGGAACCATGCGAATCGACGAGATTGACGTGGTCGGCAAGAGAATTGAGGAAGTACGCCGCCGCTTCAAACTCTCGAGCGAGGCGATGTGC
>CAZVCS010000113.1:0-5785 GCA_964625765.1 uncultured Dehalococcoidales bacterium | reverse complement strand
AGCTCGTCTTCAACGAGGCGGCCTGCACCGGCTGTAGAAACGGGGTCCTGGCCACTCTCAAGGACCTTCAGCTTGCGGGCGACATCAACGTTCTCTCAGGCCTTCGAATCATCTGCGGAAAGACGGACAACGGTCCGGCTCAATCGGAGAAGCGAACTCTCCTGGTTGGAGCGTGCACCGCGAGGCACCGCAGCGAATACGGCTACCTGGAGGGCTGCCCACCGAACTGTGTTGACGTCCTCGCAGCTATCAAGGCCCTGGTCTGACACCCAGGCAACTCAGAAAAGAGGAGCATCGCTCCGCGTGGCCGCAACCGGTTCTGCCAGGGACAGCCTGTCAGAGGACTTCGATTCACACTGGCACTGATTCCGGGGGAAGGTCAGCCCCATGCGAGCGCCAGCAGCTCGCCCCGCCGTGCGCCCGCGCCGAGAGCGATAGCCGTCCCACGCGCCACCCGTCCGGAGCGGCAGCCAACGCGAGCGATGCATCCGCATCACACTCCGGCTCCGAACCATCCACGGCAACAATCCTACAAGCGGGGACGCACAGGAACATCCTCGCTGAACGCACAAGCGACCGTTATCGCCGGACGCCAACACGGGGTACAGACTCGCATTGAACAACGCCGACTGAAACGATAGCATGGAGTTGGAGACCGAGATGAGAGGCCCCGGCTACGTCTCTGCCCGCGCTGGCGGCAACTCTCGATGTGTTTGGGCGCTTTCGAGCGTAGCGCAGTTGGTTACCTTTCCGTGAATGTCGATAAGCGACTCGGGAACGCAACGTGGTCTGTTTCAATGGTCGCAGGAACTCAAGGCTAGCAGCCTGGTTGCCGAGAGGGGATTGGAGGGGAGGACAGAAAGCATGAGACTTAAGAAGGCGGCGATACTGACGACTGTTGTTGCCTTGCTTCTACTATCAGCAGCTGGCTGTACTGGACCACAAGGACTGACGGGGCCTCAAGGACCAGCCGGTCCACAGGGACCAACTGGCCTGACAGGACGTGACGGCCCAACCGGACCACAAGGACCAATCGGGCCTCAAGGACCTGCGGGGCCGGTCGGGCCACAGGGACCAGCCGGGTCAAGCATGGTCATTGCCATGGGCTCGGTCTATTCTCTCACGGAGGAGTTGCTCAACGACTACAACGTGACCTCCGTTACGTGGAATCCGGCGTGGCAACAGTGGTGGATAGAACTTGCCGGCATCGATTTCTTCGTAACGGACTATGTGACAATCGTAACGCCGATCGGAGGCGCGTATGCCGGGTATACCAGCCAGGGCGATCTGCTCGCGGTCACCCTCTACGACTCCGCCGGAGCAAAGGTGAAGGGCGTGGGCTTCTCCTTCGTCGTACTTGGGGCACCTTAGATGGCTGCGCGCAGGTTCGTGCCGAAGGGGCTGGCGATTGTCCGAGGGCATTCTCTAGGCTTTGGTGACCTTCGTGCCGAAGCCAGTGCCGGCATGAATTGAGTCCTCCTCCGCCTTCATCAGTCCGCAACAAGACTCTTCGAGTGCGTACTGATTGCGGGGGAAGGTCATCCCTTCCCCCGCCTCGGGCATTCATCTCAGCGCAAGGTGAGCCTGGCTACTGACCCGTCCTGCACCTGTGGCCAGTCAGACGGCAGACACAGACCCCGGGTTCCTCACGCGCGCCTGTGCTGTCCATCCGGACAGTCGGGTGCGCAGAATCGTTGCTTTCGCTGGGAACCCGCCGGTGCTGCATCAAACGCCTTCGTCGCGCACGTCCCGCACGGACGGAATGCCGCTTTATGTTCGCGGAAGCACTCCCTCCGCTATCATGTTGTCGAGAGACTCTGCGAACGCTTCGATTGTCCTGTCGACATCCTGCTTGCTGTGGACCGCCGACATGACGAAGAACCGGCCACTCATGGTCGCAATGCCTCGCTGCAGCAGGTGGAATCCCAGCAGGTTCTTCAACGCGCCGGTCTCCTTGCTGCCCATGATCTTGGCGACGTCTGAGGAAGGCGGCGTGTACTCGTTGTCCGGCTGGAAGTCAAACGGTCCGAAGTACACGTGGATGATTGTGCGCCCATAGAGGAGCCCGCTGACCTTCCTGTCCCGTAGAACCTGGTTGCCTGCCTCACGAAGGTAGGCGCCCATTTCCACCGCTTTCTTCTGAGGCGCCCCGTCGAGGTAGAGCTCGCAGGCCGCGACTCCCGAAGCACTGGTCAACGGATTGGCATTCCACGTACCACTGTGCGTGATCCTGGCGCCCGCAGGCGCCTTCGTGCTGAGCGAGGCAAACAGATCAGCTCTTCCGATCACTGCCCCGACTCCGAGTCCACCTCCGACGCACTTGCCAAGGGTGCTCAGGTCCGGCTTCACGCCAACCACCTCTTGCCACCCGCCACGGGACTCTCGGAAGCCAGTCACCACCTCATCGATCAGGCACAGAGTGCCATACTTCCTGGCCAGTTCGGGCAGCGCCCGTATGAAGGACCGGTTCCAGGGAATCTGCCCGGCCATGTGAGCGCCACCACCCTCCGCGAATACCACCGCGTACTCCCTGGTGGCCAGCGCCTTCTCCACAACAGCCAGATCGTTCATGGGGATGACGTCAACCTCAGGGGCCACAGCTCCAGCCGTGTTCAACGTCACCTCGTCCGCCCAGCCGTGGAAGTTCTCCACGAAACGCAGTACCTTCTTCCTTCCCGTAGCGACTCGAGCCAGCCTCATGGCCATCATGTTGGCTTCCTGGCCGCTCGCACAGAACTCAATCCTCTCCGCGACGGGCATCATCTGCTGGATGAGTTCTCCCCAGCGCACTTCCAGTTCATGGTTCTCCCCGTAGTGGACCCCGTTCGCCAGCTGTTCCTGGCACGCCTTCAGGATTCGGGGGTTCCCGTGGCCCAGTATCAGCGCCCCGTGTCCCATCACGAAGTCGATGTACTCGTGACCGTCCACATCCCACTTCCTGCTCCCCTGAGCATGGGTAACGTAGGGGCGGAAGGGATCCATGACTCTCGCGACATGAGTGGCGCCATCTGCGCCATACAACCGCACCGCTCTCCGGTGCAACTCGACAGATCGTGGATGCGTTCTCTCATACTCCCGGACAAGCTCTTCCCTGGTCAGCACCGACTGAATCACCCTTGCCCTCCTTTGGCTGCGACATCCCAAACCAGATGGTCGCTTGACGGGTACCGCGACCGGTCCCGACAATACTCGCCGAGAGAGGCACCGTGCAAGCCCACCTGCCAGCCAGCGGCGCTCTCCATCGCTTTTCCATTCGTGCTCGGCGCAGGCCGGACTCAACCCGCGGACGGATGGACGAATCGTCTCGTGTGCCTATCGGGACATTCTAGCAGCCCTCCAACTGCACGCGAAAACAAGGCGTCGCCTCGGCATCCGGCAATCGCGAGCGGAACACATCGACCCTGCGCCAGGCGCCGCCATGGTCAGGCTCTCGCAGCACGAGCAATCCAGCCACCGCTGAACTCTGAGGCAGTGTCATCCCGGGAAGAACGAGGGAGTCACCTTCGGGCTCCCCTTTTTCTCTGGTTGATGAACACAAGATGGCCAGCTAGAATGGCGCTGCACGCTGCCCTATCTTGCCTGGTCCGACACAGCAGGTATTGAGGTGTTGCGGCGACTGCAGGGGGAATCATTCATGAGCGGACGGATCGACTTCAACTGCGACATGGGCGAGAGCTTCGGCGCCTACCAGATGGGCCAGGACCAGGAGATCATCAAGCACATCACCTCAGCCAACATCGCGTGCGGGTTCCACGCGGGCGACCCGAACTGGATGCGCCTGACGGTCAAGCTGGCTGAAGAACACGGCGTAGCCATGGGCGCTCATCCCAGCTTCCCGGACCTGCCGGGCTTCGGCAGGCGAAACATGGCCGTAGCCCCGGGCGAGGCGAAGAACGATATCATCTACCAGATAGGCGCTCTGTCCGCTTTCACCAGCGCGAAGAGGCTTCAGCATGTCAAACCGCACGGCGCCATGTACAACATGGCCGTCCGTGACGAAGCGCTGGCCCGGGCGATATGCGAGGCCATCCTTGAAGTCGACTCTCATCTCATCCTGATAGCCCTGGCAGGCTCTCGATGGATCGACATAGCCAGGGAAATGGGACTTCGCGTAGCGAGGGAAGCCTTCGCCGACAGGGCCGTGAACGCGGATGGCACCCTGGTGCCGCGCTCCAAGCCCGGCTCGGTGATCGAGGACGTGGATGAAGTGGCACGAAGGAGCGTCAAGATGGTCACAGAAGGCAAGGTGACCGCCATAACGGGCGAAGAGATAGCCCTCTCCGCAGATACGCTCTGCCTTCACGGCGACACGCCCAACTCCATACACCTGGCTTCATCCATACGCTCGGCGCTGGAATCAGAAGGCGTCCAGATCGTACCTCTGGGACAGATCGTGTGAGGACAGCAAGCCATGAGCCAGTATCCCAGGTTCCTGCCGGTGGGTGACAGAGCGCTGTCCGTAGAATTGGGCGACTCCATCTCGGAAGTCACCAATCGACGGGTACACAACCTCTCGCGTGAGATTCTCAGGCTCGGAACCCGGGGCGTTCTGGATGTGGTACCCACGTACCGGTCGCTGATGGTCTACTACGACCCCCGGAGCATTCCCTATGCCGACCTGACCTCTCGCCTCGCGGAGATGGCGGACTCGCTCGGAGAAGGAGAGACCGTCGCCCCCAGGCTGGTGGAGATACCCGCTGTCTACGGAGGCGAATACGGGCCGGACATCGGGGCCGTGGCCGAGCATAACGGTGTCTCCGAAGCCGAAGTGATCGCAATACACTCAGGCACGGACTACCTGGTCTACATGATGGGGTTCCTTCCAGGCTTTCCCTACCTGGGAGGCATGTCGGAGAGGATAGCCACTCCCAGGCTCCAGACGCCGCGCCCTTCAATACCGGCCGGCTCGGTCGCCATTGCCGAGCGACAGACCGGAATATACCCGGTAGAGAGCCCCGGAGGCTGGAGGATCATCGGCCGCACTCCCATACGTCTGTTCGACCCGGGCCGGGAGCCTCCGGTCCAGATTGAGCCGGGTGATTACCTGCGGTTCGTTTCTGTGGATGAATCGGAGTACGCCGACGTTCAGTCCAGGATGCGGGCCGGTACCTATTCGCTCGTCACACGTCCGATGGGCAGGTCTCTATGAGGACTATCGAGGTCATCAAGGGCGGCGCCCTCAGCACCGTACAGGACCTGGGCAGGTACGGGTACCAGCGCTACGGGGTGCCCGTCTCGGGGGCGCTGGACCAGTTCGCCCTCAGAGTGGGCAACGTGCTCGTCGGGAACCAGGAGAGCGACGCAGGCCTGGAGGTCACCTTCCTTGGTCCCACGCTCAGGTTCCACTTCAACGCAACCATAGCCATCACGGGGGGCGATCTCAGCCCCGTTCTGGACGGACGGCCCATCCCCGTATGGACGTCGCTGTCGGTACCGGAGGGAGGCACGCTCTCTTTCAAAGGGCCGAGAGACGGAATCAGGTCATACATCTGCGTCCGCGGTGGCATAGATGTCCCGATGGTAATGGGCAGTCGCTCAACATTCACCCGGTCTCAGTTCGGCGGTTTCCATGGCCGCGCCGTGGCGGCGGGAGACATGCTCCCTGTGGCCGACAGGGGCGGCGATACACCCCAATCTGCAGAAGGAAGCCTGGCGTCCCAGGCCGTCCCGCACTATGGCCGCCACCATACCCTGCGCGTGACGATGGGGCCGCAGGACGACGCGTTCACAACGGCGGGCATTGACACGTTCCTGGCCTCCGAGTTCAGTGTCACGCCCGTATTCG
>CAZVCS010000112.1:0-6129 GCA_964625765.1 uncultured Dehalococcoidales bacterium | reverse complement strand
CATCCACACCGAGCCCGACCTTGCGAAAGCCGTCAGCAACGCGGACATCGTCATCGAGGCAGTCAAGGAAGACATCGAAATCAAGCGCACGCTCTTCAACAGGCTCGACGCCATCTGCCCTCAGCGCACGGTGCTCGCCAGCAACAGCTCCTCGCTGCTGATAAGCGACTTCGCCTCAAGCACGAAGCGCCAGGACCGCGTCGTGCTCGTGCACTGGTACAACCCACCGCACATCGTGCCGGCAGTCGAGGTCATCAAGGGCATCAACACGTCGCAGGAGACGGCCGACCTGATGTACGGTCTGCTGAAGAAGGTCAAGAAGCTCCCCATCCGCATCAACAAGGAGATACCCGGGTACCTGCTGAACCGCATCCAGATGGCGCTCGCGCGCGAGGCGTGGTACCTGTGGCAGGATGGCGTGGCCAGCGTCGAGGACATCGACCTTGCCGTCAAGGGCAGCCTCGGGTTCCGGCTCGCCAGCATCGGCCCCCTCCTGACCGCCGACCTGGGTGGACAGGACACGTGGTGTGCGGTCGCAACGTACCTCTTCCCGCTCATCAGCGACGCCCATGTCCCCCCTGAGAACTACCTCAAGATGGTCAAGGCGGGCAACCTGGGACTCAAGACCGGGAAGGGGTTCTACGAGTACACCGACGCGGAGTGGAAGGCGGTCATCGAGAAGCGCGACAGGGAATTCCTGCAGCGGCTGAAGCTGTTGTACTGGGACTAGCAGGTCCCGGAGAGACGGGAGGGAAGGTGAACGTACTCATCACCGGAGGCACCGGATTCATCGGAGCACTGCTGACACGCACGCACGTGCAGCGAGGCGACAAGGTCACCATCCTGGACGTGGCCCCCAACATGAGCCGCATCCGGGACGTCGCGAAGGACGTGAAGATGGTGCAGGGCAACCTGTCCTATGCGTCGGAGGTCTACAACGTCGTGCGGGACAACAAGATAGACCGCATCCTGCACCTCGGCTCCATGCTGAGCGCCCCCTCGGACGCGAACCCGTGGGCCTCGTTCCAGGTGAACGTCGTCGGCACGGTAAACGTCCTCGAGGCGGCCCGCCTCTTCGGCGGCGCGACGGTGGTCTTCCCCAGCACCATCGCGACCTTCGGGCTCGACACAAACACGGTCGCGGACGATGCGACGGTGCAGCACCCGACGACCATGTACGGTTGCGGCAAGGCCTACTGCGAGAACCTCGGACGCTTCTACCGCGCGAAGTTCGGCGTGGACTTCCGCGCAATCCGCTTCCCGTCCGTCATCGGACCGGGAGCCAAGGTGCGCCACGTCTCCCAGTACAACGCGTGGATGATCGAGTTCCCGCTGCGCGGCAAGCCCTTCGAGTGCTTCGTCACACCCGAGACAAAGATGCCCATCATGTACTTCAAGGACGCGGCGCACGCGGTCGATGCCATCGCAGAAGCGCCGGCCGCGTCCATCAAGACCGTGAACTACAACGTCGCCGGCATCACGCCCACAAGGTCGGCAAAGGACATCGAGCTGGTGGTGAAGCGCCACGTGCCGGACGCGAGGATAACCTACGTCCTCGACCCTGTCATCATGGAGTACTACAAGTCGTTCAAGATAGACAAGTTCGACGACAGCCGCGCCCGCCAGGAGTGGGGCTGGTGTCCGGCCTATCCGGACCTCGACACGGTGCTGCTCGACTTCAAGGCGGAGCTGACCGAACATCCCGACTGGTACGCGTAGCACTCAGCCCACGGTCTTCCCGAGTCCAGACAGCGAGACAGGAGGAGCAGGATGCCCAAGCGAATCGTGAGCGCAGCGGTAACCGGCGGCATTCACACCCCCACCATGAGCCCCTACCTGCCGATAACCCCGAAGGAGATAGCCGACGACGCCATCAAGGCCCACAGGGCCGGCGCGGCGGTGCTGCACATCCACGCTCGGGACCCGCAGACGGGCAAACCGTGCGGCGACATGGCGGTCTACGGTGAGATATTCGACCGCATCCGCAGTGAGTGTGATGCGGTCCTGTGCGCCACCACCGGCGGGGCCATCGGCATGCCGGTGGCCGACCGGATACGTGTGGTACCGACACATCACCCTGAGCTTGCCTCCTTCAATGCGGGGTCGGTCAACTTCGGCCTTTTCGACATACCGGAGAAGATGAAGGTGGACAAGTGGCGCTTCGACTGGGAGCTGCCCTACCTGTACGGCACGAAAGAGATGGTGTACACGAGCACGTTCTCCATGCTTGAGGAGTTCGCCCGGTTGTTCACCGAGAGCGGCACGAAGCCCGAGGCGGAGATATTCGACAGCGGCATGATCAACAATCTCGCCTACATCGTCCAGAAAGGCCTGCTGAAGACGCCCGTGTACCTGCAGTTCGTCCTGGGCATCATGGGAGGCATCCCGGCCACCATCGAGAACCTGGCGTTCCTGGCGGAGACGGCCCGTCGCACCTTCGGCAACGACTTCCAGTGGTCCGTCTGCGCGGCCGGCCGTTTCCAGATGCCGATGTGCGTCGCCGGGTTGCTCATGGGCAGCCACGTGCGGGTCGGACTGGAGGACAGTCTTCTCATCGAGCGCGGCGTGCTGGCCAAGTCCAGCGCCGAGCAGGTCGAGAAGATAGTCCGCATCATGGGTGAGCTGGGGTACGAGCCGGCCACGCCGAACGAGGCCCGCGAGTTCCTGTCCATCCCGAAGCACTGAGCGCGTCCCGGCTGGAGGACGTCATCGCCGCCCTCGGGCGGAGTCAGGAGCGACGAGATGGATGCGCACGAAATCCGGACTACGGCGATAGTCGGCGCCGGCATCATGGGCCATGGCATCGCACAGGCCCTCGCGACCGCCGGCTACGAGGTCGCAATCACCGATACCAGCGCGGCCGCGCTGAACAGCGTTGCACCACGGGTAGAGCGCAACCTTGCAGCCTTCGTCGACGCCGGCCTCGTCGACGCGGGCGACGTGCCCGGGATACTCGGGCGAATCGGCACGGTTGCCACACTGGAAGAGGCAGCCACGGACGCTGACCTTGTCGTCGAGGCCGCCACCGAGGACCAGGAGCTGAAACGGCGGCTCTTCAACCGGCTCGGCACGGTCTGCCCGGAGAGAACCATCCTCACCAGCAACAGCTCCTCGCTGCTCATCAGCGACTTCGCGTCGGAGACGAGGCGACAGGACCGCTGCATCCTCACCCACTGGATGAACCCGCCGCACATCGTCCCGGTCGTTGAGGTCATCCCCGGCCGCTTCACCTCTCAGCAGACCATCGAGGTCGTCACCGCGATGCTGCGCAGGGCCGGCAAGCTGCCGGTGCGCGTGCAGAAAGAGATACCGGGCTACCTCGTCAACCGCATCCAGATGGCCATGTTCCGCGAGATATGGTCGCTCTGGGCGCAGGGCGTTGCGTCCGCGGAGGACCTCGACACGGCCGTCAGGGGAGCGTTCGGCTTCCGGCTGCCGAGCGTCGGTCCGCTCATGGCGAACGACCTCGCGGGTGACGACACCACGTACGCCATCGCCCGCCGCCTGCTTCCCCTGCTCGATTCCTCGGTTGAGCCCGCCCGCGGGTTCCGCGAGATGGTCGAGTCCGGGCGCTACGGCATGAAGACCGGCAGCGGCTTCTACAGCCACTCCGAAGAGGAGTGGAACGCCATCGTGGAGCGGCGCGACCGCGACCTGCTCCGGCAGCTCAAGCACGTCTACCGCCACGCGGAGTAGGCGCACCTCCCGGACCTATTCAGTCCGTCCCGTTGCGCTAGGCCTCGAGCGAGAACGGCGGATAGATGTCGGTCGTCAGCAGGAATGCGTACGCCGCGACCCGTACCTCCCAGCGCAGGTACCCGACGATGAACCCGACGAGACTCTGCGGGTAGCGCCCGGTGAAGAGGATGGCGAACCAGGCAAACACCGTGCAGAAGAACACGGCGATGCTGAGGAACGCCAGGATGAACAGGTGCGGTATCGCCAGGAACCACTTCACCAGCGGCATCCACCGGTTCAGTTCCGCCTTCACGTCAGGATACGGGATGTCCAGGTGCACGTATTGCAGCTCGTCAGTCGACGGATAGTCATCGTGCAGCAGCGTCATGAAGGCGGCCACACGCGTGCCGAATCTGGCCAGTGCGAGATTCCAGTCGAACCACCACCTGGGGTACTTCTGCTGGAAGAGGATCATCAGCAGCGTGGGCAGCAGCACCAGGCCGGCAACGGGCATCTCGTAGTTCCACATCGAGTGCTCCCACTCGAAGTTGGCCCCGGTCAGCAGACCGAGGATGATGAGGATGGGAATGGCAACGAACGGCCGGAAGCCGACGGACACCTTGTCGCGTTCGGTTTCCTTGACGTCGATGGATAGGGTCGCCGGGTAGCCCACCGGAGAGTCCGACACCGCATACCTCCTCGTCACGCCACGCGGCGCAACGGCACTGGATACATGCTGGCGCGGTGCGGCCCGGGTGTCAATAGGTCCCCGACCCCGATGAGCGTCATCCGCCCGCTCGCCTGCGGCTCTCCTGCCAGAGGACGGCCAGCAGGACAACCGCACCCGCCGCCAGGGTCGCGGTCGCATAGACAAACAGCGGCCGGCAGCAATCCGCGACGAATCCGGGCACGAAGCCGACAAACTGAGAAGGGATACCGTCCGGAACGGCTCGCGGCAGATACACGGGCGCCAGGCCCGCTGTTGCCAGCATGGCAAGCCCGGCGACGCAGAGCGCAACACCAACGTAACGAGCCGCCAGCTTCAATCGCCACGAGCAAAGGGCGGCTATCAACAGCAGGGACAGGATGCAGACGATCGGCAGCACCTTCAGCGACAGCTCGAGATACGAGACATAGCGGCGCGCCTGCTGCAGCAGGCCCAGCGTCTGCGCGTCGAGGAAGGTCTCATCGATGACGAGCGTGTCCGGCACGAGGTTGTCCAACTGCTGGAGCACAAAGGCGACGATGGCCTGGACGCGTGCGGGAGGGATGCCGAGCATCTCGGCAGCCTCCGCGTTGCGGAGCTGCTCCTCGATGTGCACTCCAAGCACCCGCTTCGGCTCCTCCATCGACACCACGACCCGGAAGCCCTGTTCGCCCCTCAGGTACGAAGTCGCAGCCTGTACGACCGCCGGCAACTGCTCGTGAGCCCAGGACTCGAGGTCAGGAGCGACCTCGTCCACCGTGTCGGCGAAGAGCGCCAGTTCGGGCGGGAACGACTCTCTCGCCCGCTCAGCGATGAGCGGGTGGAGCTCTACCCCGGCAAGCTCGGAACTCACAAACGCAGGGTCCAGGACGGTGGTCGAGAGGACCACAGCTATCTCGAGCAGCACGACAGCGACGGCCAGCACGAGGCCGAGCATCCACGCAAGAACAACCCTCGCTCTGCTCATCGCACCTCCCACAGCCCCGGCACGCCGCGGTCGTCGGGCCGCGCTCTGATGCGCAGCGTCACCTAGCCCGCAGTCGACAACGCCCGGTCGTACTCCAGGACAGACTGCAACAGCACATTGGCGCCGGCAGCCAGCTCGTCCGGTCGCGCCGCCTCGGTCTCGTTGTGGCTGATGCCACCGATGCACGGCACGAAGACCATCGCGGCGGGCAGGACACGGGCGACGTTCACGGCGTCGTGACCGGGGCCGGAGACGATGTCGCGGTGGCTGTAGCCGAGCCTCTCTGCAGCGTTGCGGACTGTCTCAACGCAACGCTCATCGAACCTCGTCGGCGGCAGGTCCATGACGCACTCGGAAACGATGTCCGTCCGCGTTTCGGCCGCGACCCGGCCAACGAGTGCGGCGTATTCCTCGTGCATACGGGTAAGCACCGCGCCGTCCGGGTGCCGGAGGTCCACGGTGAAGAAGACGTGTCCGGGGATGACGTTGCGGGAGTTCGGCCGGACCTCCACGAGGCCCACCGTCGCCATACCGGACGGAGCATGAGCAAGCGCGAGACGGTTGACGCCGTCGGTGATGCGTGCGCAGGCCAGCATGGCGTCCTTCCGCGCCGCCATCGGCGTGCTGCCTGCATGGCTGTCGCGCCCCGTGACCGTGACATCGTACCAGCGCTGGCCCTGGGCGCCGGTCACCACGCCGATGGTGACGTGCTCCTGGTCCAGTATGGGCCCCTGCTCGATGTGTAGCTCGAAATAGGCGGCGGGCCGGTGGCCGCCGG
>CAZVCS010000111.1:3420-6153 GCA_964625765.1 uncultured Dehalococcoidales bacterium | reverse complement strand
AAGGGCGGGGCTCTTGCGGAGCCCCGCCCTCGGTGGATAACGCGTGAGGCAACCTAGATGATGCCGGTGAAGTTCATGATGACCGGAGCAAGCATCAGGGAGATGACGGACATGAGCTTCAGCATGATGTTGAGCGACGGACCGGCGGTGTCCTTCATCGGATCGCCCGCAGTGTCGCCGGCGACGGCCGCCTTGTGCGCGTCCGAGCCCTTGCCGCCGTACTTGCCGGATTCGATCCACTTCTTGGCATTGTCCCAGGCGCCGCCGGCATTGTTCAGCATGATGGCCATGATAAAGCCGATGACGACCGAGCCAACGAGGAAGCCGGCAAGCGCGTACTTGCCGAGGATGAGGCCGACGACGATGGGGGCGAGGATGGACATGATGGACGGAGCAAGCATGGCCCTGAGAGCCTTCTTAGTGCAGATGTCGACGACGAGGCCGTACTGAGGCTTGGCCGTACCCTGCATCAGGCCGGGAATCTCACGCCACTGCCTGCGGACTTCGGCGACAATAGCCTCCGTCGTGATGCCCACGGCCTTCATCGTCATGGCGCAGAAGACGGGAGGCATGAGGGCGCCGACGAGCACGCCGATCAGGACGGGAGCGCTCAGCAGGCTGAGGGCGCCCGAGTCCGTCGTCACGATAACACCGCCCTTGATGCTGACGATGTTCGTGGCAATGGCGTAGGAGAGTATCAGGCCGAGTGCGTTGAGGGCGGCGGCGCCTATGGCGAAGCCCTTGCCCGTGGCCGCCGTCGTGTTGCCCAGGGAGTCGAGCGCATCGGTGCGCTCACGTATCTCGGGAGGCAGGGCAGTCATCGTGGTGATGCCGCCCGCGTTGTCAGCTACCGGGCCGTAGGCATCCGTCGCCAGCGTCACGCCCAGCGTCGACAGCATACCCGCAGCCGCAAGCGCCACGCCGTAGAAGCTGCCGAAGTGGAACGCTGCGAGGATGGCCGCAGCCACAAGAAGCACAGCCGGCCAGGTGCTCATCATGCCGACGGCGAAGCCGGAGATGATGGTGGCGCCGGCGCCGGAGGTGGACGCATGAGAGATGCCCTGCGTGGGTTTGAACGCGTAGGAGGTGAAGTAGTTGGTGCTCTCCCCCAGCAGTACGCCCGCGGCGAGGCCGGCGAGCATGGCCCAGAAGAGGCCGATGCTTGCGTCGAGGAAGTAGATGATGAGGAACGCGAAGACGGCGCTCAGGATCGAGGCGGTCAGCGTGCCGCGGCGCAGTGCGCCGAGGAGCTTGCCCATCTCAACCGTCTCGCCGACGCGGACCATGAAGCAACCGATGACCGACGCGACGATGCCGCCGGCAGACACGAGCATCGGAATGAGCCAGGCGGTCTCCTCATCGCCGACGATACCCAGCGACGTGACCACGATGGACAGCGTCATGGTGGCGATGATGGCTTCTACGTACGACTCAAAGAGGTCGGCGCCCATGCCGGCAACGTCACCGACATTATCGCCCACGTTGTCGGCAACCACAGCGGCGTTGCGAGGATCGTCCTCCGGGATGCCGGCTTCCACCTTGCCGACAAGGTCGGATCCGGCATCGGCGCCCTTCGTGAAGATGCCGCCGCCGACCCTGGCGAACAGGGCGACAAGGGACGCACCCGTGCCGTAGGCGGGAATCACGCCCAGGAAGTTGGGATCATCGTGCCAGAGGAAGTAGAGGATGGCGATGCCGATGATGCCGATGCTGACGACGGTCAGACCCATGACTGCGCCACCACGGAAGGCGACGCGCAGCCCCTGGTTGATGCTGTGCTGCGCCGCGGCGCAGGTGCGGCTGTTCGCGCGGGTGGCCATGTTCATGCCGGCATAGCCGGCAGCCATCGAACAGACTGCGCCGAAGACGAAGGCAGCGCTCACCTTGAAGCCCAGTCCGGGCAGTACCGCCAGGATGATGGTGACAACGACGACGACGATTGCCAGGGTCCGGTACTCCCGGCTGATGAACGCCATCGCGCCCTCGCGGATTGCCGCGGAGGTCTCGCGTACGGCCTTGGAACCCTCGTCCTGAGCCAGCACGTAGCGCGCGAAGTACGCGACGACGCCGAAGCCAATCACTCCGGCTATCACGCTAACCCACATGAGATTCATTGTGTCAGTCCTCCTTCTCACATGAGAAAAGGCGCCTCATCGACCACAGCGCCTTATCTCACCTATCACGGTCGAGCCATATCGTTCGTACACTTTAGGCAGGGCACTTCACTTTGTCAACAGACTCCGCTCGAATGCCGCCAGCTTTGCCTCAAGCGAATCCTGGCGCAACGCATTAGTGAGGTCGCCGCGCGTGCGCTCGATCAGTCCGCGAGCGGCATCCGAGTTCCGCCTGAGCCCGTGTGTGACCATGTCCGGATAGTCCATCGACATGAGCAGGTTGTAGATGTCGTCCATCACCGACAGAAGCGCCTCGCACCGCGACGTGTCACCGCGACGCAGGCTGTCCAGGATGTACCGCCGCATCTCGCCGATAGCTTCCCCAAGCCCGTTAAGGTACGCAGGCATCGGGACCCCGATACCGGCTGCTTCCGGCAGGGCGGTACCCTGGATGAGCGAGAAGGTGATGCATGCCTCCGCGTACTCTTTCTGCGCGTCGTGCACGAATCCCGCCTGTTTGAGCTTCGATACCGTGATGTGGGCGGCCAGCGTGCGGCTTGGTATCGGGCCAAGCAGAACTGACGTCAACCCGCGCACACCCGCTAAATCACGTTACGCG
>CAZVCS010000111.1:0-3410 GCA_964625765.1 uncultured Dehalococcoidales bacterium | reverse complement strand
CCGATCTGGCGAGCGCCTCCCGCAACTGTCCATTCACCTGGCGGTTGGCGTCGAGCAGTTCCTGCGCCGCGCCTGCATCGAGGCGGTGCGCCGCTCGAATGGCGTTTCCGCTGTTCTGAATCATCAGCCTGCACAGCGGCAGCGCACGCTCGCGGGCGCGGTTCTGCACCGAGAAGTACTCGTGCGCCGAGGCTGCAATCGCATCAAGCTGGTTCGTTTCCATCATGTCCTCCCCGTGCGATTGCGTCCGCAATCGCCTGCGACAGGCCTCGCGCCGCCTGTCGAACATCCGGCTGTGAGACGACCGCGCTGATGACGGCCACGCAGCCAGCGCCCGCCTCGACGACGTCGTCCACGTTGTGCGCACCGATGCCGCCGATGGCTACGAGAGGCGTTTCCCCGACCTGGCTGCGTGCCCACCGGACGAGGTCCAGGCCGGTAACGACCACATCCTGCTTCTGAGCCGTGGGGAAGACGGCGCCGACGGCGACGTAGTCCGCTCCTTCCTCGAGCGCTCGCAGGACGCTCTCCCGGTCGCTGCACGATACGCCGACGACCGTGTCTATGGGCAGCAGCGTGCGCACCACCGCCACGGGCAGGTCCGTTTGACCCACGTGAAGCGCCGGCGCCCCGACGGCAGCTGCGATGTCGGCATGATCGTTCATCACGAAAAGGACGTTCCGCTGCCTGCAGAGGTCGCACAGGGCCTTCGCCTCGCGAAGCACCTCGCCCCGCTCGCCGCTCTTGTCACGAAGCTGGATGACCGACGCACCGCCATCGATGGCATCAGCCGCGATGCGGCACAGGTCGCCGCCGCCAATGGTATCCCGGTCGACGACCACATACAGCCCCGACACGCTGCGGCGACGTTCAACGCGCAGCAGTCGACCCACAAGGCGCTTCTCGAAATCGTACGTCGCGTAACGCAGCCGCTCCACCTGCACGGTATCGACGCAACCGGCAAGCACCGGGAGACGCGAGCACTCCTCGATGACCCGAAGCGACTCCTCCACGCGCTTCGAATTGGCGCGGACAAGAGCCACAAGAGCCGGGTCCGCTCCGGCAGGAAGAGCCGACTCTCTGCCCACGTCGCCGACGGAATCACGTTGCGAGAGCAGAAGCACGGCAAGCGCCTGCGCCAGGGTCGAGACCTCGTGGCGGGCCGCTTTCAGCTCCCGGCTTAGCAGACGGTCGTCGAGGATGAATCTGGCTACGTCCTCGAGGACTCGAAGCCCCTCGGACGCGCGGTTCAGGTTGGCGTCCAGCAGCCGCATCGTGCGCGAGTACATGGGCACGCCATTCTAGCACAGGGTCTTCCGTGCTCGGGTCGTGGCGTCACCATGCGGCCGGAACAACGAGAGGGGGGCGGCTTTCGAGCCGTCCCCCTCTTTGAGCTGTCTTGCGGTCAGACCGAGTCGCGCCCTAGTCCTCCCAGCCACCGCCGCGACTGCGGAGCTTGCCGAAGCACCACGCGAGCGCGCCTCCGTAAATCACCCACACCACAACCGCCGCAATAATCGCTTCAGTCGTCATTGCGCATCACCTCCTGCTAGTCCTTGCGGCCGCGGGTCTTCATCGCTCCAAGGATGAAGCTGAGAATCAGGGTTATCACAAGGGTCGCCCAGATGGCGTTGCTTGCCCAGCGCGGATAGCCGCCGTAGGAGTTCGGAATATCCTGCATGAAGCCGCCGTAGATGGCGACGAACAGCAGTCCGAGCGGGACAACGACCTTCACCATGACGTCGAACCAGGGACCGATGTTGAAGTCGGATGTGCTGTTGACGTACTCGCGCAGCCTGCTCGCCGGGAAGACCCAGCCGACGACCAGGCAGGCCAACGCGCCGGTGATAAGGAGTCCATAGAACGACACGGCCCTGTCGAGTATGTCAGGCCCCCAGTAGAGTCCGCCGTTCGTCGTGAAGAGGATGCCGATGAGGAAGCCCACGATGCACACGCCGGCAGTCGTCTTCGTCCGGCTCCAGCCGAACTTGTCCACCAGCGGCGAGATGGTTCCGCCATAGGCCAGGAAGTACGCGGAGGACAGTCCGACGAGGAAGAGGCAGGAGAAGAAGACGACGCCGAAGAAGGCGTTGGCGCCGGGCATCATCGAGATCGCTACCGGCCATGTGATGAAGGCCAGTCCAACGCTCTTGGTAGCGACGTCTCCCAGGGGGATGTTCAAGGCCTGCATGATGAAGCCGACCGTGCTGAAGACGGCGAACCCGGCGAAGAAGCTTGTGGCGGAGTCACCAAAGCCCGTGATGAACGCGCTGTTGTTGACGTCGCCCTTCCGCTTGATGAAGCTCCCGTATGCATACATGCCGGCCATGCCGACCGAGAGGGAGAAGGCGATCTGGCTGAACGCCCCGAACCAGATGTCCGGGCTCGCCAGTTTGCTCCAGTCTGTCTCGAGGTAGTTGTTCAGGCCCTGCGCCGCGCCGGGAAGCGTGACGCCCCTCACGACCAGTATGGCCAGGAAGATCCAGGCAACAATCATGACCACCTGGGAAACGGGCCCGATGACCTTTGCGCCCTTGAAAACGACCAGGAAGATAACCGCCCAGATGATTGCCAGCCCGATGAGCAGCTCAGGAACAGGGCTGCCGATTTCGGCGGGGCCGCCGGACAGCTTCAGCACCGTTCCGAAGTAGTAGTCGGCCGCCCCCTCAGCACCTGCTTTCCCCAGACCCCACGCGACCGTCGCCGACGACACCGCATAGCGGAGCGTCCAGGCCATGACCACGGTGTAGTACGTGTTGATGAGGAACGCAACCCAGACCGGCCACCAGCCCAGCCACTCCCACTTCTTGCCGATGCCGCCGAACACGCCGGGTGCGCTCGATGCGAAGTACTTGCCCATGCCGAACTCGACAACGAGCCAAGGAATGCCGATCACAAACAGGCCGATTACGTACGCAACAATGAACGCTCCGCCGCCATTGGCGTAGCAGAGGTACGGAAACCGCCACAGGTTGCCCAGGCCCACGGCAGAGCCCAGCGCAGCGAAGATGAAGTAGCTGCGCTTGCCCCAGCTTTCTCTATTCACCTCAGCCAATTGCTCACCTCCTTATTCGCGCAATCGAAGTACGCACCTGTTCGACAGCTCGACCTTTTGTCCTGTTGCTGAGGACAGCTCTCGCACACGTAGATGCGGTGAACGCTGCCGGAGATAGCTATGCGAGGACCGCGCGTGGAACGGTCAGCGCACGAGAGGCGCCCGCGAACCGCGGGGCCACGAGACACCGGTCGGCCACATCCCCCCTGCACAATGCACATCCCTGACCGAGAAGAGACGAGTCACACCACAGTACACACACGCTACGAGTATTATTCGGCCGGGCGGCTCGCAATGTCAATACCCGCAGCTTCAAGGACGGGACGGTTGCGGCTACAGGCGCCCCTTGTCCTTC
>CAZVCS010000110.1:0-6249 GCA_964625765.1 uncultured Dehalococcoidales bacterium | reverse complement strand
ACTCCCTTGAAGCCGAAGTACGGCGTGTAGGGGGAGAAGAAGTGCACGGTGGGCAGCGCGTCGAGGACGCGCACCGCGTCGTAGTTCTCCTTGCGCGTCGCTTCGCGCGGCTCCCAGGTCTGCGAGTCGACCGTCTTGTGGCCCGGCGCGACGGCGAGGCAGAGGTTGTTGCCGCCTATCATGAGCGTCTTGTTCGGGTCGCGCGCCGGCGCGGGAAAGCTGCTGGGAGCCTTCCGCAGGCACTCCTCGACGAGCGCCGGCGGGATGCGCACGCGCATGTCGTCGTGGTCCACCTTGCAGCCGTTCTGCTCGAACAGCTTGAGGGCGCGCTCGTGCTCGATGTGCACACCGGTACTCCAGAGGATGCGGAGCGTGCCGCGGTGGATGTCCTCAACCTGCTCGTCGCTCAGCACCCGGAGCGGCGGGAACCGTCGTGTGAATCCACGTGTGAATGGCATGTGCCTACCTCCCCATCAGCCGGCGCGCCAGCCTGGCTGCGCCCGGAGCGGTCGGATCGTAGCCGTCGGCGCCGATGGAGTCCGCGAACTCCTGCGTCAGCGCGCCGCCGCCCACCATCACCTTGACGCCGTCCCGCAGCCCCTGGGCCTTCAGGGTCTCGATGACCTTGCGCTGCTCGGGGGCCGTCATCGTCATGAGTGCGGACATCGCCAGGATGTCGGGCTTGTACTTGCGCGTGGCCTCGATGAACTGGTCCGAGGTGACGTTGATGCCGATGTCGTGGACTGTGAATCCCTCGGCCTGAAGCAGCGTCGCGACCATCGTCTTGCCGATGGTGTGGATGTCGCCGAAGACCGTCCCGATGACCACGGTGCCGGTGCTCTGCGTCTTCGCGCCGAGGCGCTGGATCTGCTCCTGGATGATGGGCGTGGCCGCCGACATGGCATCGGCGCCTCCCACGAGGTCGGGCAGGAAGAGGTCGCCCCGGTTGAATCCCTCGCCGATCTCCCTGATGGCTTCGGTCATGGCCGCGAGGGTTTCGGACGGGTTGATTCCCGCCGCCACCGCTTTCCGCGCGGCTGCGGCAGAAGCATCGGGGTCGTAGTCGAGAATGGCCTTCTTCAAGCCTGCCAGGATGTCACTACTCATGGCACTCTCCCTTCTTCAACGTGTGACTCGCTCGTGGGGTGCGTGCACCGTGGTGCGGAGAGGATTGTAGGTGGTGTGGCGGCGCAACGCAACCGTGCGGCCTCGGCCGGGCACAGCTCTTTCGTTCCGCGATGTTGGTGGCTGGGCTGAGAGGCAGGCTCGGCGGCGCGTCTCCACTTGACTTCTCGCTCCGTGCGGAGATGATGTAGAATGTCGCACTGCGTTCCGCTGTCGGGCGGACGGAAGGAGTACGGGCGCCATGTCACAGAGCAAGACCGTTCAGGGACCTCGGGTGTTGACCGAGATCGAATCGAAAGACATGTTGAAAGCCGCGGGCATTCCCGTCGTGGAGACGAAGCTCGCCCGGAACCAGAAGGAAGCCGTGGCCATCAGTCGCGAGATGGGCTTCCCGGTAGCTCTGAAGATAGTCTCGCCGCAGGTCGTGCACAAGAGCGATTCCGGAGGCGTCAAGCTGGGGCTGGAGAACGCCGCGCAGGTTGAGAAGGCGTACGCCGCCATCATGGCCTCCGTGAAAGAGAAGGTGCCGGGCGCTGATATTCACGGCGTCTCGGTGCAGCGCATGGCTCGCAAGGGCGTCGAGGTCATCGTCGGGATGAGCAAGGACCCGCAATTCGGTCCGGTCATCATGTTCGGCCTCGGCGGTGTCCTCGTGGAGTTGCTCAAGGACGTCTCCTTCCGCATCGTGCCCGTGGAGAAGTTCGACGCGGCCGAGATGATCCGGGAGATAAAGGGCTTTCCGATGCTGCAGGGCTTCCGCGGCGCTGAGCCGGCCGACCTGGGCGCGCTGGAGAGCACCATCGTGAAGGTCTCCGAGTTCGTCGAGAAGAACCCTCAGGTCAAGGAGCTGGACCTCAACCCCGTGTTCGCCTACAAGGACGGCGTCGTCGCCGTTGACGCCCGCGTCGTGGTCGAGAGCTAGTGCGTCTCACACACGAAACGAAAGAGGGCCCGCCGGAGTACCTGGCGGGCCCTTCGCTATCCACGGGGACACCATGGACACCTCTGCCCGAATACGTCCCGCCGTAGGGGGGGGCTCGGGTGTTCGGGGTGGATGGGTTATCCGTGTAGGGGCGGGCTCCCACGCCCGCCCGCGGTGGTGTGGTGCGGTGTGGCGGGCATCCTCGCCCTGCGGGTCGCGATGCCTTGACGGGGACACCACGGACACCTCGATGCGAGACGCGAATGTGCGTCCTGTCTATCTGTAGGGGAGGTGCATGCGCCTCCCGTAGCCTCGTGCAGCGGTGCGCTGAGCGAAGACTACTCGTTCGTGATGAGGCTCGGTCTCTGCACCCGTCGCGTTCGGATCCGTGCCAACGGGAGCGGCATGCCGCTCCCCTACAAATATGGACCGCCGCAGGTGGAGATTGTCTCGGGGTTCGGGAGTGGTGGCCCTCCGAACGTAGGGGCGGTCTCCCACGCCCGCCCGTGGTGATGTGGTGGCGTGGTGCGCATGCCCTCCTTACCGCCCGCCGCAGGCCCGTCCGCTACATCACCGGACCGGTGGCGAACATGTCCAGCACTTCGCGGTAGGTCGAGTACTCCTGCGTGGTCGGCTTGCCCGAGACGATGTCCAGGAACGTGCGCAGGAATCCCTCCGACGCCTCGGCCTTCGTCTGCGTGCCTTCGATGACCGCCCCGGCGTAGTAGTCGAAGAAGGCGCTCTCCGGCTTCAGGGTTGGGTCGCCGGTTATCTTGATAGACGGGACGATGGGCAGCCGGAAGGCGCCCGGCTGGCTCGGGAACAGGCCGCAGACGCCGCCGCCTAGCGAGAAGATGAACACCTGGACCCCCGCCGCCGCCATCCCCAGGAACATGTGCACGGGCCATCCCGACGAATCCATCATGTAGAGTCCCGGCCCTGAGGGCCGCTCGCCGTACTCCAGTATGCCGGTCAAAGGTCGCGTGCCGGTCTTCACGAGGGCGCCGAGCGACTTCTCCTCGATGGTGGTGAGGCCGCTCATGATGTTGCCCGGCGTCGGCTGCGCTCCGCGGATATCCACGCCGTAGTCGACAATCATCTGCTCGAAGCGTCCCACGGTGTCGAGCAGGTCCTTCCGAACGGTCTCGTTTGCGGCCCGCTTCGCCAGCAGGTGCTCCGCGCCGATGACCTCGGCGGTCTCGCTGAAGACGGCGATGCCGCCTGCGTCGACGATGGTATCGACCACGTGCCCCGTGGCCGGGTGGCCCGCAGCGGACGATATGGTGGCCGAGCCGCCGCACTTGATGCCGACGCTGAGCTTGCCGAGCGGCAGCGGGACGCGCTGCTGCAGCGAGGCCTTCGTCATCATGGAGCGGACGATGGACTGACCCTCGGATATGGCCCTCGTGTAGCCTCCAGCGGTCTTCACTGAAAGCAGCTCGACTGGAGTGCCTGCGGCCGCTATCTCCTGAGCTATCCTCTGCGGCTCGAGCATGCCGCAGCCAACCTCAAGCAGGAGGGTTCCTGCGACATTGGGGTTGCTGCCGAGACCGGCGAGGGTGCGGTGAGCACGGTCGTTGTCCGGCTTCAGCCGCATGCAGCCGTAGTTGTGCAGCACAGGCACCGACCCCGCGGCGCCGTCCGCGATGGCGCAGGCCAGCTCGTTCGTGCAGCTCGTGGCCGGCAGGATGACGACGTAGTTGCGGACGCCCGCCTGTCCGTTGGGTCGCTCGTACCCGAGGAACTCCATGGTCGCCTCCCTGTCGCCCCTTCGGCCTACTTCTGCCGCTGCGCCCTCTGCATGTTCTCGCGGGCCTGGTTCAGTATGGAGAGTACCTCGAATGGCTGCTCGATGAACGGGTAGGTCGGCACGCCCCTCGGTTCGAGGAACGCCTTCGCCTCTTCCATGCGCTCCTTGATGCCGGAGAAGGTGACGTACAGGGGCTTGTCCGGGTACTTGTTCTTCATCTCGACGAAGAAGTCCAGCGGCGGGCGGCCGAACTCGTCCACCACCACCAGGACCACGATGACTGCATCGATATTGGGGTCGTCCATCACCGCTTCGATGGCGTCGCGGTGCGCCTTCTCGATGCCGTGAACCATGGCCGGCCCCCAGATGTCGACCGGGTTGCGCATGCGCAGCCAGTCAGGGCCGATGGCCTGCAGGCGCTGCCGGTTGACTTCCAGCAGGTCCGGGACGACCAGGTCCCAGCGCTGCCGGCAGATGTCCGTGAGCACCACCAGCATCGCGCCGGAGGGCGCCATGAAGCTGATGCGGTTGCCGCGCGGCAGGGGCATGGTTGAGATGGCCTTGGCCACGTGGAACAGGTGCGAGTAGTCGTGCAGCAGGGTCACCCCTGCCTGCTTCATGGCGGCGGAGACGACCCGGTCGTCCGACGCCAGCGCAGCGGTGTGCGCTATGGCGGCCTGGGAACCCTCCTTCGACATGCCGCCCTTCAGCATGAACAGCGGCTTCTTCGCCGCGGCCTTGCGGGCTACCTCGACGAAGTGGCGGGGGCGCTTGAAGCTCTCGAGGTACATGAAGATGGCCTTCGTTGCGTCGTCGTCCGCCAGCCACTCGAGCACCTCGGCTTCGTCCATGTCTATCTTGTTGCCGAGGCCGACCACCCGGGCGACGCCGTAGTACTCGCCGGAGGTGATGTAGCGCTGCGTATGCGTGGCGAAGTTGCCCGTCTGGGCGATGTAGGAGATGTTGCCGGGTCGTATCCATCCCAGCGGGAAGAAGCTGGAGGTGTAGTGGTGCGGCATGGAGATGTGGCCGGAGGTATTGGGGCCGATGGCGCGCACGCCCAGGTCCCTGATGGTCTGCGCCAGCTCGCGCTGCAACTCCTCGCCGCGCTCGTCCACCTCGGAGTAGCCGCCGGCGGCGAGCACGAACGTGCCGATGCCCTTGCCGGCAAGCTGTCTGACCGCGCCGGTCGTGGCCGCCGCCGGGACGATGACTATCGCCTGGTCGATGCCGTTGGGAAGCTCATCGATTGACTTCGTGACGGGAAGGCCGAGTATCTCGCCACCCTTCGGGTTGACGAGGTGGATGTGCCCCTCGTACTTGTTCGCCTGCATGTTCCGGATGACCTCGTGGCCGGGCCTGCCCGGCGTGGACGAGGCGCCGATGATGGCGACGCTGTCGGGCGAGAAGAATGCATCCCACATGTTCTTCACGTTCTGCTCTCTCCTCTCAGACGGGTCCGCTATTGTAGCGTCCCGCGGCAACGCGTGCCAGAGCGCGTACGTGGTTGGGCGTCTGCGGGTGGGGTCCCGGGGAGGCGGCGCGCGTTAGCCTGGCGTTGGCCCCTGTACGCGGTGCCCTACGACGTCACTCGCGCAGTTCGGGCAAATCCTCGTAGAGCTTGAGCGACTCCGGATTGGCGAGAGCCTCCCGGTTGAGCACCGGTTTGCCATGGATGACGTTGGTGACGGCGCTCTCCACCTTCTTCATGTTGAGGGTGTACGGGATGTCGGCCACGGCGATTATCTTCGCCGGTACGTGCCGCGGCGAGGCGTTGCGCAGCAGCGTGCCGCGGATGGTGCTCTTGAGTTCCTCCGTCAGCGCGTATCCGGGCGCCAGCTTGACGAAGAGGATGACGCGCTCGTCTCCCTGCCACTGCTGGCCGATGGCGAGGCTGTCCGCGATACCCTCGATGCGCTCCATCTGCGTGTATATCTCGGCGGTGCCGATGCGGACGCCGGACGGATTCAGCGTGGAGTCGGACCGGCCGTACATGGTGATGCCGCCGGTATCGCTGTGCACCTGGATGAAGTCGCCGTGGCGCCATTTGCCCGGGTACATGGCGAAGTACGCGGCGTGGTACTTCGCGCCGTCGCGGTCGTTCCAGAAGTGCAGCGGCATGGATGGGATGGCGCCCTCGCAGACAAGCTCACCCTGTTTGTCGACCACCGGTGTGCCTTCCGGCCCGTAGGCGGCGCACTTCTTGCCCAGCGTCCACCACTGCATCTCGCCCGCGTGCACCGGCATGAGCAGGTTGCCGCCCAGGAACGCGCCGTTGAAGTCGGTTCCGCCGGCGATGGAGTTGAAGTGCAGGTCTGCCTTCACGGCATCGTAGACCCACTCCCAGCCCTCGGGCGAGAGCACCGAGCCGGTCTGGCTTATCTCGCGCAGCGAGGCGAGGTCGAACTCGTCCTTCGGCTTGAGTCCGTGCGTCTTGATGTAGTTGAGGTAG
>CAZVCS010000109.1:4356-6341 GCA_964625765.1 uncultured Dehalococcoidales bacterium | reverse complement strand
CATGAGTGAAGAGATCTCAGGCATCGTGGCGCTGGCGTTCCAGCTCGACAAGGCGGCGGCAGCGCTGGGGACAACGGATGAGGCGCTCGCGCCGGTGCAGGGCGCGGGCTCGGTGGCGGTGCTGCACGCCGTCCAGGACGGCTACATCCGGGGGCTCGACTGCGAGATAGAGGCGGCGCAGTCGGACGGCGACGACGTCGTCTTCAGCGTCTACGTCGACGGCGCGCGCGACGCCGATTCAGTCGTGACCGTCGCCGGCGCAGGCACGTCCGAAGGCGCGACGCACGCCACGGCGATGTTCGACCGGCCGGACATCCCGGTGTTCGCGGGCGAGAGCATCGTGGTGAAGGCGAAGTCGACCGATGCCGACAACGCCAAGCCGGGCGGACTGGTGGCCATCGTCTACCTGCAGCTCGGCGAGTCCGGCATCTAGAGAGGGAGAGGCGGGGCGGGGGCTGTGAGTCCCCGGCCCCGCCGGGAGGAGCGGCATGGAAGAGTATCCCAGGGTTATGTATGGTCACGACAGCTCCGGCGAGCCGCAGTGCCCGTCGGTCGATGCCTCGGGCGTGGTCGATGTCTCCGCGACCCGCGTCTCCGGCTGGAAGACGGCCACGATCGACGTCTCGGCGGACGACGACCTCTCGGACGCGGTCGACCTCGGCGAGCACTACCGCTACCTTGCGGTCGTCGTCCCGGCGCTGACCGCAGCCAGGGTCGGCGTCCACGTGGCGCAGACGCTCGCGGGCGCGTACGTCCCGCTCGGGGCCGGCAGCTCGGCGCAGACGGACCAGACGGGCGGCGGCTACGCGACCGTGTTCGACATCGGCGGCTGGCGCTACGTGAAGCTGAGCACATCGGTCGCGCAGGCGGAGGACCGCGCCTTCGCCGTGCAGGGAGTGAGGGGCTAGACCATGGGCATCGAACTGCACGAAGGGCTCGAGCTGTGGCGACCCCGCGTCTTCAACGAGTGGCAGGCGGTGAGGCCGAACAGCTACTACGGCGGCGCCGGCAGCAACACGCAGCAGATAGCGAACAACCGGCTGTACGCGACGTACCTGGCGGTGGCTCGCGACGTGACGCTGGACCGCATCGGCGTCACGGTCTACGAGGCGGCCGCGGAGGGGCACCTTCGACTCGGCATCTACCGGGACGACAACCTGGACACGTATCCGGAGAGCCTGGTGCTGGATGCCGGTGTGGTGGACGTGAGTACGACCGGCGAGAAGGCGGCGAGTATCGACCTGTGTCTGCCGGCGGGCATCTACTTCCTGGCGTTCGTCTCGGATGCGACGCCGAAGCTGTGGCTGAATGCGGACCCGCGCTGGCGCTGTCCGATGGGGCAGGGGGCGAGCGTGGGCTACTGGCACAACGCATGGCAGGTGAACAGCCACGCCTACGGGCCGCTGCCGGACACGTTCCCGTCAGGCGCCAGCGGCGTCAACGATGAGTGGCAGATTGCGGTGCGAGTGGCGGCAGTGGGGTAGAACGCGGCAGGTTCAGGGTAGGAGCGCTGCAGAGGCGGATGCGGCTGGGGTCCAAATGTAGGGGCAGGCGCCCACGCCTGCCCGGGTATGGCGGACGGGCTCGGGTTTCTAACGTAGGGGTCGGTCCCCGCACCGACCCGGTTGGGGGGCCGGGCATGGTGTCCGAATGTGGCGGCGGACCTCTGCGTCCGCCCGGCGACGGCAGACGGCACACGGTCGATGGTAATGGCGTTGGGCGTGAATCGAACCGGATGGCGGGCACGCGGCTGCGTGCCTGCAGGGCGTGGGGGGACCGGTACCTGTAGGGGCGGGACATGTCCCGCCCGTAGCAGTGGAGGCTCGCACGGCTGCGATGAATGACCGCGCGCGTGTGGTCCGGTGGGGTGAGGATGCGACGCAACGGGAGAGGCATGCCTCTCCCCTACGGATTCTGAGCGAATCCCGGGCGGTACCTGTAGGGGCGGGACATGTCCCGCCCGTAGCAGTGGAGGCTCGCACGGC
>CAZVCS010000109.1:0-4256 GCA_964625765.1 uncultured Dehalococcoidales bacterium | reverse complement strand
TGTGGTGAACAACGGTGGGGACGAGATGACCGGATGGCGGGCAGGCACGCAGCCGCGTGCCCCTACGGGAGTCATGTCCATCCGGTCCGTCGGGTCGATCGGCCGCAGGTGGCTCATCGAGGACGAAAAAAGGGGGAAGGGGTGGCAGCTTCCCTTCCCCGAAAGGAGAGGAGGACCCTGTGGAAGGCTGCTCAAACGTCGTCAGACCCCACAACCACAACTACCACAGGTTCCTGTGCCGTATGGTATTCGCATGCGACCATCGTGTCAAGCCTTGAGGGTGGAATTGTGAAGATTTGCTGCTCCCCGAACGTGGGTGACTCGCGGGGTCGGGTGTACCACCCGACATGGTCTTCCGGTGTGGGGGGGGGAGGGGTGTGCCCGGTGGAAAGGGGAGAGGTTCTGCGTCCGAACGTAGGGGCGGGCTGCCATGCCCGCCCGTGAGAAGGAAGGTGGGGTCAAACCTCCCAGGGTTCGGCGGGCCCGGATGGGCGGGAAATCCTTGCCACACCGGGGTTCTCGCGGTCGAGTGCCCAGGCGAGGGGATTGTCGCAGATGTACTGCCGGACACGCAGCAGGGTCTCGTCGTCCCGGATGACGTGTTCGTAGAAGCTGCGCTGCCAGAGGTGGCGGTAGGCAGGTTGCGAGTCAGCGGAGTGGCCGAACTCGGCGAATCGTCGCGTGGTGAGGGTCTTGAAGCGGTGAACGACGTCAAGCAGTCCGAATGTAGGGGCGGGCTCCCATGCCCGCCCGTCAGGAGGAGTCGTGGAGTCGGGTGGCTCTCCCGTGAGGAGGATGATCCCGTGGACATGATTCGGCATGACGACGAATGCATCGGTGTGCACGGCTGGGTAATGGCTGGGAAGCTCGGACCATGTCGAATTCACCATGGAGCCGACGTGGGTGAGCAACACGCGTTCGTCGCGCACATCGCCGAGGAGGCACGTGCGGTGGTGGGTGCAGATCGTGACGAAGTAGGCGCCGGGAGTGCAGTAGTCGAATTCGCGCAGTCGAAGAGGTGAGCGACGGGGACGGGATTGGGGCGTCGTGTCCCCGGGAACAGGTTGGCTGGTCACGAACGGATTGTACAAGCCCGAGGCACACGCGGGCGGGCATGGGAGCCCGCCCCTACGGGAGAAGGAAGGTCAGGCGAATGGCAGTGCAGGTTGTAGGACGCGCGTGGTGGCGAGTTTGGGCGTGCGGCAATCAATCTGCGGGTGGGCATGGGAGCCCGCCCCTACGGGAGAAACGGAGGACGTGTGGTGACAACAGCGGTGGGCGTGAAGCAACGGAAATGCGGGTGGGCACGGGAGCCCGCCCCTACGGGGTCACGGGCGCGCGAACAGGCGCGGATGAATGGACGTGCGGTAGAGCCTGCCTTCGAGCCGGTCCGCGGAGGGGGGGGCGAGAGAGGAGGCTCCCCTCTCCTCTCCCGCCTTTGGTGGGATGGAGGGAAACACCGCGCGCAGTGCTGTGCGTAACACGCACCGGGCGGATAGATATGCAGAATGCCACATACTGGTAATCGTGTCAAACGAGGGGCCATAGTGAGGTGTAAGGAAAATGCCGACAGGTACTATCGTACTAAGGACCCGGCTCCGCACCGACCTGGCAGAGCCGGTTGCGGACCGGTGGAGCGATGATGACCTCGACCGCCACATCGAGCACGCGCTGCGCGACCTGAACCGCGCCGCGCCGCGAGAGGTGGTGGCTACCGACCTGGCCATCTCCGACCCCGCGTCGCGTGAGCTCGACATCTCGTCCCTGACCGACCGCATCGCCGTCACCGCGGTGGAGTACCCGGTCGACCGCTACCCGAAGCGGCTGCGGCACTTCGAGGTCTGGGGCGACACGCTGACGCTGCTGATGGATTCAGCTCCCGCGGCCGGCGAGGCCGTGTACGTCTGCTACACCGCCGCGCACACACTCGCCGACGAAGCATCAACCCTCCCCTCCCACCTCGAAGACGTGCTGCTGACCGGCGCCGCCGGCTATGCCGCGCTCGAGTACGCCGCCTACGCCATGAACCGGGTGACCGTCGGGGACGGCCGCACGCCGGACCAGGTCCTGTCGTTCGGTCGCGACCGGCTCGCGCAGTTCCGGCAGGAGCTGTCCTCTCTGAAGAGGGAGCGTCGCCGGGCGGTCCGCACGGCTGAGCTGTGGACGGAGGACCGGCGATGAGGAAACGGACGACGCTGGTGCACATCGGGCTCGGCGTGGTGACGGCGCTCGTTGCGCTGCGCAGCCCGGGCCTTGCGGCGCTGCTCTTCGCCAGCTTCGCGCTGTATGAATACTGGTCGGAGGTGCGCGGCTGCGCCGGCGGGCACGAGGACTTCTGGGAGGCCCTGCTCGGCCTGGCGCTGGCCTCGACCGCCATCGCGGTCGTGGTGGTGGTGAGGGGGGTGGCGGCATGAGCCTGACGGAGACGCTGGCCGGGGCGCTGAGGGGGTCGACCGTCGACCCCCTCGTCCGCGCCGTGCTGACGCTCGGCGGGACGGCACTGACGTACAACCGCAGCCGCATCCTCTCAGCCGAGGAGACGCTGGAGCCGTACAGCCACACCGCTGAGGTGCTGCTCGACAACGCCGATGGCGAGCTGACGGACAGGGACCTGCGCGGCTACGGACTGGTGCTCGGCTGGGGCGCGGTGACGTCCGAGGGTGAGGAATATGTCGACTCCCCGCCCCTCACCGTGCTGCGGCAGGAGCTGGTCTCCGAGCGCGGAGTCCTGACGTGTCGACTGCTCTGCCAGGGCATCCCGGACGGTCTGGCGGAGGACCGCGCCTCGGAGACGTACGCGCCGGGCGCGGACGACACGACCGTGTTGCAGGACCTGGTCAACGCCGTGCTGGCCGGCACGCTCTCCTGCTACGCACACTGCGCGGCCGTCCCGTACCAGTGGGACGGCGAGGATGCGCTCGCCACGGGCTACCGGCCGCGCGATGGCTTCAGGCTCTACACGAACGGCTCGCGCCTCGCGGCCGTGCGCAAGCTGCTCGACTTCACGGGCTGCGCCATGCGCGTCGAGGCGGACGGCAAGCTGCACTTCTTCCAGCCGGTGACGTCCGGCGAGACGTACGACCACCAGTTCAGCCTGGCGGCAGGCTCGCACGCCTTCCTGCAGAAGTCCGGGCGGCGCACGCTGGTGGTCCCGAACCGCATCGTGGTGCGCACGCCGGACGACTGGGACGTTTCATACGGCGGTACGGCGACCGATGCGGCGAGCCACGCGCTCGTACCGAAGTCGCAGTACCAGACGGCGGCGGTCGACTCCGATGCGCAGGCGGCGCTCATCGCCGAGTCCATCCTCGCCAAGTACCGGCTGCAGTCGCCGGTCGCGAAGCTCACCGTGCCGCTGGCGCCGCAGGTGCGGGTGCTGGACTACCTCAAGGTGACGGACGCGCGGCTGGGCGACTCCGTGACCGGCAACGCGGGCCTCGTTCGGCACCGGTGGTCGGCCGGGGGTGGTCGTTCGCCGGTCGTCTGGCAGACGGACATCGAGCTGGGCGGCTGGTCATCCGTGCGCAGCCTCGCCAACCGGCTGGAGGTCTATCCGACGCCGCAGGGGTACGACTGCCTCAACCGGCTCTCGGTGAAGGACCTCGAGGCGGAGAGCATCCGCGCGGGCAGCATCGTGCTCGAGTGGCTGACGGAGGCGGGTGACGTCGACCTCTCGAAGATAGGGGACACGCTCGACCACCTGGGCGACGGGACCACGTACGCGAAGCTGAAGGGCACGAACATCTCCGCGGGGAACATCCTGCTCTCGAGCCTGGTGCAGGTGAAGACGGGGACGAACAGCAAGTGGTACGACGTCGGCTACATCCAGATAGACGCCGACACGGGGCTGACCATCGGCGGGCAGGACCTCATCTTCGCGCTCGAGGGAGAGGAGCACTACATCTACCCCTCAACCGGCGAGCTGGACATCATGTCGGAGTCCGGCTGCGACATCCGCTTCCTCAACGGGCCGGTGAAGCTCTCCTGCGACCTCGACCCGAAGACAGATGCGTACTACGACCTGGGCAGCAGCGGGTACCGGTTCGACGATGTCTACTGCGTGGACCTCCACGTGACCAACGAGCCGTGGGACTCGGAGGACGACCTGGCGCTGGTGCGCGCTATCCGGGCGGACGCGAAGGACGGCAAGAAGTACGAGCGGTCGACCGTGCCGGCGATGCTGAAGGCCTCCTGGCGGAAGGACGAGAAGCTGGCGAGACGGCGCGAGCGGATGGAGCGGGACGACGAGCACCTGC
>CAZVCS010000108.1:0-6365 GCA_964625765.1 uncultured Dehalococcoidales bacterium | reverse complement strand
CTCATGGTCTCGGGCAGCGACCAGCACGGCGCGCCCATCACGATACGCGCTGAGAAGGAGCATACGACGCCCCAGGTCGTTGCCCGCAAGTACCACGAGCAGTTCCTGGACTGCTGGAAGCGACTCGGCATCTCATTTGACCTGTTCACGACTACGGGCACCGCCAACCATGCTGAGGTGACGCAGGACATCTTCCGTACGCTGCTTGACAAGGGCTACCTCTACCGCGACTTCGTGCTTCAGGCGTATTGCCCTACCTGCGGGCGCTTCCTGCCCGACAGGTACGTGCAGGGCATCTGCCCGAACTGCGGCTCCACCAATGCGCGCGGAGACGAGTGCGAGGCCTGCGGGAAGCCGCTCGACCCGGTCGAGCTTGGCAACCCGCGCTGCTCCGTCTGCAGCGGGACGCCCCGTTTCGAGAGGTCGGAGCACTTCTTCCTCAAGCTGAGTGCCTTCCAGTCGCAACTTGTCGACTGGGTCGGCGGCATGACGCATTGGCGCCAGAATGTCATGGGAGCCACGCGCAGGTTCCTCGATGAAGGGTTGCGCGACCGCGCTATCACCCGCGACATCGACTGGGGAGTCGCTGTTCCCGTCGAAGGTTTCGAGCGCAAGCGCATCTACGTCTGGTTCGAGGCCGTTATCGGCTACCTCTCGGCGACGAAGGAGTGGGCTCACCTGCAGGGTGACGACGCTCTATGGGAGCGCTACTGGAAACAGGATGCGAAGATCTACAATTTCATCGGCAAGGACAACATCTTCTTTCATACGCTGAGCTGGCCGGCAACCCTCATGGGCTACGGCGGTCTCAACCTGCCCTACGACGTGCCGGCGAACGAGTTCCTCAACATCCAGGGGCAGAAGCTCTCGACGAGCCGCAACTGGGCGGTCTGGGTGCACGAGTATCTGGACAAGTACGACCCAGACCCGTTGCGCTACTTCCTGTCCGCCGCCATGCCCGAGACTCAGGACAGTGACTTCGCCTGGGACAAGTTCGTACACCGCAACAACGATGAACTCGTGGCTACCTACGGCAATCTCGCACACCGGATGCTCACGTTCTCTCATCGCCATTTCGACGGCTGCGTCCCGGACCCTGGAGACCTCGATGGGCAGTCACAGGCGCTCATCGCGGAGGCGGAGAAGACGCTTGACTCGGTCGGCGACTCGCTGCGGCGCTGCAGCTTCAAGGAAGGCATCCGGAGCGCCATGGCGCTGGCCCAGTTGGCCAACCGCTACGTCGATGAGCAGGCTCCCTGGAAGGTCATCAAGCAGTCGAGGCAGGACGCGGGCAGGTCCGTCTACACTGTCCTGTGCGTCCTCTCGGCGCTCAGCACGATGCTCTACCCCTATCTGCCGTTCAGCTCGGACAAGCTGCACCAGGGGCTCGGCTTTGCGACCGGGCCCGCAGCGCAGGGGTGGAAGCTCATTCGGCCCGCAGCCGGGCAGGCGCTGGGCGAGCCTCGGCCGCTGTTCGTGAAGCTCGACGAGGCGGTCATAGAAGAAGAGACGGCGCGACTCGGACACTAGCCGGGCGCGCCGTCCTGTGAATCGGTGGGGTCCTGTTCTGTTCAGCTCGCGGCAGCCGTCGGAGCCGGAGCCGGCGAGCCGAAGAGAACGTTGAGGTCCTCTTCCACCAGCGTCTCCTTCTGTATGAGCAGGTCGGCCATCTGCTGAAGCTTGGCGAAGTTGTCCTCGAGGATCTTTCGCGCGCTCGTGTGCGCCCGCTGGATGCGGCTGTGGACCTCATCGTCGATGTCCTGAGCGATGCGGTCGCTGTAGTCTCGCTGCTCGCTTATCTCCCGGCCCAGGAAGACCATCTCCTGCCGCTGGCCGAAGGTGCGCGGGCCGAGCTTGTCGCTCATGCCGTACTCGGTGACCATCTTCCGGGCGAGCTTGGTGGCTCTGTCGAGGTCGTTCTGAGCACCGGTCGTAATATCGCCGAACTGCAGTTCCTCGGCAGCTCTACCGCCCAGGAGTGTGGCTATCTGGTCGTTCAGCTGCGAGCGCGACCAGAGGTGGCGGTCCTCACTCGGCAGGAACTTCGTCCAGCCACCGGCAACTCCGCGTGCCACGATGGACACCTTGTGTACCGGATCTGCGTTGGGAAGCATGCGGGCCACCAGCGCATGGCCGCTCTCGTGGTAGGCGGTAATCGCTTTCTCGTGCGGGCTGATGACCCGGCTCTTGCGCTCCGGGCCCATCATCACGCGGTCGGCCGCGTCCTCGAGCTCCGAGGCGCCTATCAACTTCAGGTTGCGTCTCGCCGCCAGCAGCGCAGCCTCGTTGGCCAGGTTGGCCAGGTCGGCCCCACTGAAGCCCGGGGTCTCCTTCGCGATGACTTCTAGGTTGATGCCTTCGTCCAGCGGCTTGTCCTTGGTGTGGACCTTGAGTATGGCCAGCCGCTCCTTGATGTCCGGCAGGTCGATGACGATGTGCCGGTCGAATCTGCCCGGTCGCAGCAGCGCGGGGTCAAGTATGTCGGGCCTGTTGGTCGCAGCCACGACGATGACCTTCGCGTTGGTGTCGAACCCGTCCATCTCGGTCAGTATCTGGTTCAGCGTCTGTTCCCGCTCGTCGTGTCCGCCGCCCAGCCCAGCACCGCGGTGCCGGCCGACGGCGTCGATCTCGTCCACGAAGATGATGCACGGTGAGTTGCGCTTCGCCTGCTCGAAGAGGTCGCGAACGCGCGCGGCGCCGACGCCGACGAACATCTCGACGAACTCACTGCCGCTGATGGAGTAGAACGGCACCTGCGCCTCGCCGGCGATGGCCTTGGCCAGCAGCGTCTTGCCGGTGCCCGGCGCTCCCACGAGGAGCACGCCGCGCGGGATCCTGCCGCCAAGCTGCCGGAACTTGTCCGGCGACTTCAGGAACTCGACTATCTCCTCGACCTCCTCCTTGGCTTCCTCGCTGCCGGCTACGTCGGCAAAGGTGATCTGCGGCCGGTCAGGAGAGTTCAGCCGCGCCCGGCTCTTGCCGAAGTTGAAGGCCTGCGAACCCGCGCCGCGCGCGGAACGGAAGAAGAAGATGAAGAGAGCCGCGAGCAGACCGATGGGTAGAAACACCTGGATGAAGATGAGGCCCCAGTCGTGCCCCGTGGCCTCGACCTCCAGCGCGAGGCCACCCTCGCCGACCGTCACGCCTCCCGCCTGGAGGATGTCGATCAGGTCGTTCGTGCTGCCGTAGTAGTCCGCCGTGAGCTTGCTCTCGTCACCCGAGTACCCGGTCAGCGTGTTGTCCTTCTGCGTGACGCGGTCGATCTCCCCGGCTCTGGCCGCTGCCACGAAGTCCGTGATGGCGACCTCCTCCGGCCCTTTCCCTTCGGGCATGAAGAGCACGAGCAGCGCCAGAGCGGCGACGAAGAGGAGAAGGTAGTAGATGCTGCTTTGCCAGTTGCGCGGCGTCAAGTTTTGCACCTCGACATTATAGCAGGGCAACGTGAACTCGGGAAAAGGTCGGCCGGTTCCCCCCTGCGCCCCGTCCCGCGCCGTTGCCGCCCCCGGAGCCGGTGGCGCTCCTGCTGACGAGGCGCCGGAGGCGCTGGCGGCGGGGGATGCTATAATGCAGGCCGGGAGGAAGCGCTACTGGAACCAGCGGAACTCGCTAGACTGGCCACTGACATAGCCTCTGACAAGCAGGCGACTGATGTGGTGCTGCTCGATGTGCGCTCTTCCTGCTCCTTCGCCGACTACTTCCTCATCTGCAGTGGCGAAAGCGAACGGCAACTCAAGGCCATCTGGGATGCCATCCTCGAGACGCTGAAGGCCCGCGGCGTGGTCCCCCTGCACAAGGAGGGCGTGCCCGGCTCGGGCTGGCTCCTCGCCGACTATGGCTCGGTCGTCATCCACATCTTCGCGCCTGAAGAGCGTGAGTTCTACCAGCTCGAGGCGCTGTGGAAGGATGCCGTCCCGGTGCTGCGTATCCAGTAGGCCGCACGGCGGGCCGGTGGCTAGCTGTTCCCCAGCCAGCGGTCAGTGCACCGCGTGTAGCTCAGTATCTCGTCAGACCTGAAGTACAGCGCGATTTCTCGTGCCGCGCTCTCGGCCGAGTCCGACCCGTGCACCAGGTTGTCCTGCAGGTCGATGGCAAGGTCCCCGCGTATCGTCCCCGGAGCCGCTTTGGCTGAGTCGGTCTGTCCCATCAACTGCCGGACGACGTCGACTGCCTGCCTGCCCTCGATGACCATGGCGATGATGGGGCAGGATGTAATGAACTCGACGAGCCCCTTGAAGAAGGGCTTCTGTCTGTGTGCTTCATAGTGCCTGCCGGCGAGCTCCGCATCCACCTGGAGCAGCCTCATGGCCACGATCTTCAGACCCTTCTTCTCGAGCCGGGAGATGATCTCGCCGGCGAGGCCACGGTGCATCGCATCGGGTTTCACCAGTACCAGAGTGCGTTCCACGGTTGTTGCCATTCCTGAGAGACTCCTTTCGAAGCTATATCCAACGTATGAGCTGAACGAGGTCCAGCTCCTCCAGCGAATCGACGACCCTGTCGGCCGCGATGAGAGCTTTCGGCTCGTGGCTGTTGGTGACGGCGACGCATTTCATGCCGCCCCGTTTGGCCGCCTCGACGCCGTGGGGAGAGTCCTCGAAGACGATGCAGTCTTCGGGCGCAACGCCAAGCCTCTCCGCAGCACGAAGGTATATTTCCGGATTCGGCTTGCTCTGTTGCACGTCGGCGCCGCAGACCACCGCGTCGAAGAAGTCGGCCAGACCAAGCTGAGAGGCCACCGCCTCGAAGTTCGCCATCGGCGCCGACGTACCGAGCGCCACGCGGAACCCGTTCTTCTTCATCGCCTTGAGCAGAGGCAGGACACCCGGGAATGGGCGCACTCCGTCGCGAATCAGTTCCCGGTAGCACCGCTCCTTCTCCTCGGTGATGGCCGTGACTTCAGACTCGGGTCTGTGTCCGAGAACCCGCTCGATGATGTAGTCGTCACGCGTCCCGAAGAAGAACCGGAACTTCTCCTCAGTGAAGTCTGCGCCGCGCGCAGCGAACGCCTCCCTCCAGGACTGGTAGTGAGGAGCCGCCGAGTCCACAATGACGCCGTCCATGTCCCAGAGGAATGCCCTGCGGCACCTCTCACCCGGAACGAAGAGCGACTCGACCTCGGCGACAATGCTCCCGTCATCGAGCTCGAGCTGACCATGGGTCTGTATCAGTCGCGGGGTGACCTTCAGCGCCCGCGCCCTGGCGGTGAGCCTGACATCAGTGGGGGCCATCTGCCGGAAGCGAATGGTGCTCTTCGCGGTCACGCCGAAGCTGTATCCTGAACACAGTACCGTGTACGCTGTCGTCTCGTCGAGGATGCTGTAGACGATGCCGCCGTGCATCACCTTGTGCCAGCCCTGGTGGTCCTCCTCCGGCATGAATGTCGCGGTGACCTCTTCGCCATCGTAGCGGGGCCTGAGGTGCAGTCCTATCGGGTTGGCTTCACCGCAACCGAAGCAGTGGCTGAGGGACTGTTGTCCTTCAGGGATGTTGAGCTGCGGGAGTTCCATGGCTACCTCCTGTCTTTCGGCACGGTGATGTGTGGCGGGCGCACGTAAAGGGGCTGCAGCGTCGCGGCCGGCGTCACATCTCCGGAGCGATAGCGGCGCCAGCCCTCTGACGCGAGCACCTCAAGGCGCGACCGCGATGCTGGAGCAACGACGGCCGGGCGTGTTCCCGACAGAAGCCCGAGCCGCTCGCATACCTCGGCTGCATCATCGCCGCAGAGCGGTGTCCCGGCCTCGGTCAGCGTTGCCAGCGTGGCTTCATCGACGAAGCGCTCTTCCTCCATCTTCTGCCACCGCGCTTCGCGCCAGGCGAACACGGCCGTGGCGAATCCGGAGCGCGATGCCCGGAGTACCGGCCTCACACGGCCCGCAGTCGGCGGGCACCGCAGCGCCTCGGCAAGCAACGTCTCGATGCCTATCAGCGCCGCGCCCGTTCCAGCGGCGAAGCCCTTTGCCACCGAGATGGAGACCCTGAGTGCGTTGAAGGCGCCCGGCCCGAGCGCTACGGCAATCACCTCGATGTCCGCCGCGGCGCAGGACAGCTTCTCGAGTCCCCTGAGCACCTCAGGCACGAGCCGGAGCGTGTGCTCTTCAGGGAGAATAGGCCGACTCGTCCACACGAGGACGCCCTGCCGGGCCAACCCGAGCAGCGTGGAAGACGACGAGGCGTCGAGTACGATTTCCATCAGCCGGCATCCTTTGAGGTTTCAACCAGGGCGCGCATGATATCGTCGTATCGGGAGCCCGCGGAACTGATGACCACCTCCCGCTCATCTTCGCGGCCGGCGTAGTTGAGCGTCAGACCCAGGTGCTCTTCCGGCAGCAGGCCCTGCGCCCGTTCTGCCCACTCCACCGCGCAGA
>CAZVCS010000107.1:0-6368 GCA_964625765.1 uncultured Dehalococcoidales bacterium | reverse complement strand
TGGTGGTTGCTCCAGTCTTCGGAGTGGCGGTTGATTTCGTTCGCGCCAACGGCCCCGGCGCAGAGTTCTGGCCTGTCGCCCTCATCGCTGCGGCCATCGCACTGGTCATGCTGCTGACGCCCCTGAAGGACAAAGGTGCGCGTCCGAAGCTAACCGGCGTGTCATGTTCGTAGGGGTCCCGCGTTCGTTCGCCGCGTTGCCGAAAGCGGGCGTATCCTCAAATAGTGACTGGTGTTGTTTTAGGATAACCGCATAACGTAAAATAACGGCAGCGGTTGTGTGAGGATGGTGTAGCGATGAGGAGAGGGCTTCAGGGACGCTACGTACCGATGTCGACCTCGGGTGAGGTAGTGCAGGCTTTCGTGCCGGCTCCGCTCCCTCCCGTCCCTGCTGTCGTCTGGACGGCGGGACTTCGCGCGAGGTTCGACCAGGCACTGCTCGCGCTGGGGCGTCTCGACGGCGTGACGCGGCTGCTGCCTGACACAGCACTGTTCCTGTACACGTATGTCCGCAAGGAGGCGGTGCTCTCATCCATGATTGAGGGGACGCAGTCGTCCCTGTCCGACCTGCTCCTCTTCGAACTGGACCAGGCGCCGGGAGTACCTCTCGACGACGTGACGGAAGTGAGCAACTACGTTGCTGCCCTCAATCACGGTCTGAAGCGCCTCGACGAAGGTTTCCCCCTGTCGCTGCGCCTCATCAGAGAGGTCCACGGCGTACTGCTCTCGAGAGGGCGCGGCAGCGACCGCACCCCCGGGGAGTTTCGGCGCACACAGAACTGGATCGGGGGCACGCGGCCAGGCAACGCGGCTTTCGTGCCGCCTCCCCCTGATGAGGTACTCGCGTGTATGGGCAGCCTGGAGCGGTTTCTGCACGACCAGCCGGAACCGACGCCGGTCCTGCTGAAAGCGGCGCTGGCGCACGTGCAGTTCGAGACCATCCACCCGTTCTTGGATGGCAACGGCCGCCTTGGCCGACTGCTGATTACCTTGCTGCTGTGTGAGGCGAAGGCGCTGCGCGAACCCATGCTCTATCTCAGCCTCTACTTCAAGACGCACCGGCAGGCCTACTACGAGGCGCTGAACAACGTGCGCTTGATTGGCGACTGGGAGGCGTGGCTCGACTTCTTTGCCGAGGCCGCGATTGTCACGGCCACCCAGGCGGAGGATACCGCCCGCCGACTGGCAGACCTGGCTGATGAGGATCGGCGGAAGCTCGCCGGGCTCGGCCGGGCGGCGGCGTCGACGCTTTCGGTTCACTTGGGATTGCTGAAGCACCCGCTGGCCACATCCGGCTGGCTGGTGAGAGAGACCGGGCTCACCGCTGCCACGGTCAACCGGAGCCTTGAGCACCTGGCGCGGCTGGACGTGGTCCGTGAGCTGACGGAGAAGCGGCGCAACAGGGTCTTCAGCTATCACCGGTACCTCGAGATACTCAATCACGGCGCCGAACTGCCGTGACTGGCCCGCACTCGCGCTCCCACACGTGGGTCGCTCCCGTGCGATAGAACCTGTTACAATGCGCGGTCCGTCTGCATCGAGGAGCACATGACGAGCACGAAAGCGCCACGGCGCACGCCCCGCGTCTTCTACGGCTACTGGTTGATCATCGTCACGTTCATCTTCCTTGTCCTCTGCATCGGTTGCGGTTCCTTCGCCTTCAGCCTCTTTGTGAGGCCGCTCGAAGCATCGTTCGGTTGGGGGCGGGGGCAGGTGATGGCGGGTTTCACCATCTTCTTCGTGACGATGGGCGTCGCATCGCCGTTGATCGGGCGGTTCGTCGACCGGCACGGCGCCCGGCCGGTGATACCGGTTGGCGCGGTGCTCATGGGGCTGGGTTTCGTGCTGGTCAGCCGGATGAGCCACCTCTGGCTCTTCTACCTCTCCTACGTACTCATCGGCATCGGTGGTGCCGGCATCGGACAGGTGCCCTGCAGCGCCATCATATCCAACTGGTTCAAACGGCGCCGCGGCACGGCCATAGGCCTGATGTCCGCGGGTGTGGGTGCGGGAGGCTTCATCATCGCCCCCGTGGTCGCCTGGCTCATCCCCGAGTTCGGCTGGCGCATGGCCTACCTGTCGATGGCCTTCATGATCTGGACCGTGGCCATCCCCCTCTCGCTTCTTGTGGTGCGCACGCGGCCCTCGGAGATGGGTCTCTTTCCGGATGGCGACGCCAAGCCGCCTGAGCTGCCGGCAGGCGCGACCGCGCGTGCGGCCGATGTCCCGAGCTTCACACTCAAACAGGCCGCCCGCACGTCGACGTTCTGGCTCATCGCGATTTCCTACTTCTTCGGCTGCTTCAGCAGCATGGGCCTGACGCAAGCGCCTGTGCCGTTCCTCGAGGATATCGGCTATCCCACCCAGATGGCCGCCGCCGCCATCGGTATGATGGGCGTCGGCAGCGCGGTGGGAAAGGCCGTCTTCGGCTGGCTGTGCGACAGGATGCAGCCGAAGCGCGCCTGGGCCATCGGGCAGGCCATGCAGGCGTGTGCCGCGCTCATCCTCATCAACATCAACGCGGACTCGCCTGTTGTCTTCATCTGGGTCTTCGCCCTGCTCCTGGGGCTCGGCATGGGCGCGTGGCTGCCGACGCTTTCGATGCTGGCAAGCACGAACTTCGGCCTGCTGTTCTACGGTGCGGTCTTCGGCGCCGTCAACATGGCGCAGAGCGCCGGCACGGCCACGGGACCGTTCTTCGCCGGGCTCATGTATGACGCCACCGGCACCTATTACTGGGTCTTCGTGATATTCGCCTCACTCTTCGCGGTCGGCATCCCTACCGTCCTGCTGGTCAAGCGGCCGAAGACGCCCATGCCGTGACGCAGGCCGCACGCAGCTGTCGCGGCGTGGCTGCAAATGGGGCTCCGGCACTCGTGAGCTACCTCAATCCTTCCATCGCGTGCCTGATGACCTTCTCCACGGATGCCAGCGGCACGGGTTCGCCGGCGACGAAGTTGATGCTGCCCTTGCCGGTCTTGATGCGCGGCTGGTCCGCCTTGAACTCAGCCAGGTTGTGGGGGCCGTTGGTGTAGAGGGACACTCCGCCCTTCCGGTAGCCGAGGGCGACCCAGCCCGACTTCGTCCGGTAGGTTGGCACGTGGTACGAGAGCACGACCTCAGCCTGCGGATAGAGGCGCAGTATCAGGGTCTGCAATTCGTCGAACTGCGCCCTCTGGTCCGCGGGAATAGACCCGATGAAGCGCCTGACGTCTTCGTTCATGACGTTCCCCATCTCACCATTCGGAATGATGTAGACTGTGGCTGGGCCTATATGGAACTCAGTACCGAGAGTATCACAGCGATGGCGCTGGGCGTCGGCCTGGCAGCCAGTGCCGGCTTCAGGGTCTTCGTACCGATGCTGGTAGCGAGCATCGCAGCCCATGCCGGCATCCTGCCGGTGCAGGATGGCTTCACGTGGCTGGCGAGCTGGCCGGCCCTCATCTGCTTCGGCACCGCGACGGTGCTCGAGCTTGTGGCGTACTATGTGCCGTTCGTCGACAATCTGCTGGACAGCATCACGACGCCGATGGCTGTCGGCGCCGGGACTTTGCTGCTGACCTCAGTCTTGCCCATTGACAGCAGTCTGCTCAAGTGGACCACCGGCTTCATCGTCGGCGGCGGAGTGGCCGTCGCGGTGCAGGGAGGGAGCGTGCTCGCCAGACTCCTCTCCAGCGGCCTGACCGCTGGCGGTGGCAATCCGGCCATTGCCACCGGGGAGAACGCCGCGGCGTTCGGCACATCGCTGCTGTCCCTGGTCGCCCCGCTGGTCGTTGTCCCGGTGCTGCTGATTCTCATCGTTGTCCTCATCGTCCTCGTGAGACGCAGGTTGTTGCGCTCGCGGCGCGCCGCGGCATAGCAGCGTCGGTGGGGAGATGGTGGCCGACGACGATGCCGGCACACCTCGGTTCTGTGTTGCGCGGGCTGCATGTCGTCGGCGGACAGACAGCGAACTGATGGTTTGCCGCGTGCGGCTGCCTGGCCCGGCCCTGGTTCGGGTGCGGCTTCACGTGCTCGCGCTCCTCACGGAGACGCATTGTGTCCCAGGATTCCGCCGCAGATACTCGTAGCGTTCAGGGCACGCACTCAGAGCTGGCGCCCGACGGGGCGTCGACGGCCGCCAGCGGCCACCGCGTCACCGTTCGATGGAACCGATTGTCATCCGGTGCCAATCCCGGATGGTCAGAGCTTCAGGTCTTCCTTCGTTACCTTCAGGATGATCTTCTCGCCGACCTTGCTGACCTGTTCGATGGGAACGGCCGTCGAGGTAGTGTATCCCACCTTGACCACGAGGTGAGTGACCTTCCAGGTCTGGATGTCGCACTCGAGGTCCTCCGCCTTGCCAACCGAATTGGCGTTGCTATCCAGTATCTTCTTCCCCGTGATTTCGTTGAGCCGCATACCGCCTCCTTCGCGTCCGACGTCAGTGCCACTGTGGCGCAGGTTCTCGTTGGCAGGGCGGGCGACGGACCGGTGGCCTGCTGCGGTCAAAGATACCACATGGCGATTTCCGGCTGCTACGCAAGAGCCCGGTCGGGGCTGCTTGTTTGTCGCCCTCCGGGTCACCGCGCGCCGCGATGTCTCACAGTCCCGCAGTCCGCGCGTGTCCTCTGTGAGGCAGTGAACCGCCCCTGCAGTCTATCAGCCTTCATCTCCCCGGTGCTCGCCCCTGTCGGACGCGGACTCGATTGCCTATAATGGCCACAAAGACGCGTCGAGAGGAGGCCGGACATGGCAACCGGTGGCAGGCAGCGTTTCAGAGACATCTGCGAGTTCAGGAGCACGGGCGACCTGATGCTCGTGACACCGTACTTCCACGATTTCTGGACCGAGACGCTGGATGAGTGGGTGAAGCAGGGCGCGCCGGCCGAGATTCGCCAGAGCCGCTTCCGCGGCGAGTACTTTCACCTCGACCACCTGCGCATGCTGCGTGAGGTGAACCTCGGCATGTTCATGGACAAGGTCATCGACGTCCACGGGGCCCCGTACGTCTACGGCATCCCGCCCATCGTTCCGCCGTTCGAGACAACCACGCTGGACGATGACGAAGAACACGTCGTCATCGTCAACTCGGGTGGGCAGAAGCTGCGCGCCTCGAAGCGTCACCCCGAGAAGATGCCGATGTACCTCGACTTCCCCGTGAAGGACCGCGCTACCTGGGAGGAGTACAGGAAGCGCCTGGACCCGGCCACGCCCGAGCGCTGGCCGTCCGACTGGTCCGCCTACGTGCAGCGCATCAACTCCAAGGACGAGCCCGTCATGCTCAACGTCGGTGGCCTCTTCGGCTACGTCCGCGAGTGGATGGGCACCGAGCGCGTGCTCTACCTCGTGTACGACGACCCTGTCCTCTTCGAGGATATGCTCGAGCACATGACGTACCTGCAGGAAGAAGTCGTGAAGCGCGTGCTGGCCGACATAAAGGTCGACTGCGCCATGTACTGGGAGGACATGTGCTTCAAGACCGGACCGCTCATCTCACCGAAGATGTTCAAGCGCTTCATGGTCCCGCGCTACAAGCGCGTGACCGAACTGTTGCATGAGGCAGGCGTGACCTCCATCTTCGTGGACAGCGACGGCAACCTGAGTGCGCTCATCCCCCTCTGGCTCGAGGCCGGCATCAACGGCTTCTGGCCGCTGGAGTGCGCTGCGGGGAACGACGCTGTCGCCCTGCGCAAGCAGTATGGCAGAGACATCATCCTCGCCGGTAACATGGACAAGCGCGCTTTTCTCAAGGGAGAGGATGTGTTGCGCCAGGAGGTCATGTCGAAGGCGCCGTTCCTGCTGCAGTCGGGTGGCTACTTCCCCTCGCTCGACCACCTGGTCCCGCCGGACGTTCCCTTCACGATGTACCAGCACTTCATCAATCTGCTGCGGGAGGCTGCCGGACTCGAGCGGATCTCCTGGTAGCGCCTGTTCTCGGAACAACGGAAAAGGGGAGGCCATGTGGCCTCCCCTTTCTGGTTCCGAGCGGTGCGCCGCGCCTAGCAGATGGCGCTGTCAGGGCTCAGGATGCCGTTGGGGTCGAACAGCTTCTTGATGCCGCACATCAGCTCGCGCGACTTCGGGTCGATGTTCATGGACAGCACTTCCAGCCTTGTCTTGCCGATGCCGTGCTCGCCGGAGATGACGCCGCCCAGCTTGATGGCGGCCTCGTAGATGTCGTGCTTGGCGTCCTTCAGCACGCCCTGCTTCTGGTACTCCCACATCATGTTCGGGTGCAGGTTGCCGTCGCCTGCGTGGCCCACCACCGGGATGAAGATGCCGTATTTCTCGGCGACCTTGTCCAGGGCGTCGAGCATGTCGGGGATGGCGGCCGGAGGCACTGTCACGTCGAGGGCGTCGCAGACCTTCGACTTCACGGCGTTGCCG
>CAZVCS010000106.1:0-6439 GCA_964625765.1 uncultured Dehalococcoidales bacterium | reverse complement strand
AAACAACCGGCGCCTGCTCACCAAGTCGATGTGGTTCAACGGCACCGCCCTCTCGGCCCAGGCCCGCAGGGCGCTGGAGAACGAGCGCGTCACCATCGTCGCTCACGAATCCGGCCACATCCACGCCGTGTACGGGGAGGCGACCATCGACCCCAAGGCGTACGACCGCTTCAGCAGGCGCCTGCGCTCGTACCTCAAGACCAGGATCAGCGAGGAGATAGTCGTCAACTTCCTGCGCCACAACCGCGAGGTCCAGGCGTGCTTCCAGGTGCGCTGGCCGGTGCACGGCGACGACCACTATATCCCGGCGGAGCGCGCCTTCTTCTACGAGCACGGCAGTTCGAGTCGCCTCAGTGACGCCACACGGAGCAAGCTGCTCGATGACATCGATGAAGAGGAGTACCAGCCGGCGCCGCTCCCGGGCAGGATAGTGCTGAACGACTTCGAGGCTTTCATCCGGGATAACCAGCTCGATTGCGAGAAGGCTGGCGACCTCGCCCGGCTCAAGCGTGAGCTGGGAAGCGACTGTACCCGGTCGGCCGAAGCCATCGATGCGCTGACGCACTTCTGCCACGTTGAGCCCCGACTGCCCGACGCCGGCTCGCGCCGCTTCGTCAGCGGAGGCGAGCCCCTTCAGTTGCGCGCCGGCATGAGCCGCGATCAGATCGAGGCGCGAATCGAGGCTCTACGCGAGCGCAATCCCGTCGCCGATCTCGCCTTCTACGCGTACCGGGATCTCAACCGGACTGACCCGTGGCCGTTTCTCATGGCCGCGCTGGAGCGAAACCCGGTCTGCATCCTCGGTGCGCGCGACCTGTCCGATGCCGAAGTGGTCGCCCACGTGTCAGAGATGCCGGACGAGTCCATCTACGACGGGGAGGGCAGACTGGCGCAGCCCGATGAGGTCTGGAACTACGGCCGTGGCGACGGGCTCGAGAAGGCTATCCTGCTGGCCGACATCCTGCACGAACGGCGGCCCGGTGCGCCGCTCGAGCTCAGCATCGAGGACGCCGGAGCGAGACTCATGACGGACGGCGACGCGCTGGAGTTTCAATCGCGCAAGGGTCTCAAACCCCAGGTCTGGCCTCTGGCAACGTGGCTCGCGTCCCGGTCCGGGGCCGATGCGGTCAGCGACCGCGTCTGAACCAGCCCGGACGGGCCGTCAGCAGCACGTGCGCGACCAGCAGCACGAGAAACGGTATCCAGCTCCACAGGTGCAGACGGTTGGCCGTCGCTTTGTTCAGCAGCCCGAACGTCAGCTCGGTGACCGTCCGGAACTCCGTTATGCCGAGTCCCGACACCACTGTCAGCAGCGCGAAGACGAGCAACGACCAGTGGACTACCCGCGACACCGTCCGAACGTTCATGTCCACTGGTCAAACGTCGGCTTGTCGAGGTCGCCCGACTGGGAATAGCCGTAGTACTCCCAGTATCCCTTGATGTTCGGGTTGTTCGACAGCTCTATCTCAGTCACCCACTTGATCCACTTGTAGCCCCACTTGCTCTCGGCGACGAGCTGGAAGGGGAAACCCCGCTCGGGCGGCAGCGTGACGCCATTCATCCGGTGCGCCAGCAGGATGTTGTCGTTCACGATGTACTCGACCGGCAGCGTCGTGCTGTAGCCGTCTTCCGCCTTGAAGATGACGATGGTCGCCTCGGGCCGCATCCCCGCCTCGTTCAGCAGGTCCTTCACGAGCACGCCCTCCCACAGCAGCGTGACATCCCAGCCTTCAACACAGGACAGCGTGACGACCTTGCGGTACGTGTCGTGGCCGTTGACGACGTCGTCGTAGCTGTACGACAGCTCGTTGTCGACGAGACCCGTGATCGTGAGCGTGTACTGCGACACGTCGACGTGCTGCGGGCCTTTGATGGAGTTCTCATGGAAGTCGTTGATGGAGGAGAGGTCCTGGCCCTCGTACTCACGGATCTCGACCGGGGCAAGGTCGGCGCCGCCGACCGACGCGGCGTCAGCCGGCTGTGCATGGCCGGAGAAGTTGCCGCTGAGGAGAAGCAGGGAGACAAACGCAAGCGACAGCGATACCCGTCTTATGACATGTTGTCTCATGCCCAAGAGTATGGTTGGAGGCGAGGGCTGTCAAATCGAGACCGCGACGCTGGCCGCAGCCGTGGCGCAGCCTCCTCAACCAGGGATGCCGTACGCTCCGGTGGCGCTGTCCATGAACAGCCCGGCCTCCGGAGGCAGGAAGGTGAACACGATGAACAGCACCGCCAGTGCGATGATGAGAAGAGGCGCGATGCGGTTCAGGTACGGGCTCCGCTCGTCCGCCGTCATGATGCGGTAGCTCAGGTACTGTCCCGCGCCCACAGCGATGATGAAGATGGCGATGTCGAAGCTGAGAAGGTGGTGTCCGAGCGCGGTGCTGTAGGCGTAGAACAGCACGACGATGACGAGCGGCATCAGCGCGATGCCGGCCGTCTTCGCCAGGCGGAAGTTGTTCACTCTGCCGTGCAATGGGCCGTGCTCCAGGACCGCCCACAGCAGCGCCGGCCAGAAGGCGAGCTTGAGGTGCTCCCAGACGCTCTCGTTGACCGCCGCGAACGGCGCCACCAGGCGGAAGCCTCCGGTCCAGTCGAAGACGAAGTGCAGCGCCGTCCCGAGTCCGAGGATGAAGAAGAACCCCACCACCTCCCAGCGGCGCGCGCCGCGCCTGTCGATATCGGCTCCGGGTCTCATGGTTTCCCCCTTTCCGGTATCCGGGTTCGGCCGAACTGGCGGTCTTGCCGCCGAACCGTTTGCACACCCCGGCGCTCTGCTGTCATGCCCGCTCCGGTGTGTGCTCTATCCAACCTGTTCGAACTGCGTCACCCTCCATCGTCTCGGGCGTGTACGGCTTGATGTCCAGCACCGGTGTACCGTCGACAAGGTCGACGTCGACCACGTGAAGGTTCCTTCCTTCGCGGCTCAGCAGCCTCACCACCGAGAGGCTGATGGGGTTGGGCCTTCGGGGAGAGCGCGTGGCGAAGACGCCGTGCGTGGTCGTGTCGGACGGCGGCTTCACGATGAGCGAGAAGCCGCTGCTCAGGTGCAGGTGGCACAGCAGGACGATGTGCGAGAACCCCTCGAGGTCGGTCAGGCCGTCGGCGTACTCCGGGTAGACCTCGACAACAGCCTCGATACCGCGCGCCTTGACCGGGCGCGGCGGCACGTGGTCTTCTCCACGAAGCGGAGAGTGCACGACGCCTATCGGGCGGTAGCGGATGTCGTCCATGCGTCCGTCACTCGGAGGGTTTCTTTGCGTACTCGGATGGCTCTTTGCCCAGGTGCAGGCGTTTGCGGTAGCCGCGCCCGGCCCATGGCGCAGGGTCGCCGGTGTGCCGCAGCACGAGCGCCCAGACCGTCGCCCCCAGCGCTACCAGCGCGGCAAGTATCTCGAGCGTGGTGACGGAGATGAGCTGCGCCTGCAGCAGAACGACCGTGTAGTTCATGAGGCTGTGCAGCCCGGCAGCGATGAGGTAGAAGAGCCAGCCTCGTTCGCGCGAGAGGCCGTAGCCGGCAATCGCGGAGAAGGCTATGTGGCCGGCGATGGCGTAGAATCGCTCCCAGACGGGTGTGAGACCGAGGAAGCCGCCCGTCTCGACGGCGGCCCAGGTCCAGCCGCCGGCAAAGGCCTGGTTCAGCGCCCACATCGCCTCGAATACCCCGAATCCCAGACCCGCGGCGGCGCCGGCAACCAGCCCGACCTTCGGGTCCAGGAAGCGGTCGGCCCGTTGCCAGATGTAGACGACCGGCATGAGCTTGGCGCCCTCCTGCACCAGGCCGGAGAGCAGTATCTGCGGGATGCCGAGGATGTAGATCCACTTCGTTAGTGCTTCGGGTGGAAATGCGCTTACGAGAAGTTGCCCTGTCAGAGCGAACAGAGGCATCTGTATCAGCACCATGGCGCAGAGCGTCAGGATGGCCGAGATCGCCATGATGGCGAACAGGAAGCCATAGCCGCGCAGCGGAGGCAGGTAGATAACGTACCAGAAGACGCCGAGCAGCAGGGCCAGGCCCATTGCCGCGAAGCTGGGGTTCGAGAACCAGTTGACGAAGAACTCAAGCGACTGCTGCAGAATCACGGCGCTCCTCTCTCACTCCTCACTGGTATAACGGCGGATGGCTCTCTGCGGTTGCGGTATTCCTGGCTGGTTGAGTGCGAATCGACCCGGACAAGCAGCGGCCGGCGTGTCCGCCGGCAACCTGGGTCCGGGAGACTCACCCTGTCGCGGCCAGCATGGCACAACCGAACGCCGGCAACAAGACATGTGACCGTAGACGCCCGGGCTACCGTTCGGGTCCGGTCTCAAGGGTCCGGTTGAGCTTGCCGCTGACGAAATCTTCCAGGTCCAGAGAGACGAACGAGAAGCCGAGCTCGCGCAGCCGCGGCACGATGGCGCCCCGCAGCTCGAGCAGGCGCGCGTGGTCGTCTGTCTCGATGACCGCGAGGTCATGCGGGAAGTGCCTCACCCGCACAGCCCTGAACCCGAGCGAGCGGATGAACTCCTCGGCCCGGTCAACGCGGTCGACCCGCTTCGGCGTCACCTCGAAACCGTGAGGAAAACGAGAGGCGAGACACGCCATGCTCTGACGGTCCCACCCGCTCAGCCCCAGCTCACGGGTGAACCGCCGGATGTCGTCCTTGCCGATGGTGAACTCGATGAACGGGTGCCAGATGCGGTCCTCGTTTGCGGCTTTGAGTCCCGGCCGGTAGTCTGCAAGGTCGGAGTAGCTGAGCCCGTCGGCGATGGTCTCGAAACCGTGCTCCTGCGCCCAGCGCCAGGCCGCGGCATCGCGGGTCTTGCGGCAGTGGTAGCAGCGGTCCGGAGGGTTCGTCTTGAAGTGTGCCTGCTCCAGCTCGTTGAGCCTGAGGATGTGCTGCCTGATGCCTATCTCGGCTGCCAGGGCTCGCGAGGTCGCTATCTCGCTTCGGGGCACCACTGCCGAATCGATGGTCAACGCGGCTGCATCGTCGCCAAGGGCGTCGTGTGCCACCTTCGCCAGCAGTGCGCTGTCGAGGCCTCCCGAGAAGAGGACGAGTAGCCGGCCCTTCTTCGCGATTGCTGCGCGCAGGTCGTTGAGTCGTGTCATGCCGGTCCTCGCCTCACAGCTCGCAGTATGCGTATGGCTGCCGCCGCCGCGCCGACGGAGTTGCCGATGTTGACCACCGTGACGCCCGGCGAGCAGCTCTGCAGCATCGTCTTGAGGGCGGCTTCACCCTGGCCGCCGTAGCCGTAGCCAACCGGCGTCGGCACCGCCACGACCGGCAGGTCGGTGAGCGAGGCGAGCACTGTCGGCAGCGCTCCTTCCATGCCGGCGAAGGCGACCAGCACACGGGCGTCCGTCATCTTCCGCAGACTCATGAGCGGCCGGTGGATGCCGGCTACGCCGGCGTCGAACGACCTCACCACGCGGACGCCGAGCTCTTCAAGCAGAAGCCCGCACTCCTCCGCGTACGGTATGTCCGAGGTTCCGGCGGTGATGACGCCCGCGGTCCCGAGCGAGCCCTTCTCCCCGTTCTCCGGACCGATGACCATCACCCGGCCGCCGGTGCGGATGGGGTGCGCGTGAAACGTCTCCTGCAGCTTCCCCTCCGCCTCGGGGCTGACGGCTGCGACGAAGGCCTTGCCCTTGGTCTCGAGCATGCGCGCGACGATCTCCAGCAGGTCCGCCAGGCGCTTCGCCTCCGCGTAGACTACCTCCGGGAAGCCGAGCCGCTGCTCCCGCTCCATGTCGAGCAGGAAGTGCTCCTTTCCCTCGTAGAACATCTCGAGGATGCGCGCCCCGGCCTGCTCCTCGGTCATCTCACCCCGGCGAAATGCGTGCAGCAGCTCGTCGAACATCCTGCGTTCCGCCATCAGCGGGTTCCTCCTGTCTCACCGAGTTGCTCCCGCGCCGCCTGGAGCACGATGCTGTAGACCTCCTTGAGCGGCACACCGCTCTCGGAAGCGAGCCGCCGGCAGGTCTCGTACTCGGGCGAGACGTTCACCGTGTCGCCGGCGTAGTACGCCACCTTGGCGCGCGCCGCGCCGAGCGGCGTCTGCACGTCCACTATCCGTCGCTCGGCTTCGTATCGCTCCGGGTACGTCACGCGGACACCAAGCGTCGTGCTCTCGTGCATCAGCGTCTCGACGAGCAGCTCCTTGTGGTGCACTTCGCCCAGCACCGAGACGCGCGTCGCGGGACGGTTCTTCTTCATCTGCACCGCCGTGAAGAACACGTCGAGCGCTCCGCGCTCGTAGAGCATCTCCATCAGGTGCCCGTAGAGCTCGGGGTTCATGTTGTCGATGTTGCTCTCGAGCAGGAGCAGCCGTTTGGCTGCTTCGGCCGAGGAGGAGTGTCCCAGGAAACCCCGCAGCACGTTCGGAGTCGGGAGGTCCCGCTTGCCGGCGCCGTAGCCGATCCGTTCCACGGTCATGCTGATGGGGGCAAACTCGT
>CAZVCS010000105.1:0-6547 GCA_964625765.1 uncultured Dehalococcoidales bacterium | reverse complement strand
GCGAATACACCATCTGCACAATGGAGCCGAACGGCGGGTAGCCTGCTTCAGCGCGATAGCGCATCTCATCCGCGTAGAAGCTGCGGTAGTCATGAGATGCAGCGCTGCGGATGACATAGTGTTCTGGAGCGTAGCTCTGGACAACGACCTTTCCCGGCTGCATGCCGCGGCCGGCGCGCCCGGCCGCCTGGCAGAGCAGTTGGAAGATACGCTCTCCGGAACGGAAGTCGGGCACGTTCAGCCCGACGTCCGCGTTCACGACGCCGACAAGCGTGACCCCGGGGAAGTCGAGCCCCTTGGCGATCATCTGCGTCCCGACGATGACATCGACCTCTCCCGAACGCACAGCGTCGCTCAGGCCGGAGCCGCCCCTCACGCGCGCGGGCACATCGCTGTCCCACCTCACGACACGCGCTTCGGGGAACAACCGCCCGATTTCGTCGACTACTCCCTGCGTCCCCAGTCCCAGGTAGCGCAAGCGGTCGCCATGGCACGCTGGACAGCGCGCCGGCACAGGCGCAGTGTAGCCGCAACGGTGACACACAAGCCTGCCCCGGCCGGCATGATGTGCGAGTGCTACGGAGCATCGAGGGCAACTGATGACATGGGCGCAGCGACGGCACTGCACCATGGTGGCTGTTCCGCGGCGATTGAGCAGAAGCAGGACCTGCCCATGCCGTCCCAGCGCCTCGGCCATGCCGCCACCCAGCGCGGAACTGAACATGCCGGCATTCCCGCTCTTCAGTTCCTCTCTCATATCCACGACCTCAACCGGAGGCAACCCTGCGCTGCCGGCGACGCGCGACGGCAACTCCAGCAGGTGCGCGAGACTCGCGGCGGACCGGTGGAACGTCTCGACGTCGGGGGTAGCGCTGCCGAGCATGAGGACAGCGCCGTGGCGTCTCGCCAGCTCTCTAGCAACCGTCCTGGCATGGTATCGGGGAGCAGTGTCATCCTGCTTGTAGGCCCAGTCCTGCTCCTCATCAAGGATAATGAGACCCGGGCGAGCCAGCGGAGCGAACAACGCGCTCCTCGCTCCCACGACGATGTCCGACGTCCCGTGTTGGATCCGGTCCCACTCGTCGAAGGCTTGCCCCGGAGTCAGGCCGCTGTGGACAACGGAGACCCGGCCCGGAAAGCGCGACGCGAACCGCTCCACCGTCTGAGCAGCCAGAGCGATTTCAGGCACGAGGCAGAGGACCTGCCGGCCCGACTCGACCGTCCGGCGCGCGGCGCGAAGATACAGTTCGGTCTTGCCGCTTCCGGTCACCCCGAAGAGGAGGAACTCCGGAGGGTTGCCCTCGCCCCAGTGCCGCTCCATCCGTTCCCACGCCGCGGCCTGCGAAGGAGTGAGAGGAGGAGCCACGGACGGCTCCACAGAACGCGAGGCGACCGTATCACGCCAGATACGCTCCTCGGAGATATCGACGAGCCCTCGGGCCTCCAGAGCAGCAATCGTCGCCGCGGTTGCGCCGCACTCCAGCCGCAAGTCGCTGACCGGGACGGGAGACCCGGCCGAGAGCAGGCGCAGGAGGATACATGCCTGCCGCCCGGCTCCTTTCCGTGCCAGGCTCTCAGCGACAGCTCCAGCCTCGCCGGCATCGATGCGAAGCGACGCCCGCTTCGCGGTACGGGCTGCGACCGGGCGCCGGCGAGCCTCTTCAGACCGTTGAACGAGGCCGCGTTCCAGGAGCGACGTCAGCGCCCTGATGCGTGCGGCAGCCCGCGGCCCGCGTCGCAGTTGTTCGAGCTTGAGCGTTCCCTGCTCCTGCACCGCCCGCAGCATCTCCTGTTCGTCGGGCGATAGCTCAGGCAGCACGGAATCGGCGACAGGAGCCGGGTGAAAGGAGACACGGGGTTCAGGTGCAAGGCCGGGGGGGAAGAAGAGCGCCAACGCCGGAAACGGAGGACTCAGGTAGGTCCGACTGACGAACGCTCCGATGTCGAGTTGTTCCGGCGCGAGGCGGTAGCCGTCTTCGACGGCGAGGATAGCGCGGGTCGCCTCATGAACGGGCGACGAAGACAGCTCGACGACGACCCCGCGCGCCGTCCGCGAGCCGAACGGAACGCGAACAAGAGAACCCGGGCGCACGTCGAGCCCCGCGGGGACCACGTACGAGTAGGTGGACCGTCCCGCGGGGGCGTCGACCGCCACCTCGGCGTAGCGCATCAACCTCAGCAGGAGAAGGGACTACTCGGCGGCCTCTTCGGCGGTTTCGGCGGAGGAGACCGGCGACCGCTTCTCCTTCAGCCGTGCGCGCTTGGCGCTCAGATTCCGCATGTAGTAGAGCTTGGCCCGCCTGGCCTTGCCGCGCCTGATCAGCTCAACGCCCTCGATGAGGGGCGACTGATACGGCAGTGTGTACTCCACGCCCACTCCGTAGGCAACGCGCCGGACGGTGAAGCGGCCGCCGTCAACGCCGCGCCGAACTCGAATCACCATGCCCTGGAAGTGCTGCACGCGTTCCCTGTCGCCTTCCTTGACGCGCAGCGCAACCTTCACGGTATCGCCCGGAGACATCTGCGGAATGTTCTCGTTCACCACCGGCTTCACAAGTTCTCGGATATCCATGCTCGCTCCTTGTCAGTCAATGTCACTCGGTCCAACAGGTCTGGGCGCCTTGCTGCAGTCCGCAGAAGGGACTGTCGACGTCTCCAGGCTGCAATCTCACCATGGTTGCCGGACAACAAAACGGGCGGCACCGACCAGTCTCGAAACCGCTCCGGGCGGGTGTACTGCGGGTACTCGAGCAATCCTCCGGAATGCGAGTCATCGCCCGCTGACTCATCCGAACCCAGGACCCCCGGAATCAACCGCACCACCGCATCGACCACCACGAGCGCCGCCAGTTCGCCGCCGGTCAGAACATAGTCTCCTATGCTCAACTGGTCGGTCGCCAGGTACGCGGCCACACGCTCATCTACTCCCTCGTAGTGGCCGCAGATGAGCATCAGGTGCTCCAGAACCGAGAACTCCGCGGCGACTGCCTGCGAGAAGAGGCGTCCCTGGGGTGTCAGCAAGATGACAGGCGACCCCGGAAAGCCGGCTATCTGCCGCACGTGCTCCACAGTCTCGAATACCGGCTCAGGCTTGAGGACCATTCCGGCGCCGCCGCCGTAGGGAGCATCGTCGACCGTCGCATGACGGTCGTGCGCGAAATCCCGGATGTTATGGGTGACAACCTCTACGAGACCACGCTCCGTCGCCCTCTTGACGATGCTGTGACTGAAGGGAGACGCGAACATCTCTGGAAACAGGCACAGGATGTCTATGCGCATGGAGACTCCACACGGAGGCGGTCACCAAGCTGAAGATTCTACCACAGACACGAGCAGAAGTGAATTTGTCGAACACCCTGCGCCAGGTTCCGGAGCGCGACTGTGCGGCATGCGATTCGCGCGCAGCTCTCGATCCACCCCTATCGCCGACCCGGCAACGGGGACGCGAGGATGCGTATTGTGCTGAACCCGAGCTGCAAAACGGTGACGCCGCCATGCTGACGGCGGTTGAGCCTCGGCCGAGCGCTGCGTTTGCCGCAACCATGACCATTGTGGGAGAGGCAGAGACTTGACAAACGCCAATACAGAGCCTTAAATACGGTAGTGGGGAAAAGTGGGGAGAAAGGGAGAGTGCTGGCTCGTCAGGGGAGAAGCGGATGTTCTTTGGTGAGTATGTCTACAAGATAGACGACAAAGGGCGGGTCCCACTTCCTCCCAAGTTCCGTCGGGACATGCGGGAGACGGTCGTCCTGACCAAGGGCACTGAGAAATGCATCAGGGCGTACCCGCTGGCCGAGTGGACGCGTCTCGCTAACGAGCTCGCGGCGAAGGCCGTGACCTCGTCGAGCCAGCGGAAACTGAACCGGGCCATCTTCGGTACTGCGTTCTCCGAGATCTTCGACAAGCAGGGGCGCATCACGCTCCCGCTGCCTCTACGACTGCATGCCGAGATCGGCGACACGGTGGTAGTGGTCGGCGTCAACCAATCCGTCGAGCTGTGGAACGAGGACCTCTGGAAGACAGAGCGGGCGTCGTCCGAAGAGCAGGCGGAACAGATACTGGAAAGCATGGGAGGCGCGTGAGCGCGCACGGCATAACGCCGGTGCCCCACACCCCGGTGATGGCGGCCGAGGCTCTGGAAGGGCTGCTGGTCCATCCGGGCGGCTCCTATGTCGACTGTACGCTGGGAGCAGGAGGACACGCGCGGGCCATTCTCGAGCACTCGATGCCGGGGGGCAGGCTGCTTGGCATAGACGCCGACCCTTCGGCGCTTGAGCTTGCCGCTGGCGCGCTGGTCGAGTTCGGCGGTGCATTCGTCCCGGCGCACGGCAACTTCGCCGAGCTCGAGACCATCTGTGGAACGCACGGATTCACGCGGAACGACGGCATCCTGTTCGATCTTGGGCTGTCTTCGATGCAGGTGGACACTGCCGAGCGCGGTTTCAGCTTCCAGCGCGACGCGCCCCTGGACATGCGGTTCGACACATCTGAAGGGGCCGGCGCGGACGAGATAGTCAATACCTACAGCGAGCAGGAGATAGCTCGCATCCTGTGGGAGTACGGCGAAGAGAGGTACTCCCGGCAGATCGCGCACAGGATCGTGCAGAACCGGCCGATCCTGTCCACAGTACGACTTGCGCACCTGGTGCAGCAGGTCCTGGGGAGCAGGCGTGGCAAGATCCACCCGGCTACCCGCACATTCATGGCCCTTCGCATCGCGGTGAACAGGGAGCTTGAGAACCTCAAGCTGGCGCTCGGCCAGACCGTGAACCTCTTGCGTGAAGGCGGGAGGCTGGTCGTCATCAGCTACCACTCCCTGGAGGACCGCATCGTGAAGGAGTTCATGCGCGGCGAGGCGTCGAAGCAGTCGCTCTCGCTCATTACAAAGAAGGTCATCCGACCGACTTCGTTGGAGTGTGGCTCCAACCCACGCAGCCGCAGCGCGCGGCTCAGGATTGCTGAGCGCCTCGCGCAGGCGTGACCTGCGCCTCAGCGACCGGCGCAATGATAGGGAGGTGAACATGGCCAAAGGCATCATTTCCGCAATTGACGTGGGCACCACGAAGATAGCCACCATCGTGGCGAACGTCAGGAGCCAGGATGACATCGAGATCCTCGGCGTAGGCGTTGTGCCGAGCCACGGTCTGCACAAAGGCATCGTCGTCAACATGGACGAGGCCAGAGACGCCATTGCCACGTCGATTCAGGAGGCGCAGAAGATAAGTGGCACACGCGTCGACTCGGTCTACGTTGGCGTGACGGGCCGGCACATCAGTAGCATCAACAACAAGGGCGTGGTGGCTATCCCGCGCTCCGACCGCCTGGTGCGGTCAGACGACCTGCAGCGGGTCCTGGCGGCGTCCAAGAGCGTGACGGTGCCGGAGGGGAAGAAACTGCTGCACGCCATCCCCCGGTACTACACGCTCGACAACGAAGAGCGCGTGAAGCAGCCTGTGGGGATGCACGGAACGCGACTGGACGTCGAGACGCACATCATCACGGCCTCGGTTTCCTCCGTGCAGAACCTGGTGAAGGTCATACGGAGCATCGGGCTGCAGGTTGAGGACCTGATTCTCGAGCCTCTCGCGAGCGGCGAGGCGGTGCTGACAGCGCAGGAGCGCGAGAGCGGCATCATCATGGCCGACCTCGGCGGGGGAACGACCGACATCGCCGTCTTCAAGGACGGCGACATCTACCACACCGCAATCGTACCGGTGGCGGGATATCAGATCACAAGTGACATCGCGATCGGGCTTGGACTTCCGTTCCACGTCGCCGAACGTATGAAGAAGACGTACGGCAACGTGACGCCCGGACACGAACCAGGCAAGGAGCAGGAGTTGACCGGCATCGAGAACGGCCACACCGCCTCCTACCGGGAACTCTGCGACATCGTGCGGTCGCGTATGGAAGAGCTGTTCGAGCTCATCCTGCTTGAACTGCCCACCACCGACTACCAGCGTCTGGCTCCATGCGGTCTGGTGCTGACCGGCGGCACGGCCAATCTCACAGGACTGGTTGAACTCGGCCGGGAGCAGCTCAAGATGCCCGTGCGCAGGGGCGCTCCGCTCGGCAGCGGCGTCTACGGCATCACGGACATCCTGCGCGACTCCGCCTACGCGACCACGCTCGGTCTCGTCCTCTGGCAGGCGCGCAACCGGGAGCCGTCCGCGTGGCAGGAGAAGCGGTCAGGAATGTTCGGAGGTCTCGGCAGGCTGCTGCGGAAGCTCTTCCGAGGATAGTGTTGAGCGGCGACACGTTGTAGGACAAGGAGGGAGAAATGGCTAAGACAACGTACACCCCCGCCCCGGCCAGGATCAAGGCGATCGGCATCGGCGGCGGCGGATCGAACGCAATCAACCGCATGGTGAGGGAGGGCATCCGCGGCGTCGAGTTCATCACGATGAACACCGACGCTCAGGCGCTGGCCCTTTCCGAAGCACCCACGCGGGTTCAACTCGGCGAGAAGCTGACGCGAGGCCTGGGCGCCGGCGGCGACCACCGGGTCGGCTTCAAGGCGGCTGAGGAGAGCAAGCAAACCATCCAG
>CAZVCS010000104.1:0-6550 GCA_964625765.1 uncultured Dehalococcoidales bacterium | reverse complement strand
GGGCGATGTCCTCTCTCAGTCGGAAGGGGAGGGCGTGCTTCCCGTCGACGCGGTGTATGTCACCCCTCGGAGCCCTCATCAGTTGGCGATGTTGCCGCATCTGTCCGCGCAGGTCGAGCTGGACCGGGGACTCGATGCGCTCTACGTCACCCGGCTGCAGAAAGAGCGGCTGCAGTCAGCGCCCGGCGGCAAGCCCGGTGGCTACCCCGTGGTCGACCACCGGCTGCTGCGCACGAGGGGATTCGAGAAGAGCATCGTGCTTCACCCGCTGCCGCGCGTGGACGAGCTCTCTCTGGAGATGGACTCGGATCCACGCAGCCTGTATTTCAAGCAGGCGCACCGCGGGGTGCCTGTTCGCATGGCGCTCATCTCACTGCTGATGGGTCGCGCCCCCGCCGTCGCCCAGCCGCGCGAGTGGCCGCAGGACGACTGGCGACCCGTCGCTCATCAGCCCTACACGCACGATACGGGCGTCAAGTGCCCCAACGAGCGGTGCGTCGCTAACCAGCCGTCGGAGCAGAGGTACCTGTCGCAGCGGTTCTCCATCGTACGCGGGACCCCGCTCCGGCTCCGCTGCAGGTACTGCGACCACGAAGTCGTCGCGGCGGTGGTAGCCACGGCTGAGGCCTTCGACGAGCCCGCCAGCCGCCGCAAGTACCATCCGGCGACCAGTCGGTGGGCGACCGCCATCCGCGAGGAGAACCTGCTCCTCTTCGAGTCAGCGCAGGCCGCGGAGGCGCATGGCTTCCATGCGGGAGCGGATGCCTGAGGCATTGCGACCATGATGCAGACGATTGTGTTCCATGACGCCCGGCTGCTTGACCCGGGACACGGCGTCGACCGTGTCGACGACCTGGTGGTTTGTGACGGGCGCATCGTTCAGGGGAGCCTGCCGGCCGGAGAGAGCGTGGTCCACGTCGACTGCCGCGGCCTCGTGCTTGCCCCGGCGTTCGTCGACCTGCACTGCCACCTGCGCGAGCCCGGCTATGAGACGAAGGAGACCATTGCGTCGGGCACCGCCGCGGCAGCGGCGGGCGGCTTCGGAACGGTCTGCTGCATGCCGAACACCAACCCCGTCGTCGACAGCGTCGAGCACCTGGATGTCCTTCGGCAGCGTGTGTCTCAATCGGCCCAGGTGCGTGTGTTGCCTATCGCCGCGGTGACGCTCGGCCGCAAGGGGAGCGCGCTGGTCGACTGCCAGGCGCTCGCCGCTCACGGCGCCGTGGGATTCAGCGACGATGGCGACTACGTCGCCAGCGATGCCATCATGCGAGCGGCCTTGACCTCCTGCCGGGCGCTGAGCCTTCCGGTCATCGACCATGCCCAGGACGGCGCGCTTGTGACGGGGGGCGTGATGCACGAGGGTGCGGTCTCGCACAGACTGGGACTGCGCGGCATGCCAGCCTTTGCCGAGGATGCCGCCGTCGAGCGCGACATCGCGCTCTCGCGCGCCACAGGTGGGCACGTGCACATCGCCCACATCACCACCGCCCGAGCAGTGGAACTGGTACGCCGCGCCCGCGACGAGGGCGTCCCGGTGACGGCGGAGGCGACGCCCCACCATATGATGCTCACCGACGCCGATGCCCTGGTCCTCGATGACGGCGGAGCGGCGCGGTTCAATCCCATGGCGAAGGTGAACCCACCCTTGCGCACTGCCGTCGACGCCGCAGCCGTGATACGCGGCCTTGCTGATGGCGCGATTGACGCCATCGCCACCGACCACGCGCCGCACGCCGCTGCCGACAAGGCCGGGCCACCCGACCGCGTCGCTTTCGGCATCAGCGGGTTCGAGACCGCACTGGCCGTCATGCTCACGCTATGTGAGGCGGGGTCTCTGAGTCTGTCACACGTAGTGCGGTGTCTGACGGCCGGGCCTGCGGCGGTGCTGGGGCGCAACGCGCCGGTCTCCGGGCTTCTGCCCGGCCGCCCTGTCGACGTTGTTCTGTTCGATGCGGAAGCTCGATGGACCGTGGAAGGCGCGAGGTTCGTTTCCGGGGGCAAGAACTCGGCGTTCGAAGGCCGCCGGCTGCGTGGGCGCGTTCTGGCCACGATTGTCGACGGTTGCTGTGCGTACTGCGCGGCGGACATGGCATCCCGGTGCACCGGCGGCGTGCTGTCCGTCCGCCGTCCGGCGCCTGCTGGAGAGCGGCATCCTGATTCCAACGTAGAGTAGGAGAGTGGAATGGAACGACCGTCCAAAGTGCTCGTCATCGGTTCCGGACCCATCGTCATTGGCCAGGCGGCGGAGTTTGACTACTCCGGCACCCAGGCATGCCGCGCGCTGCGCGAGGAGGGCATCTCCACGGTCCTGGTCAACTCCAATCCGGCCACCATCATGACCGACCTCGGCATCGCTGATGTGGTCTACATCGAGCCGCTGACTGTCGAGGTCCTCGAGCGCGTCATCCAGAAGGAGCGGCCGGACGGGCTGCTGCCGACGCTTGGAGGTCAGACGGGACTGAACCTGGCGGTGGAGCTGGCGGACGCCGGCGTCCTCGACCGCTACAACGTGCGTTCGCTTGGCACCCCCATCCAGACCATCAAAGACGCCGAGGAACGGTCGCTGTTCAAGAACCTGCTGCTGCGCATCGGTGAGCCGGTGCCGGAGAGTGTCACCGTTCACTCCGTCGAAGGGGCCAAGGAGCTCGCGAATGCCATCGGTCTGCCGCTCATCGTCCGCCCTTCGTACACGCTTGGTGGCAGCGGCGGCGGCATGGCCTACACGATGGAGGAACTGGAGAGCATCACTGCCAACGGCCTGTCCTCAGCCATGAGCGGAGAGGTGCTCGTCGAGCGATGCCTGGCCGGCTGGAAAGAGATCGAGTTCGAGGTCATGCGCGACAAGGCGGACAACTGCATCATCGTCTGCTGCATGGAGAACATGGACCCGATGGGCGTCCACACGGGCGACAGCATCGTGGTGGCGCCGAGCCAGACGCTCAACGACCGCGAGTACCAGATGCTGCGCTCGGCAAGCATCCGCATCATCCGGGCCTTGGGCATCGAGGGCGGCTGCAATATCCAGTTCGCGGTGTCCCCTCACCCCACGGTTGCCCGCTACTGGGCGCCTGAGCAGGTCGGCATCGAGAAGTCCAACTACTACGTCATCGAAGTCAACCCGCGCGTCAGCCGCAGCTCGGCGCTCGCCAGCAAGGCGACCGGGTACCCCATCGCGCGTGTCTCGTCCAAGATAGCCACCGGGAAGCGGCTCGATGAGATTGCCAACAAGGTGACCGGCAAGACGCTCGCGTCGTTCGAACCGACCATCGACTACATCGTCGCGAAGATTCCGCGCTGGCCCTTCGACAAGTTCGCCCTGGGCGACCGCGCCATCGGCAGCCAGATGAAGGCCACGGGCGAGGTGATGGCCATCGCGCGGACGTTCGAAGGTGCGCTCCAGAAGGCGGTGCGCTCGCTTGAGGTCGGCCGCAAGACCCTGCTCTGGGAGGACCCGGCCTGGGGCAAGGAGTCCGGCATCGACGGCTATCCGCTGCACCCGAACGACCAGCGCCTGTGGGCGCTCATGGGTGTGCTGCGCAAGGGTGCTTCGGACGATGAGGTCTGCCGCCGCACCGGCATCGACCCCTGGTTCATCAGCAAGCTGCGCAACATCCTCGCCGTGGAGAAGGAGCTTCTCTCCTCAGAGCTCACTCCCGAGCTGCTTCGCGCTGCGAAACGGAAGGGCTTCTCGGATGTGATGATAGGCGTGCTTGCGGACAGGTTGCCGGAGCAGGTGCGCGAGCTGCGGAAGCAGTGGTCCATCACGCCGGTGTACAAGATGGTGGACACGTGCGCGGCCGAGTTCGACGCTATGACGCCGTACTTCTACAGCACGTACGAGAGCGAGAATGAGTCGGTGCCCTTCGCTGAACGCAAGGCGGTTGTCATCGGCAGCGGCCCCATCCGCATAGGCCAGGGCATCGAGTTCGACTACTGCTGCGTTCACTCGGCGTGGGCGCTGCAGGAGCTCGGCATCAAGAGCATCATCGTCAACTCCAACCCGGAAACCGTATCTACCGACTTCGACACGAGCGACCGGCTGTACTTCGAGGCGCTCGACGAAGAGAGCATGCGCGACATCCTGGAGCACGAAGGAGCTGAGGTATCTCCTTCCATCGTCCAGTTTGGCGGCCAGACCGCCATCAACCTGGCCGGTCCCCTGTCCCGCGCCAATCTCCCCATCTTCGGCTCGGGCGCCGACCCCATCGACATCGCTTCGGACCGGCGCCGTTTCGAGGACTTCATGGACCGACTGGGCATCCCGCAGCCGCCGGGCGCCGGCGTCATGTCGGTCGAGGAGGGTCTCGGCGTCGCCAAGAACCTCGGCTATCCGTTGCTCGTGAGACCGAGCTACGTTCTCGGCGGCCGGGCCATGGAGATCGTCTACAACGAGAGCGAGCTCATCCGGTATCTCGTCCAGGCGCTGGACCTTGCCAGCGGGCATCCCGTGCTCATCGACAAGTACATGATGGGCAAGGAAGTTGAGGTCGACGCCATCTGCGACGGGCAGGAGGTGCTCATCCCCGGTGTGATGGAGCACATCGAGCGCGCCGGCGTACATAGCGGCGACTCCATCGCCGTCTACCCCGGCGTCGGCCTGACCGAGGGCGAGGTCAGCACGATGGTGGACTATACCACCCGCATCGGCGTTGCTCTTGGAGTCAGGGGTCTCATCAACGTTCAGATGGTCATCGTGCGCGAACCGGGCGGTTCGTCCGTCTTCGTCATCGAGGTGAACCCCCGCGGCAGCCGGACAGTGCCGTTCATCTCCAAGGTCACCGAGGTCCCGATGGTGAAGATAGCCACGAAGATAATGGCCGGACTCTCGCTCAAAGAACAAGGCTACCGGGGAGGACTGTGGCGCAAGAGCCGGCTGGTGGGGATAAAGGCGCCCGTGTTCTCCATGTCCAAGCTGACCGGCGTGGATAACTACCTCGGTCCCGAGATGAAGTCGACCGGTGAGGTGATGGGCATCGATTTCGATTTCCAGGGCGCGCTGATCAAGTCCCTGATTGCGTCCGGGCTCATGCTAAGCCCCCAGGGTAGTCTGCTTCTCAGCATCGCCGACCGCGACAAGGCCGAAGCAGTGCCGCTCGTCAGGAAGGCGCATGAGCTCGGCTACGGCCTCTATGCCACCGAGGGGACCGCCGGCATGATTGCGGCGCTCGGCCTTCCGGTACAGATGGTCACGAAGAAGTTGAGCGAAGGCCATCCGAACGTCGTGGACGTTATCCGGAGCCGCTCGGTGAATGCGGTTGTCAATACGGTGACCGGCGGCCGGCTGGCTCTGAAAGATGGATTCGCCATCAGGCGGGCGGCAGTCGAGCGCAGGATGCCGTGCTACACGTCACTCGATACGCTGCGAGTGGCGCTCGACGCGGTGAGTGCCTCGGGACGGCCCTACAGCGTGGAGAGGCTCGAGACGTACGTGAGGCGGAGAAAGTAGTGCTGCAGCAAACGGCGCATGTGGTGTCGACCGCGCGCCCCGGCCCGGATGCCGGACTCGTCATCCTCGAAGCGCCGGCGATTGCATCGGCGGCGCGGCCCGGGCAATTCGTCATGGTTCGCTGTGGCGACCTGCCTTTGAGGCGCCCGCTGAGCGTCCACGCCTCCGACGGACGGCATATCGCGCTGCTCTTCCGTACTGCCGGCCAGGGTACGACGTGGCTGGCGGCGCGAAAGGCGGGCGACGCCGTAAGTGTCACCGGTCCCCTGGGAAACGGCTTCACTGCTCCAGATGCGCCGTCGCGTGTTCTGTTGCTGGCAGGAGGACTGGGAATCGCACCCCTGAGCTTCCTCGGGGCGCGACTCAGTGGCTCGCACGATGTCCTCCTCGTGCAGGGGGCGCGCTCGGGCTCCGAGCTGTATGAACCGGACGAGGCTCTGCGGCGCCTGCTGACATCCGAGAGCATGGCGTCCGTGTTCACCCGCCGCCTCACGGCCACGGATGACGGTTCCGCCGGCATCCACGGTCTGGCGCTCGAGGTGGCACTGCCGCACCTGCAGTGGGCCGACCGTGTCTACATCTGTGGGCCGGTGGGAATGTGCCTGGCAGCACACCGGTGCGCCGCGCGGAGCGACGGTGGAACAGCTCCGGCCGGAGTCTCGCTCAATCCCGCGGCTGTCCGGCGGCTGCTCGATGCGCAGGTCTCCCTCGAGTTGCGCATGGGCTGCGGTGTCGGCGCCTGCTACGCCTGCTCGATCCCTTCCGTCCACGGCCGGGTGAAGGTGTGCCGGGACGGTCCCGTCTTCCGGTTCGGCGATGTGGTCTGGGAGGCGCTGGCGACGTAGCGCCGGACGCTGGCTCTCACCGCGGGCGCTCTGTCTCGCCCCTGAGCATGCTACTTGCCGCGGATGAGCGCGAGGAACTCGTTCCGCGTCGCGACCCTGCTCCGGAATGAGCCTCTGACTGCCGATGTGACGATGCTGCTTCCGGGTTTCCGCACGCCCCGCATCACCATGCAGAGGTGCTCAGCTTCGATAATCACCCCGGCGCCGTCCGGTTCGAGCGCCTCATAGACGGCATCCGCGATCTGTCTGGTCATGC
>CAZVCS010000103.1:0-6720 GCA_964625765.1 uncultured Dehalococcoidales bacterium | reverse complement strand
TCGGAGGGGATGGTGGCGCCGTTGGCGACGCCGATGAGAGCCGGTCCGCCCTTGCCGAAGCAGTCGGTGTACTGCCACAGCCGGCCAACGACCGGCTCGGCCAGTTCTTCGTAGCAGGCATCCCAGTCATCGTAGTAGGGATGGGCGTCGATGGCATACAGCGTGGCGTCCGTGTCGGCTGTGTGGCAGCCGCAGATGTCGAGTCCGTCGGGCTGGACGGCGAACTGGGCCTCGTTCCAGAGGTTCTCCCAGAGGTAGTCCCAGGAGAGGCTGTCGCAGCAGAGCGCCGAGGCCGGATTCAGCATGCGCGCCACGCCGCTTGCCGTGCAGTTGCCGCCGGAGTAGGACGCATAGAGCACGCCGCCGGTGGAGGCGCTGGTTTCCGGATTCCCGTCAGCGTCGGAGATGACGATGCCCCAATAGTCGTACTCGCACGCGTCCATGTTCTCGAAGGCTGCGTCCTCGATGGTGGTGCGGTAAATGCCGCGGTCCTCACCCGCGACTGCGGCGTAGAGGTAGCTATTTTCGTCGAAGTACGAGTCGAATGCCAGGCGAACCTGTCCTTCTCCGACGTCGTCAAGCAGCCGGTAAGAGTCGCCTCCGTCGGCGGAGTACGTCACGTCACCCTTGTCGCCGCCGACCAGGATCCAGTCACCCCGGACGGCGATATCGTGCGCGCGTTCGCCCGCGTCATCGCTGACCTTCGAGTCTTCGGGCTCAGTCCAGCGGCGGGCGCGGGTCGACGATTTCGAGACGTGTCCGTCCCTGTCCAGCGCGTACACGGTTGCGTCGTCCGCGGCGGCGATGTCGACTATGTCATCGAGTGTGGTTCTGCGGGACTCCCAGCGGCAGAGACCGCCGAAGGTCGCGTAGTAGACCGTGTCGGTGCCGAGGTCGGCCATGTAGATGGTGACGATATCGTCGACTTCCTGCGGTGGAAGCGACAGCACCGCCCACTCGCCGCCTTCGCGGAAGTTGCCCTCAAGCGCCCCGCTCCAGATGCGGAGGTAGCTCTCGCCGCCGTCGTCGCTACGCCAGACGCTGTCGCAGTCACAGCACTCCCCCTCATCGAGCTCGTTGATCGTTGCGATGAGGAGGTTCCCGCAGCCGCCGTTGACGGCGACATCGGCGATGAAGTCGATGTCCGTGTCGATGAGGCCCGACTGGTTCCAGCAGGCCCCTCGGTCGCTTGAGAGCGAGAACGCACTCTCGTCGGAGCGGTAGCATCCGGAGTCGCCATCCGCGCGGTATGAGTATCCTCCGGTCGATGCGCACGCAACCTCGCCGTCGCGGTCGAAGGCTACTCGCGCATTGAACTGGCCGGTGGGCGGTTTCTGTGCACGCAACCAGCCCTCCGGGCAACAGGGATTGCGGCCGATGGGAGTGTCTCGATAGAGAACCGATGTCCCGGTGCAACACGGCAGAGGGGGTTCACCGGTCTCGTACCAATCCCTGATGTTGGCCGAGTCCCATCCCTGAGGGAACGCAAGCCCGACTAGACAATCGCCCAGAAGCGACACCGAGCCGTGATAGGCAACGCTCGATACGAAGGGGTTTCCGTCCTTGTTCAGCAGTTCGAAGGCGGGCGCCATGTCCATCATCAGGAAGACGTAGCCGCCCTCCGCAAACGGCATGCCCGCAGCCGCTGGCGCCAGCGAACCGTTCACGGAAACGAGCGCCGTCCTGTCCGTGGCATCCTCTCCGGTGAAGTCCCACGGCAGGGCGATGTCCGTGGCCATTCTGAGGAATGGCGACTCGAAGAACTCCGTCCACGCGCCCGTGTAGTAGGCGGAAGCGAAGAGCAGAAGCTCGCCGGCCGCGAACATGCCCGGGTAGCCGTCGAACGATGCCTCACCGTTCCACGCGCTCGTCTCGTTCCAGTTGCCCGCGAAGTAGTAGTACGCCGGGTAGAAGCCGGCGCCGTAGCCCATGGGGTCCGGAACCATCGGCGATGCCGCCAACTCCGGTGAGAACCCGAGGCCGAGCGCCACGCCGATGACGGTCTCGTCGTAGTCGAAGTTCGGCGAGAACGCGAGCGATGTGACAGCGAACACGTCGTCAGCACTATCCCACGCGGGCGCGTCGAGCCAGCCATCGTCATCGCTCGTGTCATCCCAGTAGCCGCGCCAGAAGCCGCCGACCTCAAGTCTCCAGACGCGGCCGCCGTCGACCAGGTCCTTCGTGCCCGCGGCCAATTGCCGGACATCGTCCTTCTGTGGAGACACGGCGAGGCAGAGCACCTCACCGGGGATGTCTCCACACCCTGTCGAGTAGAACCTGTCGGCGCCGTTGGTGGAACCGACGATCATGACGTCGCTATCGTCGTCGTAGCCGGCCACGACGACAAAGTCCGCGTCGTCGGGCGCTGCCGCGACCGCCGAGAAGAACACGAACTCCTCACCCGCAGGTAGGTCTGACGCGTCCTGTACCTGGGCCGTGTGGTCCTTCCAGGTCCGACCACCATCCGAGGACTTCCAGAAACGGGGAACGAGGCGTTCTTCGAGAACGTTCTCTCCGTCGGCCCAGTACTGATAGTCACCCGGGTCGAGGCACTCGTCGTACCAGAGACCGATGGCGTAGAGCGTGTCTCCGTCGGGGCCCGCCACCGCGAAGTCGATGATGTCGGACCCGGGGACAACAACGAGGCCGTCGTGAGAGGGCGTGTCGACTCTCGTCCACTCGGAGGTCGAGTCGTCCGACGCCAGCGCCGTTGCTCCCGGAAGGCTGGCGAACGCCAGCGCTGCCACGAGCAGCAGCAGGATCGGCACGTGTCGAATCCGGGTTGTTTGCATGGCCTTTCTCGATACCCGCCTGGGCGAACGGAGCATCCGTATGCTAGGTGCCATACAACGCCGTGTCAATAGCTCGCCGTTCGCGAGGCGCGCCTCAGCCGAAGCGCCGCACTTCTCTCGGCCCCGCTCCGATGCTTGTAGAATGCTATCAGGATAGAGTGGACTATACAACGGCCCGGCTGGTTGCACTTGCTGCGATGGGGCGGACGATGCGGCCCGGCCGGGCACTCACGATTCGTGTTCGTCGGACGGTGAGGCTATGCGACGCCAAGCTCCCGGGCAGTGCGGATCATCGGCACCTCTTCCGCTGGCATCTCGAGACCGTACGCCCCGAGAGCCTTGAGGATACTGACCGCCTCCGTGTCGATGGCGACGCGGCCGGTGGAAGCGAGCAGCACGCCGGGCTCCCGCTCGTCTCCGCTGTCAGGGCCCCCGTTGACGAAGCACTTGCGGCCGTCGAGGATGATGAGGTCCGGTGCGAAGTAGAGGTTCAGCTCTCCGAGCATCTCCTCCAGCGCCGTGCGATGCATGTTCTTCCGGTCCGGCACCGGTGCGAGTCCCATCCCCAGCTTCAGCGCCATCGTTATCCGTGCCCAGGCGTGGGTCCGCATGGTGGGCAGGAAGATGAGCCGGTCGAACTCGGCCAGCCTGGACGTCAGCCGGACCTCCTTGAGCCGTGCCGCCCGTGGGTTCCGATGCGTGGTCCATTCGTGGGCGTCGAAGTCGATCAGCGGTACGTTCATCCGTGCAGCAAGCGCGGTCAGTCCCATGCCGTCGAAGGCAACCTGCGTCGGTTTGTGGATGAAGCCTGAGGAGTCTCCCACGGCGATGTGGTCCGTCACCGTCCGGAGCAGCTCCACCATCGTGCCGATGACGTCGAGGTCGGTGGTGGCGGGGAAGGCGAACGGACTGTTGCAGGCCGGTTTGATGAGCACTCGCTCGCCGGGGCGGACGAAACGCCCTATGCCACCCATGCGCCGCACCAGTTCTTTCACGTCGCTCGAGACATCGCCCGTGGTCTGCACCCTCTCAACCGGGACTGACATGCTGTGGCTCCTCCCGCCGTGGCGCTCATGCGCCGGAATGCACGGCAGAGTAGCCTCCAGCGCCTGCCGTGTCAAACGCTTGACACGGCAGGTCGCAGCACCTACAGTCCCTTCGTATGGACAGTGCGCCTCGGCGCGGTGATGGTGCGAAGGGCGGAAGGATGTCCGCATGTCCGTGGGACGAGCCCGGCGCTTTCGCCACGCGGCCGCCGGCAGGGAGTGGCGTGTGCTGAACGTCGTTCTCGCGCTTCTGCTTCTCGTGCTGCTGTTCGCGTCGATGATGGTCTGGGCGGTGCGATACGCGGCTCGAGGGACACATGGCGAGGGTCCGACCGGACTCATCGGCAGGGCACGGCTGTCAGCCGCCGCAGTGCCCTTCCTGGTCACGCTGGTGCTGATAGCGGTGGCTATCGGAGCGCTGCTCTCGGGGCAGGGTCAGGCTGTCGACCGGCTGCTGGCTGCGCTCGCCTCACGTCCGGCCAGGCTCGGCCTGCTTCTGTGCGCTTTCGCCACGCTGCTGTCGGTTGTCCTCTGCGCACGGGTCTGGCTCAAAGGAGAAGCTACGACTGGCGCCAGACTCCATCTCACGGGCCATGTCCTGGCGGTCTGCGCGCTGATGGGCGCGCTCCTCGCGGCCAGCTTCGAATCCGTGTGAGGCAGCCGTCGCCCGGCTGCCGGATTACTTCTTCGGACCCTTCTGCCGCTTGCCCGCTGCAGGTTTCTCCTCCGGCTCTTGAGGCTCTTGCGCGCGCATGAGCGCCTCGAGCCGGTCGAGCAGGTCGCGGGACGCCTGAGCGTTGCTGGCGTGCCATTCGGAGTGGGACTTGAGCGTCTCGCACGTCTGCAGCAGACCCCTCTGAAAGCGCGTCAACTCCTTCATCTCGTACACGTTCGGCAACCGGTCTCCGTCGTAGAGCTTGATGAGCTCACGCGCGTCCTTTCGTGCCCTCCGTGAGTCGATGATCCTCCCGATCTGAGACGGGAGATCGTCAAAGAAGTCGGCGTTCCGGATTGGGCTGAACAGGGGAGTGACCAGAAAGGCCGCATACAAGAGCATCACGATTGCCGGGAGCATCAACAGGTCGCGTGTCAGCCCCTCCACCGGGCGGACAACGGCGGCGACCATCAGGCCTACCGGGACGAGCCAGATGAGCAGCATCGTGGCGTACTTCTGGACTGCAGACCTCTCTTCGCGCATGTGCCCTCGTTCCTTTCGATTCTGTGCTGCGACGGCGTTGTCGCAACGGCGTGCGGTGACAGTATCTACCATCACTCCCCGGCATTCAAGGCGTGTCTGTCTGCGTGATGGCGGCCTCCCTGCCCTGGCGGCCAGTTCAACGGGAAAGGGGCTGCGAGAGCAGCCCCTTTCAAACGGTGTCCCCGGAACAGCAGCTACGCAATCTGGTAGACGATCTGCACGGTGGCCACAATGGTGGTCTCTCCGGCGCTCACGGGGGTTCCCCCGGCAGCGGCAGACTCCTTCATGTCGTAGGCGCGGAGCGGGTAGACGACTGGCACCTCATAGCCCTCGGTGATGTAGATCGCCTTGCCCAGCTTGACCTCTGCGAGGCTGGCAAGCTGTGCCGCCTTCGCCTTGGCCTCAGCAACGGCCTTGACGCGGGCCTGCTCGAGGTACTCGGAGGGGTCGTCGACTTCGAACTGGATGCCGTTCACGCGGATGTTGTCGCCGCCGGCCATGACCGCAGCATCGAGCACTGCGCCGGTCGTGTCAACGTCGCGGACCTTGACCTGGATGTTGTTCGAGACCTGGTAGCCGATGACCACCTCTTCCTGGTTGTTCTGGTCCCACCGTGTCTGCTGCCAGATGTTGAATCCCGTGGTCTGGATGTCCTTGTCGGCCACTCCGAGGCTCTTGAGCGCCGCCATGACCTTCTCCATGGCCTGCTGCGCCTGCGCCTGGGCCTCGGCCACGGTCACTGCCTGCGCCTGGACGCCCAGGTTCAGCGTCGCGATGTCCGGGATCGCCTGGACCTCGCCTCGCCCGTTCACCCAGATGCCTTCCTGCTGATAGCCGACGTTCACCACCGGGGCGTTCCCGGCGGGAGCCTGAGCGCATCCTGCCAGTGCGAGCACCGGCACGAGAAGGGCAAGCGCCAACCCTGCGAGCATGAGCTTGTTCGGTCTGGTCTCCATTCGTATTCCTCCTGGCCGTATATGGGTCGGCCAACCCTGTCTATCACGCATCAACCTGACGGTCGCTGCATTCATGAGTTTGTCGCGCCTGAATCGGCCGCTGACGCGGTGTCCTCCTCGGGCAGCACCTCGAAAGTGACGACTCCTGGCGCAGCGGGCGATTCTCCGGCAATCCCCTTTTCGAGACGGGACTGCATCGCCCACACGTCAACCGCATACGTGCCGGGAAGGACCTGAGCACCGTCGTTGTCCCTCTGGTCCCACGAGATGTCGTACGTCGTGGACTCCATGCTCGACAGCGCGAGCTGCGAAGTCCCGGGGGCGAAGGTATACACCGTCTGCTCGTTCGCGACGTCTCGGATGCTCACTTCGGGGGGAAATGGTGACAGCATCATGCCTTCAGTCCCGCTGTTTGAGAACAGGAGAGACACGACTATCCTGTCTCCGTACGTGTTTGTCGGCGCCACGTAGCCCTGCACTGCGAGCGGCGTCATCGCCCGCGCCTCCTGAGAGGCGTCTTCTTCGCCCTGGGGGGCCATCAGCGCAGCCGGCTCTCCCGCAGCCGGCGCCGCCGGAGGAACCAGTCCGTTGTCGCTCACCACGCCTGCCGGCGTGCCCGCGGCTGGCTGGCCGGGCAGCATTGACAGCAGCCCGGCTCTCCAGACGAGGCCGACGGCTGCGATGACGACGAACGTCGAGACGAGTGCGAGTCGCAGCCCCGGCTGGCC
>CAZVCS010000102.1:0-6754 GCA_964625765.1 uncultured Dehalococcoidales bacterium | reverse complement strand
TGCTGAAATCGGACGGCTACCCTACGTACCATCTGGCACACGTGGTGGACGACCACTACATGGGCATCAGCCACGTATTGCGAGCCGACGAGTGGATTTCGAGCACACCGCTCCACGCGATGCTCTACCAGGCGTTCCGGTGGGAGTCGCCCGCATTTGCTCATTTGCCGATGATTCTCGGCCCTGACAAGTCCAAGCTGTCGAAGCGGCACGGGGCAACCACCATCATAGAGTACCGGGAGAAGGGCTACCTTCCCGAGGCCGTGGTCAACTTCCTCGCCCTCCTGGGGTGGTCACTGGACGACAAGACGGAGCTGTTCACCAGGGCCGAACTGGTCGCCAACTTCACGCTCGAACGTGTCGGCAAGACCGCAGCCGTGTTCGACATTCCCAAGCTTGACTGGATGAACGGCACGTACATCCGCACGCTCGACTCCGAGGAGTTCGCGCAACGCGCACTGCCGTTCCTTGAGCGCGACCTGCCCGCCGAGGTCGCCAGACCACTCGACCAGGATTATGTCCGCAAAGTGACTCCGCTGGTTCAGGAGCGCACCCGGGTCCTGTCCGAGCTGGGTGACCTGTGCAGCTTCTTCTTCATCGATGAGCTCTCATACCCTCCGTCCCTGCTGGTCATCAAGGGACTCGATGCCGCCTCTGCTCGTGCCGTGCTCGGCCGGGTCCTGTCGGTCATGGAGGCTGCGCCCCGGTGGGATGTTCAGCACCTCGAGGACCTCATCCGACCTCTCGGTGAGGAACCGGGAGGTTCCACGAAGACTTTGTTCGGCGTCGTGAGGGTCGCCGTCACGGGAAGAACCGCGGCGCCCCCGCTGTTTCAGACCATGGAAGTGCTCGGAGCCGAACGGTGTCTGCGGCGCCTCCGCGCTGCGATGAAGCTGCTCGAGTCTCCGTCGCAGGAACAGGCAAACTGAACGAAGGAGGTTGGTCAATGCCTGAACTCAGAATGGTCGCGTGCTGCAAGCAGGTGCTTGACCCGGAGGCGTCTCCGACCGCTTTCAAGATTGACCCGGCAACGAAACGCATGACACTGCCGGCGGACATCAAACCGGTCATAGGGCAGTATGACGAGTTCGCGCTCGAGGCTGCCCTGCGGTTGCGCGATGCCGTCGGCGGCAAGGTCACGGTCATCAGTCTCGGCAACAAGCTCGTTCGCGACGTCATCAAGAAAGCACTGGCGGTTGGCGGCGACGAGCTGGTCCTGCTCGAGAACGAGGCGTTCGAGGATTCGGATAGCTGGACCACGGCCTTCGCCCTGACCAAGGCCATCGAGAAGCTCGGTGGCTGCGACGTCGTCTTCTGTGGCCGACAGTCCTCCGACTGGGACGCCGGCCAGGTTGGCGCCGGCATCGCGGAGTTGCTGGGCTGGCCACTCGTCACACTGGCCCGCAAGGTGGAAGCAATCGAGGGAGGCCTCCGCGTCGAGCAGGTCATTGCTGACGGATACCAGGTGGTCGAAGTGCCAACGCCTGCCGTCATCACGGTGACCAGCGAACTTGGCAACCTGCGCTATGCCGTGCTGAAGGGCATCATGGCTGCGGCCAGGAAGCAGCCGGTCGTGTGGAGCCCTGCCGACCTCGGCCTCGAACCGGCATCGGTCGGCGCCGCCGGCAGAAAGCTCAAGCTCAGCCGTCTGTTCCAGCCCGTCAAGGAAGCCCGGTGTGAGATTATCGCCGGTGAGACGCCGGCAGAGGCCGGCGCTAATCTGGCTCAGAGACTGCGCGAGGCCAAGGTTATCTAGAGGCACGTTCGCGTGCAAGGAGGTCACAATGGAAGACTACAAAGGTGTACTGGTATACGCGGAATCCGCCGGGACGAAGCTCAGCAGCACAACCTGCGAGCTTCTCGAATGCGGACGCAAGCTCGCCGCCGACCTCGGTCACACGCTGTCGTGCGTGCTCCCGCCTGACGCGCCTCCCGCCTTGACCGCAGAAGCTGCCGCCCGCGGAGCCGGTCGCGTGCTACTCCCCGAGGGGAGCCAGTCAGGCTCATCCACCGAGGCTCATCTGGCCGTCGCCGTTGCGGCAGTTGACGCCTGCCGGCCGGCCATCGTCCTCATCGGCCACACGGCGATCGGCCGGGAACTCGGTCCCCGCCTGGCATTTCGCTTGAAGGTTGCGGCCGCCACTGATTGCGTTGACGTTCGTGTCGACTCGGCGACGAAGGCTCTTGCGATGGTCAAGCCTGTGTACGGTGGCAACGCGCTTGCCGAGTTTGCCGCCGCCTCGTTGCCGCAGGTCGCCACTGTCCGGCCCAAGGCAGTGTCCGCAGGTGAAGCAGTCGCGGGACGGACCGCGGAGACGGTTCCACTCAAGGTTGCCGCGCCCGTCTCGAAGCTCAAGATTACGGAACGCGTGCAGCAGGTGGTCGAGGGAGTCAAGCTCGAGGATGCAGCCGTGGTTGTCAGTGGCGGCAGAGGAACCGCCGGTCCAGCGCCGTTCACAGGACTGCTCAAGGACCTGGCCGACGCACTGCACGGCGCCGTCGGCGCGTCGCGACCGCCCTGTGACAACGGCTGGGCCCCCGAATCGATGCACATCGGTCTCACCGGCAAGATCGTGGCGCCAGACCTGTATGTCGCGGTGGCCATCTCCGGCGCGAGTCAGCACATGGCCGGGTGCAGCGGCTCACGCACCATCGTCGCCATCAACAAGGACGCCGAGGCCAACATCTTCCGCGAGGCGACCTTCGGCGTGGTGGGGCGCTTCGAAGACGTGCTTCCGGCATTCACGGCGAAGGTACGCGAACTGACCGCAGATTGAGCAGGCTCTGAATCGAGACAGCGAAGCGGCGCGGTCCCGGAGGACCGCGCCGCTTCTGTTCGTGTCAGTGAGCGATCGGTATCCGCCCCTACTCAGCCTTCTCCGCCCGTCGCGCGATGATCTTCTGCGCCAGGTGAGCAGGCACTTCCTCGAAGTGACTGAACTCCATGTCGAAATCCCCGCGGCCCTGGAGCATCGACCGCAGGTCGATGGCGTACCGGAGCAGTTCGGCGTATGGCGCTTGAGCGTTGATGACGTTGTAGCCGTGTTCCGGATTCATGCCGAATACCCGGCCGCGTTTCGTGTTCAAGTCGCTGATGACATCTCCCGTCATGCCCTCGGGGACACGTATCGTGAGATTCATGATGGGCTCCTGAAGAACCGGCTGCCCCTGCTGCAGCCCCTTCTTCAGAGCCTGCGCGGCGGCAATCTTGAAGGCGATATCGGAAGAATCGACCGGGTGGAAGCTGCCGTCGTAGAGGATGACCTTTATGTCAGCTAGCGGGAAGCCGGCAAGAACGCCTTCATGGCGCGCCTCGTTGACGCCCTTCTCGACCGACGGTATGAAGTTCGAGGGAATGGAGCCGCCGACGACCTTCACCTCGAACTCGAAACCGCCGCCCTTTGGCAGGGGCTGCAACTCAAGCATCACATGGCCGTACTGGCCGTGACCACCGGTCTGCTTCTTGTGCTTGTACTCGGCCTTCGTCGGGACGGTGATGGTCTCCTTGTAGGGCACGGAGGGGGTGGAGAGAACCACCTTCACGCCGAACTTGCGGGTCATCTTGTCCTTGACGACCTCGAGGTGGGTATCGCCGACGCCCGTGATGAGCGACTCGCCCGTATCGGCGTCGCGCCTGAGCTGAAGCACCGGGTCCTCCTCAAGCATGCGAGGCAGAATGGTGCTCATCTTGTCCAGGTCGCCCTTGGTCTCCGGCTCCACCGCCATGGTGTAGGTTGCCTTGGGGAAAGCGATGCCGGGCAGCGCGGGCTGGTCCTTGGCGCCCAGGGTGTCACCGGTGCCGGTCACGCCGAGTTTGGCCACGGCGCCGATGTCGCCGGCGGTCACCTTGGCGACGGTCACCTGCTGCTTTCCCAACGGCAGGAAGAGCTGGCCGATACGCTCGGTGGCGCCCTTGCTGACATTCAGTACCTGGGAGTTGGTTGCCACTTCGCCGGAATAGACGCGGAAGTAGCTCACTTTGCCGGTGAACGGATCGGCGGTCGTCTTGAAGACGAGTGCGGCGAGAGGGCCCGTGCCTGACGGCACGGGTTGAGACGCGGCAACCTGTCGCGCAGCCGGAGACGGAAGACAGGCGCAGATGGTATCGAGGACGGCCTCGACACCGACACCCTTCAGCGCCGATGATACGACGACCGGCATGGCGATGCCCTGCGCCGTCGCCAGGCGAACGGCCGAGGCCACCTCCTCGGTTGAAAGCGCGGTCCCCTCGAGGTACTTGTTCATCAGGGTATCGTCCGCCTCAACGACCGCCTCTATGAGGGATTCACGCAGAGACGCGGCCGCATCCTTGAGGTCCGCCGGCACGTCGCTTTCTCCTTCGGGCAGATACGCTCGCAGCGTGACGAGGTCGACGAAGCCCTTGAATCCCGCCTCGGCGCCGATAGGGAGCTGCACCGCAACACATCGTGAGGAGAGCTTCGACCGGATCGCAGCCATGCATTTTGTGAAGTCGGCGTTCTCCCGGTCCATCTTGGTGATGACGAGCATCGTCGGCAGATTCAGCTCGCGTGCGTGGCTCCACGCCTGTTCAGTGCCGACTTCCACGGAACTGGAAGCGGAAACGACGATTGCCGCCGCATCCGACACACGCATAGCGGCCACCGCCTCGCCGAAGAAATCCGCGTAGCCCGGCGCATCAAGGAGGTTGACCTTGAAGCCCTTCCACTCGAGGGGCAGCACGGCGAGATTGATGCTCATGTGCCGGCTGGTCTCACTGGGGTCGTAGTCCGAGACACTGGTGCCGTCGTCCACATTGCCGAGCCGGCTGATGGCGCCTGAGCGGAACGCCATCACTTCCGCAAGCGTCGTCTTCCCGGCATTGTAGTGGCCAAGCAGGGCGACGTTGCGAATCATCTCTGGCGCGTATGACTCCACGGAATGGTCCTCCTATGCCTTCGGATCTACCCATCCAAGACTGAACGATTATACGTGCACCAACCACAGGTCCGCAAGGAACACTCGGCGATTGCGGCCTCCGGAGGCCGATGGTACAATGGGCCGGCACGTACGAAGCATGGCACTGAGCAACGAGGAAGTACGCCACATAGCGCGACTTGCGCGTCTTGCGTTGAGCGACGCCGAGATTGCGCGATACGCGACCGACCTCTCGGTGATTCTCGACCACTTCCGGGCGCTGCAGGAGTTGAACACCGACCGCGTACCTGCGGCTGCCAACGCAAGTCTACTGCAGAACGTCGCCCGCGACGATACGCCGCGGCCATCGCTCCCGGTCGAAGAGGTGATTGCCAACGCGCCTCGCAGGCAGGACGAGTGCCTGCGCGTACCACCGATTCTCGAGTAGGGCGCCGCTCCTGCGTGCGGCCGATAAGGACGAGCAAGATGCCTGCCAATGCTCCATGCGAACTCTCCATCCATGAGGCTCAGGCCCTGCTCAGGCGACGGGAGCTTTCGTCCGCCGAGTACACGCGGTCGTGTCTGGACCGCATCCGCCTCCTGGAACCACAGGTGCGCGCCCTCCTCACCGTTTGCGAGGACGAGGCGCTCCGAGAGGCCGAGGAGGCCGACCGGGTGCTGGCATCGGGCAGCGCGGCGCCCCTTACCGGCATTCCGTACATCTCGAAGGACGTGCTCTGCACCAGGGGCGTTTCCACCACCTGCGGCTCGCGCATCCTCGAGGGGTTCGTGCCTCCGTACGACGCTACCGTCATCCGCCGGCTGCGCGGCCAGCACGCGGTTCTCCTGGGCAAGTCCAACATGGACGAGTTCGCGATGGGGTCCTCGACCGAGCACTCCGCCTACTTCACAACGGCGAACCCGTGGAGGCTGGATTGCGTCCCGGGGGGCAGCAGCGGCGGTTCGGCGGCAGCTGCTGCGTGCTGCGAGGCGCCGTTCACCCTGGGTTCCGACACCGGCGGCAGCATCAGACAGCCGGCGGGGTTCTGCGGCGTGGTCGGCCTGAAGCCGACCTACGGCCGCGTCAGCCGGTACGGTCTCGTCGCTTTCGCCAGTTCTCTCGACCAGATCGGTCCGTTCACGCGCGACGCCGAGGACTGCGCCATCGTGATGAACGCCATCGCCGGTCACTGTGAGATGGACGCTACGTCATCGCCGGTTCCGGTCCCGGACTACCGTTCCGCTCTCAAGACCGACCTCCGTGGACTCAGGATCGGCGTCCCGCGCGAGTACTTCATAGACGGGATGCAGGATGCGGTGCGACGCAGTGTCGAGGATGCCATCCGCCTGCTCGAGAGCCTTGGGGCGAGTGTGGACTGGAACGTCTCTCTCCCGTCAACGACCTATGCCCTCGCCGCGTACTACATCATCGCCCCATCCGAGGCTTCCGCCAACCTGGCGCGCTTCGACGGCGTCAAGTACGGTCTGTCTCGCGACGGAGCGACTGCAGAGGAGATGGTCATCGCCAGCCGCGGGGCCGGGTTCGGCGCCGAGGTCAAGCGCCGCATCATGCTTGGCACGTACGCGCTCTCTTCGGGCTACTACGACGCCTACTACCTGAAGGCCCAGAAGGTCCGCTACCTCATCGGAGCGGAGTTCGACGAGGCATTCCGTTCGTATGACGTGCTGGCGACTCCCACGTCACCGACGGTCGCCTTCCCCCTGGGATCAAAGACCGACGACCCCATCCAGATGTATCTGAGCGACGTCTTCACCCTGCCGGTGAACATCGCCGGCATACCGGGGATGTCGCTGCCATGCGGATTTGCCGACGGCCTCCCTGTCGGGCTGCAGCTTCTGGCCAACCGCTTCGGGGAAG
>CAZVCS010000101.1:0-6755 GCA_964625765.1 uncultured Dehalococcoidales bacterium | reverse complement strand
CATCGTCGTCCTTTGACAAGTACGTTGCCCAGTGATAAAGTGTACCGTCGGAGTTAGCTGCAAAGCACCGGTTGCTCTTCGATTCGTTGCACAGAGCCAGCTAGTTAGGGCCGGGGCTCGTGTGGAGCGGACCCGCGGCTTGGCTAGCCGGCTCTTTTGATTGCCCAGATATAGTGAGGTGTGGTACGTATGCCGACCATCAATCAGCTCGTGAGAAAAGGCAGGAAGAAGATCGTCTCGAAGACGAAGGCTCCCGCGCTGCACTACATCCAGAATGCGTCGAGGACCAGGACGGTCTGGACGAAGGGTTCGCCCTTCAAGCGAGGGGTCTGCATCCAGGTGAAGACCGTGACCCCCAAGAAGCCGAACTCGGCTCTCCGCAAGATAGCTCGCGTTCGGCTGACGAATCAGCTTGAGGTGAATGCCTACATCCCGGGGGAGGGTCACAACCTGCAGGAACACTCCGTCGTTCTCATCAGAGGCGGCAGAGTGAAGGACCTCCCCGGCATCCGCTATCACATCGTGCGCGGAGTGCTTGACACCGAGGGTGTCCAGAACCGCAAGCAGGGCAGAAGCCTGTACGGCGCCAAGCGCCCGCAGTAGCGTCCATCGAGGTGTGAGAACATGCCCAGAAGAGCGAAGAGAGTCAACAAGCACGTGGTACTGCCGGACGCCAAGTACGGCAGTGTAGATGTCGCCAAGTTCGTCAACCGGGTGATGCTCAGAGGCAAGAAGGCAACCGCCGAGAGCATCGTCTACGGCGCGATGGAGTTGGCCGCTCAGCAGGCGAACACCGAGCCGATCGAGGTCCTGGAGAAGGCTGTCGACAGCGCAACGCCTCTCATCCGCGTGAAACCACGCCGGGTCGGCGGTGCGACATATCAGGTGCCGATGGAAGTCGACAGGCGCATAGGCCGCGCTCTTGCGATGAGGTGGCTCATCACCGCCGCCAGGACGCGCAGCGGCAAGTCGATGCAGGAGAAGCTCGCTGCCGAACTCGTCGATGCCGTGCAGGGCAAGGGCTCTGCCGTAAGGAAGCGGGAAGAGATTCACAGAATGGCCGATGCCAACCGGGCCTTCGTGCACTACCGCTGGTGATATGGCTGCAGTTAGAGCTGTTCTTGAGTCTACGGTCAAAGCGATGACGCGCTCATTTGCTATGGAGAGGGTCCGGAATATCGGCATCATTGCCCATATCGATGCCGGTAAGACCACCGTGACCGAGCGCATCCTTCACTACACCGGTCGAACGTACAAGATCGGTGGTGTGGATGAGGGCACCGCCGTGATGGACTGGATGGACCAGGAACGGGAACGCGGCATCACCATCATGGCAGCCGCCACGACGTGCCACTGGGCCGACCATCGCATCAACATCATCGATACGCCCGGACATGTGGATTTCACTGCAGAGGTTGAGCGCAGCCTCCGCGTCCTCGACGGCGGCGTCGTCATCCTCGACGCCGTGGCGGGCGTTGAGGCGCAGTCGGAGATGGTCTGGAGGCAAGCCGACCGGTATCACGTTGCCCGCGTCTGCTTCGTCAACAAGATGGACAGGGTCGGAGCGGATTTCTTCCGCACGGTGGCGAGTATAGAGTCGCGCCTCGGGGCGGTGACCATTCCGGTCCAGTTGCCGTACGGCTCCGAGGCATCGTTCCGGGGCGTCATCGACCTGATCGGCAACAGGGTGATTCTGTTCCCGGAGGACTCTCACCAGCCTCTGACGTACGAACCCGTGCCGGCGAGCGAAGCCGATGCCGTTGCCAGGTACCGGCACATGATTGTCGAGAAGCTTGCTGAGCATGACGATGCAGTCCTGCTTCCCTATCTTGAGGGGCAGGAAGTGTCGTCCGAACTGATGGTCGAGTCCATCAGGCGGCTCACGGTTGCGAACAGGGTGGTGCCGGTCCTCTGCGGCAGTGCGCTTCGCGGCAAGGGCGTTCGTCCGCTGCTGGATGCGGTCGTCGCGTATCTGCCGTCGCCGCTGGATGTTCCTGCTGTCATCGGACACGATCCGGCCGGCTCACAGGAGATTGTCTGCGGCCCGAATGATGATGAACCTCTCGCATCGCTGGCGTTCAAGGTGGTCTCGGACCCCTTCATGGGGCGGTTGACCTACCTCAGGGTCTACTCGGGGACGATTACCTCGGGAGCACAGGTGCTCAACACCGCCAAGATGAAGCGGGAGCGGATCGGGCGACTCTACTTCATGCACGCCAACCATCGGGAAGAGGTCACCGATGCCGACGCAGGCAGCATAGTCGCCGCTCTTGGTCTGAGAGGCACCGTCACCGGTGACACGTTGTGCAGTCCTTCCCGGCCGGTAGTCTTTGAATCCATCCGGTTCGCCGAGCCGGTTCTGGCGATGGCCATCGAGCCGCGAGCCAAGGCCGATTCGGAGAAGCTGGAGGACGTGCTCGGCAAGCTGGTCGACGAGGACCCGAGCTTCAAGGTACGCCAGGATCCCGAGACCGGTCAGGCCATCATCATGGGGATGGGAGAGTTGCATCTCGAGGTCATGGTGGAACGCATGTCGCGTGAGTTCGGCGTGAAGGTCAACGTCGGCAAGCCGCGTGTGGCCTATCGTGAGGCCATCACCCGGGCCGTCGAGACCGAGGGCAGGTTCGTGCGGCAGACCGGCGGGCGTGGACAGTACGGGCACGTCTGGCTCAGGCTCGAGCCCGGAGAGCGCGGCAGCGGCTTCAAGTTCGTGGATGAGATCAAGGGTGGCACCGTGCCGCGTGAGTATCTGCCGGCCATCCAGTCCGGCGCTCGCGAAGCCGTCGAGACAGGCGGTCCCGCAGGCTACCCGGTGGTGGATGTCACCGTGACGGCGTTCGACGGCAGCTTCCATGAGGTTGACTCCTCCGAGCTCGCCTTCAAGATTGCGAGCTCGATGGCGGTGAAGGCCGGCCTGCCGAAGGCGAAGCCGGTTGTCCTTGAGCCCATCATGAAGCTGGAGATCACCACGCCGACTCAGTTCACTGGCGACCTGATCGGCGATCTGAATGCCCGAAGGGCGCGGATCGAGCGGATCGATACCCAGGCGGATTCCACCGTGGTCGGTTGTCTGATCCCTCTTGGCGAGACCTTCGGCATCGCAACGGCGCTCCGGTCTCTGAGCCAGGGCAGGGTGACTCACACCATGGAGTTCTGTCGTTACGAACCGGCACCGGCGACGGTGGCCGAACAGATAGCGAAGAAGAACTAGTAGAGAGAACAGAGGCATCGATATGACGAGTCAGAAAGTACGCGTGAAGGTGAAGAGCTTCGATCACCGGCTGGTGGATCAGGCCGTCCGGCAGATTGTCGAGGCCGTTGAGAGCGCCGGCGGCATCGTTGTCGGCCCGGTACCCCTGCCGACCAGAATAGAGAAGTTCTGCGTCACGCGTTCGCCCAACATCGATAAGGACTCGCGTGAGCAGTTCGAGATCAGGACGCACAAGAGGCTCATTGATATTCAGGATCCGACCTCGAAGGCCATCGATGCCCTGACCCAGATTAACGTCGCGTCCGGCGTCGAGATCGACATCAAACTGTAGATACGCGAGTGAGGAGCATTCCCGTGCGTGGCATTATCGGTAGAAAAGTAGGCATGACCCAGCTGTTCCTGGACGGCGGCGAGTGTGTTGGCGCGACCGCCATTGAGGCCGGCCCCTGCACGGTCATCCAGGTGAAGACCGCCGAGAAGGACGGCTACGATGCGGTCCAGCTCGGATTCGGCAGTTCGAAGCGCCTCAACAAGGCGGAGAAGGGACACCTGAAGGGACTGGCCGAGACTCCGCATCTGCATGAGTTCCGTGTGCCGGCTGGCACGGCAGCCGTCGGCGACCGCGTGGACGTGGGTGGTTTTGCCCCCGGCGACCTCCTGCGGATCTCTGGCGTGTCGAAGGGCCGGGGCTTTGCCGGTGGCGTGAAGCGGTACCATTTCCACGGCGGTCCGAAGACACACGGTCAGTCGGACCGGCATCGTGCTCCGGGGTCGGTTGGTTCGACCACGACGCCGGGCCGGGTGCTGAAGGGCAAGAGGATGGCCGGCCACCTTGGGAACGTGCGTGTGACGTCGGCCAATCTGAAAGTCCTGAGGATCGACGCCGAGCGGAATCTGCTTCTCGTGCATGGCGCGGTCCCGGGCGCAAACGGCGGCGTTGTCATTGTTGAGAAGGCGGGTGAATAACGTGAAGACTCCGGTCCACAATCTGCAGGGACAAGTTGTCGGCGAGGTCGAACTCGACGACAGCGTGTTCGATGTTGAGTTTCGGGAGGGCCTGGTCCATCAGGCTGTGACATGTCTGCTGGCAAACAGGCGACAGGGCAACGCGTCGGTGAAGTCGCGCGGCGAGGTCTCGGGCAGCACACGCAAGCTGTATGCCCAGAAGGGAACAGGCCATGCCCGTCGCGGCAGCATCAAGTCACCGCTGATGCGTGGCGGCGGCGTCGTCTTCGGCCCCAGCCCTCGCTCCTACCGGCAGCGTTTTCCGAAGAAGATGCGCCGTCTGGCGCTCGCTTGCGCGCTGTCGATGAAGCTGCGCTCCGGCGACCTGTGGGTCGTTGAGGAACTCGATGTGCAGCAGCCTCGGACAAAGGACATAGCAGGGCTGCTTTCCAGTGCGGGACAGTCGTCATCGACCCTTATCGTGACTCCCGAGTCCCAGCCCGCCCTGTTCCTGTCGGCTCGAAACGTGCCCGGCACGTCGGTGAAGCCATGCGCCACGCTGAGCACACTCGATGTCATGGCCGCCGGCAAGATGATTGTGACGGTCCCCGCACTCCGCAGGATGGAGGCAATCTGGGGGAGCAAGGGGAGTGGCAACGATGAATCTGCATGATGTTATCCGCCGCCCGTTGATCACCGAGAAGGCGACTGAGCTCCAGGAAGAGGACAAGTACGTCTTCGAGGTCGCCCGCACCGCCAACAAGGTGCAGGTGAAGTCGGCGGTCGAGCAGGCTTTCAACGTGCACGTGGTCGATGTCAACGTCGTCACCGTGCCTGGGAAGACGAAGCGCAAGGGTAGAAGACAGGTGCCGACGTCTCCGTGGAAGAAGGCGATTGTCAGCCTGAAGTCGGGCGACAAAATTGCGTACTTTGAGGGCGTGTAATGGGATCAGTACTTAAGTGGCGCAAGAAGAAGATCACGAAGCACCAGCACAAGAAGCTGCTCAAGAAGACCAGATGGCAGCGCCGGCATGTCTAGGCCAGGGCGAGTAGTCGACCCTGAGAAGCAGTAGAGGAAGCAAGGCTCATGGCTCTCAAGACATATAGACCAACATCTCCCGGAAGGAGAGGCAAGGTATCGGCGGTATCGGAGGAGCTCACCAACACTCCTCCGACGAAGTCGCTGCTTGTCCCTGCAACAAAGAACGCCGGCAGAAACAACCGCGGCGTCGTTACCGTGCGACATCGAGGCGGCGGCAGCAAGCGCATGCTTCGGCTTGTCGATTTCAAGCGCAACAAGGCGGATGTTCCCGGACGGGTGATGAGCATCGAATACGACCCGAACCGCACGGCCAACATCGCCCTGGTCAGCTATGCGGACGGGGACAAGCGCTACATCTTGGCGCCGCAGGGCCTGGCCATGGGTGACACCGTCGTCTCGGGACGCGAGGCTCCCATCAAGCCGGGCAATGCCCTGCCCCTCAGCGCGATTCCGCTGGGCACGCTGATTCACAACGTGGAGTTGATGCCCGGCCGCGGCGGCCAGATTGTTCACAGCGCCGGCGGCTCGGCTCAGCTGATGGGCAAGGAAGGCGACTACGTGGTCGTGCGCCTGCCGTCTCAGGAACTGCGCCGCATTCACAGCAGCTGTTTTGCCACGGTCGGCCAGCTCGGAAACGTCGAGCACAAGAATGTGAAGTTCGGCAAGGCGGGAGCGGTCAGGTGGCTCGGGCGGCGGCCCGTCGTCCGAGGCACGGTCATGACCCCTCGCGACCACCCCCACGGCGGTGGTGAGGGCAAGACGACGCGCGGTATGCCTCCGAAGACGCCCTGGGGCAAGCCGGCCCTGGGCTACAAGACCCGGAAGCGCACGACGTCGGATCGCTTCATAGTCAGGCGGAGAAAGTAGCATGTCTAGATCATTGAAGAAGGGACCCTACTGCCACCCGAAGCTCGTCAAGAAGATTGACGCGCTGAACAAGTCCGGCGAGAGGACCATCATACGGACATGGGCCCGGGCGTCGACGGTGCTGCCGTCGATGATCGGCCACAACATCGCGGTCCACAACGGGCGGAAGCACGTTCCGATATTCATCACCGAGAACATGGTCGGGCACAAGCTCGGCGAGTTCGTGCCGACGTACACATTCAGAGGGCATGTAGCCAAGGCTAAGGCTGCCGCTGCTGTGAAGCGCTAGGGGTTACAGACATGAAGGTCAAGGTTGTTGCCAAGGACATCGGAATGCCGCCGCGCAAGGTGCGGCTCGTGGTTGATCTCGTGAGAGGCAAGAAGGTCAGCGAGGCTCTGGCCGTGCTGAGGTTCATGCCCAGCCCGGCTGCTCGAGCGGTGGCCAAGGTCGTCAAGTCCGCCGCAGCCAACGCGGAGAACAACTACCAGATGCCGGCCGATGGGCTTCGCATCGTCGCCATCAACGCTGATGAAGGGCGCACCCTCAAGAGGTTTCGCCCGCAGGCAAGGGGCAGGATCAGCCCGATTCTCAAGCGCTCGAGCCATGTCACGGTGCTCGTGGAGGAGGCCTAACGTTGGGACAGAAAGTCAACCCGATTGGCTTCAGGCTGGGCATCACGAAGGAGTGGC
>CAZVCS010000100.1:2455-6788 GCA_964625765.1 uncultured Dehalococcoidales bacterium | reverse complement strand
TGGCGGAACCGGCCCTTCGTCTTGAAGAGTTCCGCAATGGGCTTGAGCTTGGCGGGATTCACGTTGAGCGTGTACTCGCCATTCTGAAGCTCCCACAGCGGGAAGAGGCCGGTCTCGACTGCCAGCTTGCCGATCTCAACCGTCATGTCGGGCGCAGAGCGCCAGCCGGTGGGGCACACGGAGTAGACGTGGATGTAGGATGGACCGTCGGCCTCCATCGCCTTCTTGACCTTCGCCATGTAGTCGAAGGGGTAGCTGACGCTGGCGGTGGCGACGTACGGGATGTCGTGGTCGGCCACGATTGCGGGCACGTTCTTCTTGTACGTCTGCTGGCCGGCGATTACCGAACCGACCGGCGTCGTGGTCGTCGAGGCGCCGTGGGGCGTCGCGCTCGACCGCTGGATGCCGGTGTTCATGTATGCCTCATTGTCCATGCAGATGTAAATGATCTTGTGTCCGCGCTCGAGCGTGCCCGAGAGAGAGCCCAGGCCGATGTCCGCGGTTGCACCGTCGCCGGCGAAGCAGACGACGTTGGTCTTCCGAGGAGTGCGCTTGCCCTTCTCTTCGAGAATCCTGAACGCGGCATCGATGCCGCCGGCAACCGGCGAGACATTCTCGAACAGGGTCTGCATCCACGGCACTTCCCAAGCCGCATCCGGGTAGGCGGAACCGACGCCGGACCAGCAACTGGCGGGCGTGCAGCAGATGGTGTCCTTGCCGAGGACCTTCAGTGCGAGCCTGATGTTGATAGCGAGACCGCAGCCCTGGCAGGCCCTGTGGCCGGACGAGAGCAACTCTTCCTTGGTTACAAGGTTCTTACCGAACTTGACGAATTCGCCTTCCATAGCTGGTTACCCCCTTATGCCTACGGTCTCGACCATGTCCTGATGGCCGCTCTTGCAGATGGCGTTGCCGCGGTCGATGACTTCTTCGAACTCCGCGACCTCGAGATTCCGTCCGCAGAACGCGCCAAGGATGCCCGCGGCCTTCATGTTCTTGTGGCTGTCGAAGAGGGCTGCCTTGACCTCGCCGATGATGGGGCCCGTCGGGCCGCCGAGCGTCGGGGCGCGGTCGAAGATAACGATGTTCTCGGCGCCTTCGACTGCCTTCGAGAGGTCCTCGAACGGGAACGGCCGCCACAGGTGAAGCGTGAGCAGCCCGACCTTCTCGCCGGCCGCGCGCTTCTTGTCGATGGCAATCTTCGCCGTCTCGCTCAGACCACCGGTCACCATGAGCAGCGTCTTGGCACCCTCAGTCTTGTAGCTGTCAATGGGGTTGTAGTACCGGCCGAACCGCTTGCCGAAGTCCTTCCAGACTTCCTTGATGACGGGCAGCGTCTCGCGGATGCCGATATCCTGGGCCTTCTTGATCTCCGCGTACGTCGCCGGGCTCATGACCGAGCCATAGCAGCAAGGATTGTCGGGGTCGTACGGATACGGGTTCTTGTAGGGAGGCAGGAAGGCATCGACTTCCTTCTGCTCCGGCAGGATGACCGCCTCGGTTACGTGCGACAGCGTGAAGCCGTCCATGTGCACCATGAAAGGCAGCAGGACGCGCGGGTCCTCCGCAATGCGGAAGGCGGACAGCGTCAGGTCGAAGATCTCCTGGTTGTTGGCCGCGAAGACCTGAAGCCATCCGGTCGACGTTGCGCTCATCGCGTCTGAGTAGTCTCCCCAGATGTTGGCCGGCAGGCCGACGGCGCGGTTGGAGACGACCATGACAACCGGAAGCCGCAGACCCGACACGAAGTACAGGGTCTCGTGCATCAGGAAGAACCCCTGCGAGGCGGTAGCGGTGAAAGTGCGGGCGCCCGCGCCCGAGGCGCCCCAGCAGGCGCTCATGGCGGAGTGCTCGGACTCCACCGGGATGAAGGCGGCCTTCAGCTCACCGTTGTTGATGAACTCGGCCATCCGCTCGATTACGTGTGTCTGGGGCGTGATGGGGTATGCGGCGACCACATCGACGTCCGCCATCTTCGCCGCTTCAGCGGCAGCAAAGGAACCTTCCAGCGGAACTCGTCTGCTCATTAGGCTCCCTCCTCAACCATTGAGATTGCATCCTTGGGGCAGACGCGCACGCAGATGCCGCATCCCTTGCAGTAGAAGAGATTGGCCTCGTACGTACCGTCCGCCGCCTGAACAATCGCCGCGTCGGGGCACATGAGCCAGCACATGCCGCACTTGATGCACTTGCTCTTGTCCACCACGGGGCGATCCGTCCGCCAGTCGCCGGTTCGGTAGTTCTTGGCGCCTCCGCAGTACGGGAGGATGTTGCCGAACTTCGCCTCCTGCCAGGTCGGCAGCTCGCTCGGGCGAACCTGATTCTTTGCCATCTGCTAAGCCTCCATGTCGAGCTCGTTGTAAGCTCGTGTCATCGCTGCGATATTCCCGGCCGCCCTGTCGCCGAACCTCTCCTTGATGCGCTCTTCGAGGGACTCCATCTTGACGGCGTTGATGACCTTGTTGAGGGCGCCCATCATGGCCGTGTTGGAGATGGTCAGCTTGATGGTCTCGCGGGCGATCTTCGTCCCATCGACTGTCGCGACCTTCCACTTGAAGTTGTACTTCTTCTTCAGTTCCTTCGCCTTGAGCGGCGAGTTGACGATGATTGTGCCGGCATCCTTCAGCCCGACCGTCACGTCGATCTGGTCCAGAAGCTTGGGATCGACCACGACGAGGATGTCTGGCTTGGTGATGTCCGTCCGCACCCTGATGAACTCATTGCTGATTCTCAGGTATGCGGTGACCGGGGCGCCACGACGCTCAGGTCCAAAGCTGGGGAACGACTGTGCGTACTTCCCCTCATCGATGGCTGCAGCAGCGAAAAGCTCTGCGGACGTCACGGAGCCCATTCCGCCTCGTCCATGCCACCTTACCTCAAGCATCTCGGGCATAGCACGATACCTCCTTACTGTGACTGTTGGAATGACACGTGGACCGGGATGGATTCAATGTGGTACCTCGGGGACAGACTGAAGAGGACGACAGGGTATGGAGCATTCGCAACATCCTGCGCGTATGTTACCACAAGCCGTCGTCGCCAACCTAGTTGCAGCTACGCCGCCGGGAAGCACGCCACCTTCTCCTTCAGCCTGGCGTACTCCTGATTCACGTGCTCCTGGATCTTCTCGATTTCGCCCGGCGAGAGGTGTCGGAACCGGCCCTGTACCTTGAGGTACTCGGCCACAGGCTTCAACTTCGGCGCGTCGACGTTCAGGCGGTAGCGACCGTTCTCAATCTCATAGAGCGGGAACACTCCCGTCTCAACAGCGAGCTTGCCGACGGCGATAGTATCCCGGGACGGCGTCCTCCACCCCGTCGGACACACCGTGTGGACGTGGATGTAGGCGGGGCCCTTCACCTCGACGCCCTTCTTTACCTTGTTCATGAGGTCGAAGGGGTAGCTCGGGCATGCCGTGGCCGCGTACAAGATGCCGTGCGCGGCGAATATCTCGACGAGATTCTTCTTCTGCGTGCTCTGGCCGATGCTGAGCTTGCCCGCGGGCGCGGTGGTGGTCGAAGCTCCGTAGGGCGTGGCGCTCGAGCGCTGGATGCCGGTGTTCATGTACGCCTCATTGTCCCAGCAGACGTACAGGAAGTCGTGGCCCCGCTCAAAGGCGCCGGAGAGCGACTGAAGACCGATATCGCTCGTGCCCCCATCGCCGCCCATGGCGACGAACTTGATCTCGCGCTCGGGAATCTTGCCCTTGCGCATCATCGCCTTGATGCCGGCCTCGACGCCGGACATCTCAGCGCCCGTGTTCTCGAACAGCGTATGGAGCCAGGGGAGTCGCCACGACGTCACCGGCAGCGGAGAGGTGCAGACCTCGTCGCACCCGGTGGCCATCGCGATGATGGTGTTCTCTCCGAGAGCCTTGCACACGAGCCGGATGGCGAGCGCCTCGCCGCACCCGGTACAGAAGGTGTGCCCGGGAGCAAGGTACTCCTTGGCGTCTATCTGGTACTTGCCGACCTTCACGAAGTCGCGTGCCATGCCTTACCCCCTTACTCCGGTGCCGGTTGCCAGGCCGCGAACCTGCAGCGGTTCGTACAGGCAGTCTGTGCCCTTCTTTGCCAGCTCCTGACCCCGGTCGATCATGTACTCGAATGCCGCGTTGTCGATCTCCCTGCCGCCGACACCCGCGACAAAGCTGACCACCTTCGGTCTGTCGTCAACGTCGAACAGCGCCGACTTCAGCTCGGAAACCAGTGGACCTCCAGGGCCTCCGAATGAGAGGCAGCGGTCGACGACCACGAGTGTCTTGATGCCCTTGACCGCCTTGCGGAAGTCCTCGAACGGGAAGGGGCGCCAGAGTCGCAGGTTGAGGTGCCCC
>CAZVCS010000100.1:0-2445 GCA_964625765.1 uncultured Dehalococcoidales bacterium | reverse complement strand
GTCTCGCCGAGGCTGCCCATGGTTACAAGCAGCGTTGATGCCCCCTCCGCCTTGTAGGTCTCGACGGCCTGATAGTGCCGACCGAACGCCTTGCCCATCTCCTTCCAGCCCTGGTCGATGACCGAGCGGGACTGGCGCAGCGCCAGTTCCTGGGCGTACTTCACCTCGAAGTAGATGTCCGGCGGACCGAAGCATCCATGAGATGTCGGGGTCTCCGGCCTGAGTGCCAGGCGGTAGTCGTACTTGGGAATGTAGGCAGCCGCGTCTTTCGGGTCGGGGAGGATCAACGGCTCAGTCACGTGTGAGAGCACGAAGCCATCGAGATTGACCATCGCCGGAAACATGACCTTCGGGTCTTCGGCAACGCGGAAGGCCCACAGCGTCATGTCGAAGGCTTCCTGGTTGTTCTGACAGAAGACCTGGATCCAGCCGACATCGCGGCACGCCATTATGTCAGAGTGGTCGCACCAGATGTTGATGGGGGCCGACAGCGTGCGGTTGCACACGGCCATGACGATCGGGTACCGGTGAGACGAGGCTATGTAGAGCGCCTCGTGCATCAGCTCCAGTCCCTGGCCGGCGGTCGTCGTGAACGAACGGGCGCCGGCGGCGGCCGCCCCGAGCACCGCGCTCATGGCGGAATGCTCTGACTCAACGGGTACGTAGGCAGCGTCGAGGTCGCCTTCGGCGACCATCTCCGCGAGGCGTTCCGGTATGTGGGTCTGCGGTGTGATGGGGTACGCCGCGATGAGATCCACGTCCGCCATCTTGACGGCTTCGGCGACGGCGTGGGAGGCTTCAAGAACGACGCGCTTGCTCATTTCTCCACCTCTTCGTTCATCGTGATGGCAGCCTTCGGACAGATCGCTGCGCAGATGCCGCAGCCCTTGCAGTGGAACAGATCGGGCTCGAAGTAGCCATCATCCAGCGCTGTTATGGCCGCGTCCGGGCAATGCAGCCAGCAAAGGCCGCACTTGATGCACTTCGCCTTGTCGACGACCGGACGCTCTGTGCGCCAGTCGCCCGTCTTCTTGAAGACGCTGCTGCCAGGCTCAGTGACGATAGCGCCCAGTTCGACATCGTTCCACGGAACTTCTCCGGGCAGCTTGTAACCTTTCATTGCCATCGCGCTACTCCTTGATCACCACTTCGTTGTAGGCGCGTTCCACCGCCTTGTAGTTCGCGTCCGCCCGCAGGCCGAAGCGCTCCTTGAGATCGTCCTGCAGGGCTTCGAGGGCCACGACTGGCTTGACTCGAAGGAACGCACCAATCATGGCGGTGTTCGTGATGGGCACGCCGATGGTCTCCCGGGCGATGCGAGTGGCATCCACAGCGGCAACGGGCCACTTGAAACCGAAGTCGGCCTTCAGCCTCTCCGGGGTCTTGATGGAGTTGATGATGACGACGCCGTCGGCCTTCAGACCCGCGGTGACGTCGACGACGCCAAGCAGGCGCGGGTCGATGACTACGACGATGTCGGGGGTGCTGATGTTGGTGCGGGTGCGGATGAACTGGTCACTGATGCGGAGGAAGGCTACTACCGGGGCTCCCCGTCTCTCGGGGCCGAAGCTGGGAAATGATTGTGTGTATTTTCCTTTGCTCGCTGCGGAACGGGCGAGAAGCTCGGCCGAGGTTACTGCTCCCAGTCCGCCTCTGCCGTGCCACCTCACCTCAAGCAGTTCAGACATGGAGACCTCCTTGAAGTGTGGGGGAACGTACCCCTGAAGGGACTCGAACCCTTGCCACTGGCTCCGGAGGCCAGTGCTCTATCCACTGAGCTACAGGGGCCACTCGGCGTAGTGTACCACCGGTGCTCGGGCGAGGCAATAACTGCGTTCACCCGGCGCCGAAGGCGAAGAGATAGTAGGCCACCCCGACGTAGATGGCTACAAGCAGTGGCCCGTACCAGCTGAGGCGACCCACCACGAAGTTGTCGCGCGGACGGTAGATGGCGAAGGCGACGACCAGCGTCTCGACGACGGCGGCGATGACGACCACGATGTTCGCCTGTGACGTGGCGGCTAGAATGGAGCCGCGAACGTAGAAGAGGTCGACGAGCCCGACCATGGCGGTATCGAGCATGTTGGCGCCCAGTATGTCGCCCAGTGCGATGTCCGGGACGCCCATCCGGACGGCCGAGATGCTCACCACTATCTCTGGAGCCGAGGTGGCGATGGCCAGGAAGAGGTTGCCGACGAAGCTCGTGCCCCAGCCGGTCACCTCCGCTATCTTGTCGCCGGTGAACGAGAGCCAGATGCCGGCCGCAACAACGACCGCAGCCGCCAGGTAGAAGCGCAACAGGACGCCCCGCAGCGTAAGGTGGCCGTATCGCTCGGCCGTTTCCGGCTCCTGGCCCTTCGTGTGACGTCGCTCCGCCAGCAGTATCTGGCGCACGGCCAGGGGGTACAGCACCAGGAGCAGCGCTCCTGGAAGACTGAGCCAGCC
>CAZVCS010000099.1:0-6796 GCA_964625765.1 uncultured Dehalococcoidales bacterium | reverse complement strand
AGCGAGACGGCGCTGTTCCTCAACAGACGCGGACACCAGTTGACCCGGCAGGGCTTCTGGCAGATTGTGAAGAATTACGCCGCCAGGGCCGGGCTCGGTGACCGCGTCACCCCGCACACGTTGCGCCACAGCTTCGCGGTCCGAAAGGTGCAAAGTGGCACTGACCTCCACTCGTTGCAGGAGGCGCTCGGCCACGCATACATCTCGAGCACCAGGGTCTACCGGCAGCCTTTGTCCACAGTGAAGTAGGTCACTATGTCAAAGAAACAGCGTCGCAAGCAGCCCCAGAAGCCACCGGCGCCAGTCAACGTCGCGGCGGCCTCTCACGCACCTGTTGAGGCACCCCGCGTGGCAACACAGCGCACTCCCGTCGTCTCGAAACCTAGGTCGGTCGTCACCTGGAGCGATGTGGCGGTTCGCTACGAGCATGTCAACGCTGAGTTGAAGCAGATCGGCATTCTGGCCGGTTCTTTCCTCGTCGTGCTTCTGGTGCTGTGGGCCATCCTCGGCTAGTCGCGAGGGGCGGCAGGTCCACGTGAACCTCCAGGAGTCCCGCGAACAGCTCTTCCGGCATCTCTCGTGGGAGATACGGGATGCCCGTGTCATCGAGGCGATGAAGCGGGTACCGAGGGAACGGTTCGTTCCTCCCGCGGTGCAGGACGCCGCCTACGAAGACCATCCACTGAGCATCGGGTTCGGCCAAACCATCTCGCAGCCATTCATCGTTGCGGCCATGATCCAGGCCCTCGAGTTGAAGGAGACGGACAGCGTCCTCGAGGTGGGAACCGGCAGCGGCTACGTCGCAGCCATCCTCGGCGAGCTGGCGGCCAAGGTCGTGAGCGTCGAGATAATCCCCGAGCTGGCGGATGCGGCGAGCGAGACCATCCGCACGCTCGGCTACGCCAACGTTCACGTGCATCTCGTCCCGAAATCGACGCTTGGGTGGATGCCGGACGCCCCGTACGACGCCATCATCGTCTCGGCTGGAGCGCCCTCGATTCCGCAGGTACTGCTCGGACAGCTCAAGTGGAACGGCCGCATGGTCATCCCGGTGGGTTCGCGCTGGCAGCAGAACCTGGTCAAGATAACCCGCACGCCTGAGGGAGACCTGGTGGAAGACCTCGGCGCGTGCTTCTTCGTACCCCTGCTCGGGGAAGGCGCCTGGAACGGCTGACGGAAGAAGAAGTGCCCCCAAGGGGATTCGAACCCCTGATCTCCAGCTTGAAAGGCTGGCGTCCTGGGCCGCTAGACGATGAGGGCGTGCCCCGCTACGGGTAGACGGGCAAGGCTTCGAGGCCGCACGATTCGGGGAAGCCGCACATCAGGTTCATGTTCTGAACCGCCTCTCCCGCCCCGCCTTTCACAAGGTTATCAATAGCGCTGATACAGAGCAAACGACGCGTCCGCGCGTCGTACCTCACGAACACGTGGCAGTAGTTGCTGCCCCAGACATGCTTCGTGGCCGGCGGCGCATCCACGACATGAACGAAGACGGAATCCTGGTAGAACTCACGATACATCTCCGCGGCCGCCTTGCCAGGGTCGTTCCGTCCCGCAAGCCACGCTTCCCCCACACGCACATAGCACGTGCTAAGGATGCCGCGTGTCATCGGCACGAGATGGGGAACGAAGAGCACCTCGGTCACGCGTGGTTCGAGTCTCCTGCATTCCTGGCGTATCTCGGGCATGTGGCGGTGCCCGCCGACCGAGTACGCCGCGACGCTCTCGTTGCACTCGGCGTAGTGCGAGGTCAACGTGAGGCTTCTCCCCGCCCCCGAGACCCCGGACTTGCTGTCGATGATGATATCGCCTTCCGTCATCCCTGCGGCCAGCGCCGGCGCGAGCGCCAGCAGTGCGCCCGTGGGATAGCACCCGGGATTCGCCACCAGACGCGCGGCGGCGATCTCATCGCGATGCAGTTCCGGCAAGCCGTAGACGGCCTCCGACAGCAGCTCCGGGCAGGGGTGCTCAACCTCGTACCACTGCTCGTATTCCTGCCTGCTCTTCAGCCGGAAGTCGGCGCTTACGTCGATCACCTTCAGGCCCTGCGCAACAAGGGGACCGCAGACCTCCGCGCTGGCCTTGTGCGGCATCGCCGAGAAGACCACATCCGCCGCACAGTCGAGGTCCGGCTGAATCACCATGCCTGAACCGGTCAGATGAGGAAACACCTCCGACAGTCTCTTGCCGGCGGCGCTGCGCCCCGTGACGCACACGAGGTCGACCTCCGGATGGCGCAGCAACATGCGTGCCACATCGACCCCGATGTAGCCTGTGACATTGACGATAGCCGCGCGGACACGTGCCATAAGCCGAAGGTGCCATTATACACCACGAGCGCGCGAGGCACACGCGGCTCCTGCGGTCAGGCGACCGCTTCCCTTTGACGCGGGATAGCCGATGCTGTAGAGTACCGGCTTCACTCTCGGATGGAGGAAAGCAGTGCCCAAGATCTACTTCATCGATGTCACCAACCGGGATGGCGTGCAGACGGCTCATCTCGGCCTCTCCAAGCTGGCCAAGACGATGATCAACCGGTACCTCAATAAGATGGGGGTGTTTCAGTCCGAGTTCGGTTTCCCCACGACCAAACACGAGCAGATGTACCTCCAGGCGAACCTCGAGCACCAGGCCAACGGCAGGATGCAGCCCCTACGGTTGTCAGGCTGGGTCCGCGGCGTGCCGGAAGACGTGCACACAGCGTTCGCGATGGTGCCCAGGTTGAAGCATCTGAACCTCTCGATATCGACGTCTCCCCAGATGATCAACGGCAAGTGGGGAGGCCGCATCACGGGCGATGACGTCATCAAGAGCATGACGGAGGCGGTCGATGCCGCCCACAGCCACGGGGCCGCCTCGGTCGGAGTGAATGCGGAAGACGCGTCACGTACGAGCACCGAGTATCTTGTCAAGTACGCCAAGGCCGCCAAAGAGCACGGCGCGGACAGGGTCCGCTACTGCGATACTCTCGGCTATGACAACCCCTTCAGCATCTACGAGGTCATGAAGACGCTGGCCGAGACCGTGGAGCTTCCGCTCGAGGTCCACTGCCACGGCGACCTCGGCATGGCCGTGGCCAACTCGCTGGCCGGCGCGAAGGGCGTGCTTGATGGCGGGCAGGACGTCTACATCAACACCACAGTCAACGGTATCGGCGAGCGAGCCGGCAATGCCGACCTCGTGGCAACCGTGCTGGCGGTGACAAAGTCCAAGGGCTTCGCCGAGAAGTACGAGATCGGCAAGTCCCTCGACCTGAAGAAGTCGTGGCAGCTTGCGAAGTACGCCAGCTATGCCTTCGGCGTGCCGATACCCATCAACCAGCCGGGCGTCGGCGTCAACGCCTTTGCCCATGCCTCCGGCATCCATGCGGACGGCGTGCTGAAGGACCCCGAGAACTACGAGCTGTACAGCTACGAGGACCTCGGCCGCGGCGAACCCGAGCTGGTGGAGACCGGCCGGGAGATATGCTCAGGCCAGTACGGCGGCGTCTCCGGCTTCCGCCACATCATGGGCCGGATGGCCGTGTCGTTTACCGATGCCGAGGACGCGCGTCAGAAGGTTGAGCTGGCCCGGTACGCCAATGTACTCGCCCAGAAGCCGCTCACGACCGACGAGTTGAAGTTTATCTGCAAGTACCCGGACATCGCTCGCAAGCTCATGACGCTCATTCCCGAGTAGCGCGCCTTGACACCCGTCGGGCGCGCGGCGGATAATCAGGCACTGCGGGCGGGCGTAACTCAGCGGTAGAGTGCCTGCTTCCCAAGCAGGACGTCGCGGGTTCGAATCCCGTCGCCCGCTCCATTCCCTGACCTTCTTGCGGTATCCGCGCGACCCCTCGCCTGCAGTGTTGCTCCTGCGCCGACAGGTGCCCTGTTTCAGCGGCCAGGGATAGCCCCGCCCTGGCCGGCAAATCCAAACCGGAGGACATACGTGATGACATCTGGGACCCGTATCTGGCGATACCTCTGTATCGCTGCAGCTCTGGCACTCTGCACCACGTCCGTCGGATGCGGCGCGATCAGTGACATCTTCCCCCAGGTGAAGAACCTGATCCCCGCTTCGCAGCCCACGTCCCAGCCCTCCTCCACAGGCCCCGTTCGACCCGCCGGCAGAATCGACACCAGCTTCCCTGTGCTCGTATCGTCGCAGGTTGTCGAACCCTCCGGCGGCTCAATAGAGGTGCGGAAGCCCGGCGACCCGCTGGACGGACTCGAGCTGCAGGTCCCCACTGGGGCATATCCAAACATGCATCAGTTCAGCATCTCGTATGCACCCGTTACCAAGCACACGTTCGGCGAGTACTTCAGTCCTGTCACACCTCTGATCATCATTGAGAACGGCGGCCGGTACTCCGACGAACTGATGGCCCTGCGCATACCGGTCGATGTTCCTGCTGACCACTTCGCCATGGCGTTCTACTACGACGAAGTGAACGGGACACTAGAAGGCATTCCGTCAGTCAACCAGGACGCGGACTCCCTCACCATCGTCACCCGCCACTTCAGCAGACTCCTGGTGAGCATCATCAAGGACACGGTGCTCGACGACCTGGTGAGAGATGGCATCGACTCCGGGTTCAGGCCGGGCGGCGACGACTGGCAGTTCACCAACCGCGGTTCCTACATCGTCCCCGACGGGCACTGCGCAGGCCAGTCCGTCAGCGCCATGTGGTACTACTGCGAGAAGCCCGACGGCGACGATGCATTCCTGTGGGGACTCTACGACCGAAACGGGAACGACCCCGCCACTCCGGACCTCTGGCAGGACGATTCGTTCGGCTATCGTCTGGCCTCGACAGTCCAGCAGGACATACGCTGGGGCAAGTTCGAGGTCGACTTCCAGCGGGCGCTCAGAGGCCTGGACGACAGAGCACATTTCAAAGCCTTCGCGTACGCAATCAAGCTCACCGGCGAGCCGCAGTACGCCGGCATATCCAGCAGTGCGGGAGGCGGCCACGCCCTGATTGCCTACCGCGTTGACCGCAAGGGGCTGGCCGTCGCCGACCCCAATTACCCTGGAGCCACCGATCGCCGCATCGAATACGCCAACGGACAGTTCAAGCCGTACAACTCCGGTGCGGACGCGGACGCGATTGCCGCCGGAAACGGCAAAGCGTTCGAGAGCATCGGGTACATGGCGAAGACAGCCATGGTCGAATGGCCCCTCATGTCGAGCCGCTGGCAGGAGTTCAAGGACGGCACGATAGGGAACGACCGGTTCCCGGCATACGACATCCGCGTCGCTGACCCCGATGGCAACGAGATTCCGCTGACTGATGGATTCGAGAGCGAATCAGAGGCAATCGATATCAGCGTCTCGTCCGCCGCCACCTCGATCGGCATAAGGGTCTTCCGTGACGGAACACGCATCCCTGAGAGTGACGATGGCACGTACCAGCTGACCAAGGGCAAGAATGTGCTCGGCATCGACGTGTGGGGGGATGTGGATACGGGCTCACCGAGCGCAAGGTGGGAGTACATCGACTTCCAGTATATCGATGTCTGGTACGGCCCGAAGGAGACGACTGGCTGTAGGGGATGGGCACTCGAGTCCGTGACTCCTGATTGGGCGCCCAAGGAGAAGCAGTGGGGCGACCAGTATGAGACGGACTACGTGTTCAGCGCCACAGACGGAGCCTTCAGCGCATCCGGCCGCAAGTGGATAGGTCGCGAGGTGCAACAGTCGCCATGGAATACATGGGTGCTCTTCTCCCACGAGGGCACGTGGACGCCTCTGCCGGCTTGTGTTGCATCTGGCGAGACCACCACGATTACGCTTAACGTGGGCAGTCCCGTGCTAGGTATTGACGGCACTCCGGCATATGAGGGCAGCTGGGGCCCCCTGAATGCCTACCTTTGGGTGAATATCAGCGACGGAGACGGCATCTACCTCGACGATCCCGGCCTGATCCGGGCGTCTTCGACTACCCTGGAAGGCTCGACTGAATCGCAGGTGGTCGAGTTCAACCTCACGGAGCTCGCCTATGGAAACCCGGACGAAGGCTCTGTCATCGAGGTGGCCGTCTGGTTCGGGGCCTTGAATGGCGAAGGCTGCTATCGCTACAAGTACGTGTATCACGCGTAGCGGTACCAGCGAGAGTGCCTGCTTCCCAAGCAGGACGTCGCGGGTTCGCATCCCGTCGCCCGCTCCAGCCTCCACCCGCGCCACGCGGGTCCATCCTGACCCGGGCGGAAGGGCAATCGGAGTCGTTCCGCTCTTCTTGTGCATCTCCGTTTGTCCCAGTACACTGACCGGCCAGACGCTGTCAGGCCGATAGGCACATCGACCGCTAAAGGCTTCGCGGTACCGGGTGCCCGCCCTCGTCCTCCGGCATAGCGTGAGCCGTCGAGGCGACCAGCGCGACAGAGCAGGCTTTCCGGCAGGCGTGCGCGAAGCGCCATCCGTGCCCTGGGTCGACGAGTTGCTTCCGCGGGAGGAGAATCGAGATGGACCGCAAGGTTGTCACACAAGTGCTCACTGCGACGCTGCTCACGCTGGTCACGGTCGCGCCCGGCACAGCCTGCGACTCCGTTGACGTCGACGCCCTTGTGAAAGAGGCACAGGATGCCGTCGAGACGGCCGGAGAGGCCATCGGTGAGGTTGTCCAGGACATCATCGACGACTCCTCTGCGGCACCGGAGAACCCGCAGGGCAGCGAGTCACCGTCAGTTCAGCGCCCTCCGCGGCCCACGGGGGCAGTCAACACCGGTCCTGCAACTCTCCTATACTCTCAGGTCATCGAGTCGTCCGGAGGAACGGTCACGGTCGAGAAGCCCGGTGACCCGCTCGACGGCCT
>CAZVCS010000098.1:0-6991 GCA_964625765.1 uncultured Dehalococcoidales bacterium | reverse complement strand
AACTGATGACCCCGTTCTTACCAAGAACGTGCTCTACCGACTGAGCTATGTGGGCCTGTCGCCGTCTGCAGTGGTGGAGAGGGCAGGATTCGAACCTGCGAAGCCCAACGGGCGGCAATTTTACAGACTGCTCCGATTAACCACTCCGGCACCTCTCCCAAGGGCAGTAGTCTACCACAAGCTACCGCAGCAAGTCTACGTAGCCCGAGAGGGGATTCGAACCCACTAACCGACCGATTACAAATCGGTTGCGCTGCCATTGCGCCACTCGGGCGCCCCAAACCGCTGAAGTATAGGAGGTTCGTACGGGGAGTGTCAAAGGACCCACGAGGAACCGGGAGGCGCCTTCCGTCCGCCGGGAGTGCATTCGATTGCCGGCCTTCCCCGCTGCCTCTCTTGTGCCTGGACGGGTGGCTGACCGGCGGAGCGTCGACGCGAGGCGACCACGGGACCCGGGAGCGCCCGGCAGGACTGCGGAGAGCCGCGCCATGCGCCTGCAACCGGCAACGTCGGCCCGCCTGCGTCCCGGGCCCAGGTTCGTCCGCACCGGTTGCTCGCAATGGAAGAACGCTCGACGCCGGCCCGATGAAGCCGAACGTTCAATCTCGCGGCGGCTGCGCCAGTGCCGACGCCGGCTCAGCGACCGGCCTTCATCCGTTTGTCGGCGCCGGGGAGGTCTCGGGAGCGCGACTCGGCGGAGCGCTGCAAATTGATTTGAACCTGTCCCTGTACTACCATCTGCGACACGAATCCGGGTCTCGAAGGAGGTCATGCGGGATGGCAACCACAGTATTCCAGACTCCCATCAAGTTGGTCTTCGGCGCGGGCACGGTCGCCAAGGCCGGAGAGGAAGCCGCGCTTCTCGGCAGGCGCGCCCTCGTCGTCGTGGGCGGCTCGAGTGCGAGAAAGACCGGACTGCTCGAGCGTGTATCGTCGGACCTGAAAGCGCACGGCGTCGAAGTGTTCGTGTATGAGGGCATCACGCCGAATCCTCGCGCCGCCGATGTCGACGCGGGCGCGAAGGAGGCTGCCGCGAAGGCAGTCGACCTCATCGTCGGACTGGGCGGTGGCAGCGTCATGGACGCGTCGAAAGCCATCAAGCTCGGCTACTCCAGCGGACGGCCCGTGTTCGACTTCTACAGCGGCCAGGCCGACGCCAAGGCAGTCACGGCGAAAGCTGCCCTCATGCTGATTCCCACCATGGCGGCCACGGGATCTGAGTTCAACAACTGGGCTGTCGTCACCGACTGGCAGTCTCACGAGAAGCGGGCGATTGGGGTTCCGCTCTACTACCCCGCGACCTCCATCGTTGACCCCGCTCTGACCCTGACGATGCCGGTCTCCCAGGTTGCCAAGGGCGGCGTCGACATCTTCCTCCACGTCATGGAGAACTACATCACCCACGACGACGGCGCACCAATGGCGGACGGGATACGAGAGGCCATCATGAAGGTCGCAGTCGATTGGCTGCCGGTCTCCGTCAACGAGCCTTATAACCTTGAAGCCAGGACCAACCTGAGTTGGGCTAGCACGCTTGCCTGCTCTCAGGCCATCGCGCTCGGCGGCGGGTTGGGGTATCGTCCCATCCACCTCATCGAGCATCCCATCAGTGGCTACTTCGATGTGGCTCATGGCGACGGGCTGTCAGCTCTGTTGCCGGCATGGCTCGAGCAGAGCATGGCAGTTCGTGGGGCGCGCATCAGAAAGATGACCAGGAACGTCTTCGGCGCCGAAGGAGAACCGGTTGCCGCAGTTGAGAAGTGGCTGAAAGCGGTCGGGATGAACGTCAGGTTGTGCCAGCTTGGCGTCAAGGACGACAAGCTCGAAGCGATGGCGCAGACAGCTCTCGACACGTCGCGGGGCTTCCTGGCCAAGGACGCCGTTCACAACTCGGTCGCGAGCATCAGCGCACTGTATCGCGCCTCACTCTAGCGCCGCTGGATTGGCGCAGCTCGCACAGCCACACGGGGAGGGGCCGACCCTCCCCGTTCCGTCTCCGCGGAAGCACTCAGGCGGCAGTCTCGAGCAGCCAGGCGATGAGGCTGTTGTAGAACTGGTCTCTCGCGTATCGCTCCCACCACGGGTAATGGCCGCAGTGCTCCAGCGCGATGTACTCCAACTGAGGCATGACGAGGGCGAGGGTGTCGCGGATGCGCTCGCCCGGATGCGGGTCGAGATCGCCGTGCAACATCAGGACAGGCTCTCTCACCCTCACGAACGCGGCAGGATAGATGGCGTTGCGCTGAAGGCTGAGCATGTCTCGCCACGTTTCGCGCTGCCCGCGGGCATCGTACCGGACTGTCTCGTCGGCATGTGGCAGCAGCTCGCAGGAGTACAGCGGCTCGACCAACCTTGCCGTCACCGCTAGCCGCACATCGGCATCTCTCGTGCGCCGTGACACGGCTCGAAGACGTTCGGCCAGAGTCGGAGTCATCCGTTCCTGAAGGTTGCGCTCGAGCAACCTGCGGGAATACCCGTCAAACGTGCCGCAACCGACAAGGACGAGGCGCGAGGCTTCCCCGGGGTAGGCCGACGCGAAGGCGAGCGCGAGCATTGCTCCCCAGGAATGCCCCACGAGCGCCGGGCGCACTCCCCGGCAGTACGTCTCCATGACTCCGCGCAGGTCCTCGACATGGCGCCGGACCGTGAGGGGTTCTCCTCCGCTGCAGCGTTGAAGCGGCTCGATGACGCGAAAAGCCGCTCCCAGCCGCCGGCCCACCGGAGCCACGTAGCCCGGCGCCCCCGGCCCTCCGTGTATGAGGACGACGGGCGGTCCCGACTCACCGTAGAACCGGACCTGCAGGGACTGCACGGCACTGCCTCTTTGGATGGATTGTGACACCTCCAGGTCGCGAGGGGGACGGATGAAGCCTTCGATGTCAGCAGAGCCGGCGGACGCCGGAGGCTGGGCTGGCACCGGGCGACGCTTCGCCATTGCGCTCACTTGCCCGGGGGACTACTGGCGGATTCCTGCACGCGACGCCCGGTCGAGGCGGACGTGACGACGGCCTCGATGCGCGACTGCCGAGTTGCCGGCCGTTTTGCCGCCTGTACCCAGTGCAACATCATCCGGCGGTACGAAGGTGGACACGCATCCCAGTACTGCCGAGCCGTCGCGCTGGCTTCAAGCAGCAAACGGAAATCCGGTGGTTCGATGAGATTCTCTACATCGCGGAGCGAGTCGAAGCTGCCGTCTGCGCGGGCGATGGCCACAACCTCCAGGCCGCGTGGCATCATCCTTCCAAGTGCGGTCAACCGCTCGACTCGCTCTCTATTGCTTTTCGCCCAGTGGCTGCCGGGTCTCCTGGGGGTGCAGAGGAGCTCAGTCTGCATTTCGTCCAGCTTCCGCATCGTGCTGTCAATCCAGCCGAAGCACAGCAGCTCCTCGACGATTTCGTCGATACCGGGTCGCGGCATCCCCGTGCCGCGGCGGTACATGCGAAGCCAGACGCCTGGCGCCGTCAGATGGTGCTCTTGCAGCCAGGCACGAAGCTCGTCCCTGTCGGAGACCTGCACGCGCTCGAAGCTCTCCAGTTTGCCGCGTCCGACCGCGCTCACCGTTCGATTACCCCCCTGGCCAGTCGGGCTCAGCGGAGCCGCAGCCGCGTCGACTCATGCACCCGTCCAAGCCTTGCTTGTTCCAAGGTATAGCCGGTTGAGGAGGTGGAGTCAATGTGGCCGGGTCTCGTCGAGCAGGTGTGAGGCCGCGCTGAGGCGACTGATTGATTCGACCAAGGGGCATGGCGGTCGTGGCCGAATAGGAAGTCAGGCAAGGTAATCAGCCCGATGAAGAGCGAACCGGAGCGCGCCGGGCTCAGCGGCGAAGCCCTCCGGCCGGAAGCCGTTCTTCTGGAGCACACGAATCGAGGGTGTCAAATCCGCGAATGTCTCAGCCACGACGCACTCCACCCTCGAATCGGCGAAGGCATGCTCTAGCAGGCCGGACACCGCTTCGGTCCCGAAACCGCGGCTCTGATAGTCACTGAGAAAGGAGTATCCGATCTCCACGCTGCCGGAATCGTCAGGCTTGCCCTTGAAGCCGCAGCCGCCGATGAGGCGTCGACCACCAGTCGAGGCCCGAAGTACCACGTAGAAGTACGCCCAGGCAAGATTCGCCGGATCGCCTTCAAGCAAGTCCAGCATGAACCGCATCGTGGTGAGGTCGTTGTGCTCCGGCGGCCACGCGACCGGCACATCCGCGCCAAGGAGACGGCTGAGACAATGCCTGTCGTGCATCTCGGCCTTGAGCAGAGCGGGTGTGGCGCCAACGAGGTCGAGGTGGGGCGTTGCCAGTATGCAGGTACTCTGCGCGCTCAAGGGGGACATCCATGCACGTTCGGCGTGAAGGGATGGCTCCGCAGGTAGGATTCGAACCTACAACCAGACGGTTAACAGCCGCCTGCTCTACCGTTGAGCTACTGCGGAACGCAAACGCGGCGCATATTGTAGCATGGTCGGGGACTCGCGCGCACCGCACAGGCAAAGAGGTGAGCGGATACATGCCGCTGGCAGCAGGAACTGCCGGACCTGGACTCGAACCAGGGCTAAGGGATCCAAAGTCCCCTGTGCTACCGCTACACCATCCGGCAATGAGGATTGCGTGCCGAAGGTCGGACTCGAACCGACACGAAGGTTACCCTCCAACAGTTTTTGAGACTGTCGCGTCTACCATTCCGCCACTCCGGCCCGGGTACAGAGGACTTCCGCGCGCCGACAACCAAACCTGGACCCGCCGTCCATGCGGTTGCGCGGGTGATTCTACCACACAGGCTAGCCGTCGGAGGAGCGCGGCGGCCAGTCGCAGAGGAGTTGTTCGGGCAACCGGACGAACTCCTCGAGGGGGATCGTTGTCCACGTCTCCGTCTTGATGCCGCCTTCAAGCGAGGCAAGCGACAGCGGCAACCGTGCGCCCGACTTCTGGTCGGCGGCCTCGTAGACGATCATCATGTCGTATGGGCCCAGGAGGCCATAGGCTCCCACAATCTTGATGCCGAGCGAGGCGATGTGCTGGGCCGCACGTTCCCAGGCGATGCCGAAGTCGGTGATGCTGTTCGGGCCCTCCGAAGTGAACTTGATCAGGGTCACGTATGTCGCCATCGGTCCGCTCCTTCGCTGCAACGCCCTTCCGGGGCTGCCGGCCGCGCCGGCATCCAGAGACAGGATGAAATCAAGCATAGCAGGCACTCTTTGTCAAACGCGGCGGAGCGACGAATCTGGACCTCCGGCTCACGGGACGACGGCCAGTGGCTTCCGACGTCAATCATGCGAGACCACCGTAGGAGGAGAAGGACGGCGTGCGAGGGCCAGCGAAGCGGGCCTATGGCAGGTCGCGACCACGAAGAGAAAACGAAGTGCCGAGGATCAGAGTCGAACTGATGACACGCGGATTTTCAGTCCGCTGCTCTACCAACTGAGCTACCTCGGCGTGGGGCACAATCTACCATACGGGATTGGGTGAGTCAACGTTCGTCCGGTCGTCGCTACGGTACCCTGCCACAGAACCAGTCGAGGCGTTGCCGCCATGGTCGCCGCAGGACGCGGCAACGCGGTAGCCCATCAGGACTGGTGCCCGCCGCCCGGCCGTGTCAACGGCACGCCCGCCGCACACAACGGGCACAGCGTCGGAACATATGCGATAGCCGGCGCGCGAAGGCAACTGAAGAGCGGCACACCGAAATCGATGCCCGTCTGACTACGGTCCACAAGCACGCCAACCCCAATCACTGCTCCACCGACCGCTGCCACGGCGTCAAGGGTCTCGTGCACCGACTTGCCCGTCGTCAGCACGTCATCTACGACGAGCACTTTCTCACCGGAGTCGATGTGAAAGTCACGGCGAAGGACGCGAGACCCGCCCTCTTTCTCGGCAAATACGCCGCGAATGCCGAGGTGACGAGCCGTTTCGTACGCCAGGATGATGCCGCCCGTGGTGGGGCCGACGACCACGGTTGGATTCTGGTCGCGGTAGAAGTCCGAAATCATCTTGCAGAGTGCGCCCGTGTATTCCGGATACTGCAGGATACGGAACTTCTCCCAGTAAACTCCGGAATGGAGTCCCGATGTCAGCTCAAAGTGTCCCTCCCGAACAACGCCGGCGCGCCGGAACAACGCCTGGGCGTCTTCCGAGCCGGAAACATTCTGTTGCCGCGCATTTGTGGACACGTTCATACCTCGTTCTATTCGAAGTCGTAGTGATCGATGGCGCCCCATCGCGAGGCAGGCCAGTAGGTGAGCCGTGCTTTGCCGATAAGGTTGTCCTCAGGCACCGTCCATCCATTGTGGGAATCGTTGGCGCTGTTCCGATTGTCCCCCAGCACGAAGTACTCACCGGATGGGATGGCCGTGGGCGCCATGGTGTAGCGAGGCTCCTCGCGGACATACGGTTCATCGAGCGCGACGCCGTCGATGTACACGGCGCCATCCCTCACCTCTACCGTTTCGCCAGGCAGACCGATGACGCGTTTCACGAACGGATACTCAGAGTTGAGTGAGTCCGGGGGTTGAAAGACCACGACGTCACCGCGGTCCGGCTCTCCGAAGTGGTAGATGGCCTTGTCCACGATGATCCAGTCGCCGTCCTGGATGTTGGGAAGCATGCACGAATACTGCACCTCGTAACCCTGCACGGTCGCCTTCAACGGCACGAAGATGGCGAGGGCAATCAAGGCGGTGATGAGGAACTCGCGGAGGACTCTCACGACAGCAGGGGATTGTAGCATAAACCCGGCGCGCTCCTGCTGCGTTGTAGATGATAGAACCCGTCGAGGCGTCGCGCGCCGGTCCACGGCCCCGGTATGCGGCACCGCAACAGACGGCAACATCCACCTCCTGCCGGAGCGCCCCGCCATCGAGCGGGGCGCTCCGGTTTCCGGCTCAGCTTGTAGACAACGAGTGGCAAGTGCTACAATTCCCGTCCACGGGCCGCTAGCTCAATTGGTAGAGCAGCTGACTCTTAATCAGCAGGTTCAGGGTTCGATCCCCTGGCGGCTCA
>CAZVCS010000097.1:0-7245 GCA_964625765.1 uncultured Dehalococcoidales bacterium | reverse complement strand
GCAACTGAGCTCCGGGGTCGAAGCCGTAGGTGTAGATGAGAAAGACGCACGCACCCATGAAGGCGAAGGGCGCCGGGATGCCCAGCATCAGCATGCCGACGAGGATGACGATGCAGACCAGAAGGCCCAGGTAGGGTAAGCCGAACAGCGCTGAGTCCATCGTCACTCACCCCCCTCGTTGAGTCCTGACTTCAGCGGCGCCTTGTGCCAGAAGAGCTGGCGCGCAAGGTCGACGGTGTCCAGGATGAAGTAGAGTCCGCCGAGCAAGCCCGCGGCGAGGAAGAATGAAGAGCGGGCGTATATCAGTGGGTATCTGAGAGTGGCCGTCTGCGGCCCGAACGCAAGGTCCTGCATGAAGAAGTTGAAGCCCCACACCAGGAACAGCATCGCCATGCCAAGCGTAATCGCTGAGGCGACGAACTTCCAGGCGAGTTGCTTCTTCGGGTCCTTGACGGCGATGTCGAGCACACCCACCCGTATGTGCGATTTGTCGTACGCAGCGTATGCCGCGCCGGTCATGTACATCCAGAAGGCGGGGGTGATGGCCACCTCCTCTACCCACAGCAACGGAAGCTGGAACACGTAGCGCAGCCATACCTGCGCAAAGATGAGCAGAATCAGCGGCACGGCGGCAACCACCATGAGGACACGCATGAATCGCGGCAGCCACCGATACAGCAGTTTACTGAGAAAGGACGAGTCGGTCACTCTTCTCCTCCGTTCAACCGCTGAGGGAGCCCGCCTGGAGCTCCCTCAGCGGTCGTGCCAACCGGATGCCTGGAGAGACTACGCGACACGCGCGATGCCGAGGGTGTCGCAGACCTCGTTGAGGAACGGGGCGCTGATGAGCGGCACCAGCTCCGGCCACACGTCCTTGCGGACTGCGGCAGCCATCTTCTCCCACTCCGCGTCGGTGGGCATGAGGATGGTCCAGCCGTAGTCTTTCAGCATCTTCATGTAGTTCTCATCCATCTCCGCCACGTAGGCGAGCTGCATAGCCTGCTCGTCCTGGGCGCAAGCGATGAGCGCCTGCTGGTCAACGGGCGCCAGGCTCTGCCAGGCCTTCTCGTTGATGGAGTACCAGTTCGGCTCGATGTAGTCCTTGTAGTGCAGCCAGACGCTGTTCACGTCCCTGAACATCCAGGCCTGCATCGGACCACCACCCTGCTGCCCCTGCGCGATGCCGGTCTGGATGGCGGTGTAGACCTCGCCGAACGGGATGGCCACGACCATGTAGCCGAGTCGCTCGTAGGTGAGCCGGCACGCGGTGAGCGCCATCACCCTGGTCTTCATGCCTTTCGGCACATCGGGGTCAAACGGTGCGTTGGGGACGTCAGTCAGACTGACACCGCCGACGCCGCAGGAGAAGAAGCCGAGAACGCGGTAGTTCAGCCCGCCCACGACTTCGTTCAGGAGCCGGTAGACAACACCGTCCGTACCGCACAGCTTCGCCTGGGCCGCATAGTCGATGTACAGGAACGGCATATAGTAGCCGATGGCGATTCTGGGATCCCAGCTGTCGTCCAGTGCCTCGGTCATCATCTCGATGTCGCCGCGCTGGATCATCTCGTTCGTCAGGTCCCAGGCGCCAAGCGCTGCGTCAGCATAGACGGTGACATCCACGCGTCCGTCTGTGGCTTCGCGAATCTTGTCGGCAAGCCGGAAGCATGACTTCGCCAGGTCGGTCTCGGAACCGATGGCTGTCGTCATCCTCCACTTGTACTGGTATGTCGGCGTACCGCCGGTCCCGCCGGTCGGGGTAGCCGGCGCTGCCGGTGCACAGGCGGTGAAACCCGTCACCAGCACGAGCAGCAAGGTCAACAACAAGATAGCAACGTGCTTCATCTTCTCAACCTCCTCGTTAGTTCATGTCCCGTGGCCCGCCGAACTCACTCGAGCGTGGTTCCCTTCATGCAACTCTCTCGCACGTCACCTCCTGCTCGTACATTTGCGACGACGAAATGCGACCCAGGTGGAGTGGACGCCGCAGTCGACTCGAAGAGACTCCGCTGCAATCCCTCTGCGCCCACGAACGGCGTCAGTACTCAATATCACCACCTACCGCGCCCCGCGCGGTCCCCGGGCGCATCGGCCAATCGTCCGGGTGTCGATGGAGAAGCGCAACGCACCCCGAGTGGCAGCGCATACGTTTGACTGATACGGCAACCAATCGTACCGAAGGTACCAGCACCCCATGGTCCTGTCAATACTGCGACGCGGCAACCAAGGGGGGTCCAATTGCCGCTTGCACTCCTCACGTCCCTGCGCCACGTTCGGCGCCTCCGAGGCACCAGTTCGCGCAACACCACGACCAGTCGGGCGGACACCGCAACGAGTGGAAACCCGCCCGCGCTATACGTACACGCGGGGCACGCGCTTGCCGATGCCGGTCGTCACCTCGTAGTTGATGGTCCCGATGAGAGACGCCATCTCCTCGGCGGGCAGCCCCGGCCCGAAGAGGATGACCTCGTCGCCCGCACGGGCCTCCGGAATGGAGGACACATCGGCCATGCACATGTCCATCGCCACTCGACCGAGCAGCGGAACACGCTTGCCGCGCACGATGACCTGTCCCTTGCTCGAGAGCAGTCTCCGGTAGCCGTCCGCGTAGCCCACCGGAATCGTGGCCACGGTGCACGGTCCCGGCGTTACGTACGTTGCTCCGTAGCCTATCGGTGTGCCTGCCGGGACGCGCTTGACGTGACAGATGCGCGTCACAAAGGTCATGGCCGGCCGAAGCTCGACGCTGTGACTGACATCGGCCGAAGGATAGAGGCCGTAGATCATGATGCCGGGACGCACGAGGTCGAAGTAGGCCTCGGGCAGGTCCAGCACGCCGGCGCTGTTGGCCATGTGCCGCAGCGGCACAGCGATGCCCGCGGCATCGAGCGCACCCAGCACGTCCGTGAAGCGCCGTGTCTGAGCGCGCGAGAACTCCTTGTCACGTTCATCAGCGCACGAGAAGTGGCTGAATACGCCCTTCAGCACGACGTTCCGGCACGACGCCGCGCGGCGGGCGAACTCAACGACGTCTCCGGGCGCCAGTCCTATCCGGCCCATTCCGGTGTCGACCTTGATATGCACGCCGGTGCTGACGCCGCGCTTCCTCGATTCCTGGTCGAGGGCTTCGAGCAACTCGACCGAGCACACGGCCTGCTCCAGGCCGGCAGCCACCGTCTTGCACGCCTCCCCCGGCTGGATGAGCCCGAGAACAAGCACGGGGCACTCGATGCCCGCCGCACGCAGCTCCTGTCCCTCCTCGGGGATGGCTACGGCGAGGCAGTCCGCACCGCTCCCGAGAGCCGCCCGGCTGACCGGTACGGCACCGTGCCCGTAGCCATCCGCCTTCACGACAGCCATCAACTGTCGCCGGCTTCCTATCCTCCGCCGTATGCCGCGAATGTTGTGCCGCACCGCCTCGAGGTCGACCACCGCCCGCGTCGCGCGAACGGAGTCGGCCGGCTCCCTGACGTCGCTCTGCACCTTCATGCTCCTATGACCTGAGAGAAGTCCTGTCACCACTATTATCCCATCAGGGTCCAGAAAAGGCATCACTCACACCGTAAGAGCTCCGCCTGCGCCGGAACCCGAACTCACCCGGCGCCCACGGCTTCTCCTGCCCGTCGTTGCATCTTGAAGCGCGCCCTCGGCACGGCCTATCATTCCGCATCGCCCATGGCCGGGCTCTCCAACGGCACTGGCGACAAGGAGGGGCACGCATGGAATCACCACAGCCGGGAGGCACGTCCGAGCGTATGGAGCAGTGGCGGCAGCGGCGCGAGCACCTGCTGCAGATGGGCGGCAAGGCGGCCATCGACGAGCGCCACGCCAAAGGCCAGCTCTCCGCTCGTGAGCGACTCGCTCTCCTCTTCGACGACGGCTCCTTCACGGAGATCGGCATGTGGGTGAAACACCGGACCACCGCCTTCGGCATGGACAAGCGCGAGGTTCCCGCCGAGGGCATCGTCACCGGATTCGGCGCCGTCAACGGCCGCACCGTCGTCGCCGCCGCCGAGGACTTCACCGCACTGATGGGCACCTTCGGCGAGGGCCACGGCCGCAAGCTCGCCCGCGCCATCACCTTCGCGAAGGAGCACGGCTGGCCGTTCGTCACGCTGAACGACTCCGCCGGCGCGCGGCTGCACGAGGGCATGGACACGCTCGAAGCGTACGGCTGGACGTTCCGCGCCCAGATAGAGGCTTCCGGTATCATCCCGCAGATATCGCTGCTCATGGGCCCCTGCCTGGGCGGCCAGGCGTACCACCCCGTCATGATGGACTTCGTTATCCAGAACCGCAGCACCGGCTTCATGGGCATAGCCGGCCCCGCCTTCGTCAAAACGCAGATCGGCGAGGATATCGGGCTCGACGCGCTCTGCGGCTGGAAGAGCCATGCCATGAAGTCCGGGCAGAGCCACTTCGTGGCCGACACGGACGAGCAGTGCCTCGACCTGTGCAAACAGTTGCTCGCCTACCTGCCGTCGAACAATCGCGAGCAGGCGCCGCGCGTCCCGTGCACGGACCCTGCTGAACGTGAGAGTCCCGAGCTGGACGGTCTCGTCCCCGACGACCCGAACAAGCCGTACGACATGAAGGCGGTCATCAACGCCGTCACCGACGAGGGACGCTTTCTCGAGGTCCTGCCCTACTACGCCACCAACGCCATCTGCGGCTTCGCACGCTTCGCCGGGCGGGCCGCCGGCCTCGTCGCCAACCAGCCGAAGTCGAAGGCCGGCGTGCTCGACATCAACGCCTGCGACAAGCTGGCGCGGTTCATCCGCTTCTGCGACCTCTTCAACCTGCCGGTTGTCTCGCTGACAGACTGCCCCGGCTACCTCATCGGCTCGCAGCAGGACTGGAATGGCATCCTGCGGCACGGCGCCAAGCTGCTCTTCGCCTGGGCCGACGCGACCGTGCCGCTCGTCTCCGTCATCCTGCGCAAGTCCTATGCCGGCGCCCACTACGGCATGCTCGACAAGTCCATCGGCGCCGACTTCGTCTTCGCCTGGCCGACAGCCCGCGTCTCCATCGTCGGCGCGGAGACCGCCGCGAGCGTCATCTTCGCTCGCGAAATCAAGATGGCGGCCAACCCGGAGGAGGAGCGCGCGAAGAAGCTCAAGGAGTACGCCGACCTGTACGAGAGCCCCTACCCGGCGGCGGAACGCGGCTACGTCGACGACATCATCCGCCCCGCCTCCACGAGGCAGCTCATCGTGAAATCACTTGACGCGCTCGAGCAGAAACAGGTTGCGAAGCTGCCCCGGAAGTACTCCAACATCACGCTCTAGGGGGTGACACGTGGAGTTCGGATTCACGAGCGAACAGGAGAACCTCCGCGGGGAGGTGCACGACTTCCTCGAGGACGAGGTGCGCCGCGGGCTGTGGCAGCCGCAGTGCGACGCCTGGATACAGGGATTCGACCCCGCCTTCACGAAGCGCGTCGCGGCGAAAGGCTGGATCGGCCTGACCTGGCCGCGCGCCTACGGCGGCCACGAGCGCAGCTACGTCGACCGCCTGATCGTGACGGAGGAGATGCTCCGCTTCGGCGCTCCGGCGGCGCTGCACTGGTTCGCCGACCGCCAGATAGGCGGCGGCATCCTCCGCTACGGCAATGAGGCGCAGAAGCAGGAGTTCCTGCCGCGCATCATGCGCGGCGAGGTCTACGTCGGCCTCGGTATGAGCGAGCCGGAGGCGGGCTCAGACCTCGCCTCGCTGACAACCCGCGCCGAAGTGCAGGGCGACTGCTTCATCGTCAACGGACAGAAGACGTGGACCAGCGGAGGGTCGTTCATCAACTACATCGACCTCTTTGCGCGGACGGACCCCCAGGCGCCGAAGCACAAAGGCATCACCGAGTTCCTCGTGCCGATGGACCTGCCGGGCATCTCGCGCATCCCGATGATTGACATCACCGGCACCGAGGCATGGAACGACATCTTCTTCGATAATGTCCGCGTGCCCCGGGAGTGCGTCATCGGCGAGGTGAACAAGGGCTTCTACCACGTCGTCGAGGAGCTCGCTTACGAGCGCGGCGGCATGGAGCGACTGATGGGCAACTACCCCCTGTACGACGCCCTGCGCCGCTACGTCGTCGAGACGAAGCACAACAGCCGGAGGCTCATCGACGACCCGCGCGTGCGAGTTTCCATGGCCGAGCTTGAGGTCGAGTTCGAGGTCGGCCGTCTGCTGATGTACCGCGCGGCCTCGGTCATGGATGAGGGCCGTCCGCCGACCGTCGAGGCCTCGGTCTCCAAGATACACGGCACCACCTTCGAGCAGAGGCTCGCCAATCTCGTGGTGACGCTGCTCGGACCGAGCGGTCCCCTGCAGGGCTGGTCGCCGCTCTCAGCCATGCGCGGTCTGCCGATGCACTCGTATCTCGCATCGAAAGGCTACAGCCTCCAGGCCGGCAGCACCGAGGTCTTGAAGAACATCATCGCCGGCCGGGCGCTCGGGCTGCCCACCCAGTGAGCCTGCGGGTAGTGGAGGAACGATGAACACACGAATTGACGAAGCACAGGAGATGCTGCGGACCTCCGCCCGCGAGTTCCTCGCGGAGAACAGCCCGGCGAAGGCCGTACGCGAGGCGCGCTTGAGCGCCGCGGGCTTCTCGAGCGACCTCTGGAACGCCATGGCCGGTCTCGGCTGGCAGGGTCTGGCCCTGCCCGAGCGCTGCGGCGGCAGCGGCATGTCCTTCCTCGACCTCTGCCTGCTCATCGAGGAGTTGGGGCACGCATGCATACCGACTCCGTTCGTCAGCGCCACCGCCGGCAGCGCCCTGCTGCTGTCCGGAGCCGGCCGCGAGCAGGATGTGCCCGTCCTAAAGTCCTTTGCGTCCGGCGAGGACCTCATACTCCCCGCGCTCTGGGGCGCGACCGGCGCCGACGGCACCGCGCTGCTTCCCCTTGCGCGACGCACCGACTCGGGCTTCGCGCTGGACGGTGCCCACGCTTTCGTGCCGTTCGCTGCAGCGGCGCGCCACTTCGTCTGCGCCGCCCGCATGGCAGCACAGCCGGACGAGGTCGCGCTCTTCCTGTTGTCCGCCACAACCCCGGGCGCAACGCTGACCCCGCTGGAGTCTCTGAGCGACGACCGTCCCTGCATCCTCGAGCTGTCGGGCGCCCAGGCGCCGGACTCGTCCCTCATCTGCTCCGGCCACGCCGCCGCAGCACTCCTCGAGCTCGCCAGAGAGAGAATCGACGCCGCCCGCTGCTGCGACATCGCCGGGGCGCTCACCGCCGCCGA
>CAZVCS010000096.1:0-7292 GCA_964625765.1 uncultured Dehalococcoidales bacterium | reverse complement strand
CTGTCTTGCCGGAACCGGTTCCCGTGGAGACGAGCGTGGTCTTGCCGTCCGTGATAGCACGGATGGCCTCTTCCTGGTGGCCGTACACATGGGTGATTGACTCGGGGATCCGCTGCCGCATGTGAGGATGCAGGATTCCTTCAGCGACCAGCACATCGACAGCTGCTCCCTCACGGAAGGGTCGCGACAGGCTGACGTATGGCCCACGCAGCAGCGGAGACTGCCTAGTGGCGTCGAGCGACAGTAGCTCACGCATCTGCTCCCTAAGGCGCTCATCAGCGAACGCATACGTGGTGAGCTGATAGCGAAGGAAGCTCTTCACGACGTTCTCGGTGAACGCTATTGGGTTGAGTGCCATACCTCAGACACGCCCCTTTCGTCGACACTCGCATGCTGCCGCTCACGTCTGACAACTCTGGTTTCGTGCATCGAGTGGCCGTTACCCCGAGTTGCCCTTCCCTGGCAAAATCCAAGTAGTGATCGCACTGCCATCGGGCCTGGGAGCCTTTGCGCTATGCCATGCAATCCCTTCAGGGCCTATCACCTCATTGACAGCACGCGGAACGATGCTGTACGCCAGCTGCCTGCGCTCCTCCCACGGCATGACCCTCGGCAAGGCGTTAGCAAGCCTGCGCTGCACCTCCCACCACGGGACCCCTTGGTCACGCATCTGGCTGACGAGTCCGGTGTCGGCCTCGAGGGCAGCGATGGCCTTGCGCACCTGAGTCTCGCGAACATCAATTCCGGGCGACTCAGGTGGCATGTGATCGTCTTCGGGACCGCCGTAGGGTCCGCGTCCCTCCTCGACAACCTCGGGAGCCGGTGTTGTCGTTGCCACACCCTCTCCACCGAGGGCCTCCGCGAACTCGGCCTTGATCTTCGAGGCGAAGGTCTCGACACCGGAAGCGCTGTACTGCGGATCCCGCGTCTGGAACATCTTCTCGAAGGAGAGCACCCGCAATGGAATCGGATATGGCGTGCCGCCGGCGCTGCTCCAGAAGACGCCCTGGCCCACAATCGGCTCGTTGAGTAACGAGCTTAGAATGTCGTCCGAGAAGTGCGCGTTGGCCTTCTTGATGGCATACAGGTCGCCAGCCGACAGTAGATGGAACGAGAACCAGTTGTCTCCCTGGCTGAGGAGTTCGCCGGAGATGGCGCCGGGCTGCTGTGTGATGAGCACGGCGCCAAGGTCATACTTGCGGCCTTCCTTCGCCCAGGACACGTACGGTCCTTCAGTTGCACCCTGCCCAAGAACGGACTGCGCCTCTTCCACGACTGCGATCGTCGGGATCGTCTTGGGGTCGCGCTGCGTGAACTGCTCCTGGTTGTGAGTGAAGATCTTCGACAGGATCAGTCCCGAGAGGATGAGCGCCGGCTGGCCGCGCATGCGCGAGACATCTATAACGCACAGCTTACCCTCACCCAGCGCTCTGAGCAGCATGTCGAGCATCGTCGAGCTGGGATCGTGCAGCATGTTCACGATCTGCGTCATGTTCGCCCGTGCGGCATAGAGTTCTGCCTCTTGCCCGTCCTCAAGCCGAAGCAACGGCCGAATGACTGCAGGATCCGCGTTGTTGCCCTGGCGGTAGATCTCGTCGACAAGCTGTGACCACGACTCGGAGTTCATGGCCTTCAGTTTGCGAACGTTCTGCTGCTCCTGCTTCTCGGGCGACAGCGCGATCGCGACCACATCGCCCGGCTTCAGGCGGCGGATATCGAGCTTGATGCCCGATGCAGTGAAGGACTGGTAGAACTCGCTCGGTGCTTGCCGATCGGTGAACACCACGAGCTTGTCCTCAAGGTGTTCCACGTCGCAGAGGCCGGGCCGCCCCTTGTCATCGGGCCAGAAATACTCGCCGTCGGGGTCGAATATGAGCGTGCCGACCTTGGCTTCGCGACCATTGCGCTTGGGTACTGTGGGCGTTTGTTCGTACAGGTTGCTGAAGAGCAGCTTCACCAGGTTGGACTTGCCGAATCCTGCGCGAGCGAACACGAACGTGCGCCGCGCGACCAGATGGCCCTCGTTGAACTTGGGAACCACCTTGGGGCCGAGCGCCTGCATACCGTGACCAAGCTCGACGCGGTCATCGTCGCCCGAGTACACGAACTCGCCGAGGGCGAAGAAACCGAGATCGGCACCTTCCAGGTTATGCCCTGCGACCTCGCAGAGGACTTCGTCGGAGAGGAACGCGACCTTGCTACCTACGTGTGGCAACCGCCGATGAGATGGCACAAACTCGAGTCCGTCGCCCACCGACTTGAGAACGCCCAGTACTCGGATGTTCACCCGGTACTTCAGGTAGCTCGCCCTCAGGTCTTCCGGAATCTCGCGGTCATCATGGATCGCACGCAGCGCGAAGTCTTCGCCAGCTCCGGAGGCCAATCGTCCCTGCGCAGACATGGACGTGATCCGCCCCAGCACAGCCTCATCATCATGCTCAAGCGCAACGATGAGGAACTGCCCGTGCATCGGCGTCTTCTGGTACTCGCTCTGGTACGGAAGCACCAGGTCGGCGTGGAACTCCAGACCCCCTTCTGAGAAGCCGAGGAACGCACCGACCACCTTGTCCTTGGGAAACAACCTCATCCGAACCTCCGCTCAGAGACATCACCGGATTCGAGTTGCGCTCGATCGAGAATGGGGCGCCGCTCCTCGGGGAGGAGGTCGCGAACCGCCTCGAGTACCTCGTGCTGCATGATGGTGCCGTCGAACCCGGCCACCTGAGCGAACTCGTGGGCGCTCTGCAGACAGCGCGGATAGTACGGCACGGGGAATCCGTCGATGGCGTCCGCCAACAGATAACCGAACACCTCTTGCGCGCTGGACGTTTGCGAGTCCAGAAGATCGACAGTCCAGATTGGATCTGAGGCTCGTGAACCGAATCGCACGAAGTACATCTGGCCGGCCTTGAACTTCGCCGCCTCGCCGCCTTCCTCTGCCTCGCCTCGCCCACGGGCCCATTCATCCCACTTGTAGGCCTTGGCCTCCAACTCAGCAGGTATCGACACGAACCGCGCCTCACCGCCGGGGATGACATCTTCAAGAGCCATGGCCAGCTGGTACCGCTGCAGTACCTTCGAATGTTTGGCGAGGCCGACCAAGTAGACGTTGCGCTTCTCCTCCCGGCGGATCCGCTCGATCGCCTTCTCGATGCGCTGCATCATCGCGATGAACAGGTCGCCCGCGAAGATCTTGCTACGGAGGAAGCCGTCACGGACGATCAACGTGTCAGTCCCGAAGCTGCGATCCACGATGAGCCGGTATAGCACCGCCCACTCGACGAGATCGCGATAGACCTGCACCCACGATGTGCCGACCTTCTCAGGCGCCTCGCGCACCTTTACGCCGAGCGGGATCATCGGACTCAGGCTATGTAGGTGGTGAGTCTTCACACCCAGCTCATCCATGAGGAAGCCGAGGTCGGTGACGGGTCGGTGGTTGTCGTCGAACTGACGGCGAGAGAGCTCATCGGTGTCGGTAGTGGGCGAAACGACATCCAAGCAGAGCTGTTTGCCGCACGAGTCGACCACACGAACCATCTGGAACATGAACGGGTCGAACTCAAGCCGGTTGTTGCCGCCATCACTGGCAACGAGCGAGACGGCGGTCGTACTCCGGCGCCTGATGACCCGGACACCTGGCTTCAGCGTGCGAACCTCGTCACAGAGAGAATCGAGGACTCTCCTGTCGCCCTCGGCGCACGCACGAACCGCCTCGCGAACATGAGTGATGTCCTCCGGATTGAGCACCCTACCCCCTCAGCGTGGCAATGACGTCGATCTCTGTTATCGGCTTGCTCCGCACAAAGCCGAACTGATGGGCCTGGCGACGTCCGGCATCCGATGCTCCCGCATCAGAGACCGACTCGACCTGCCAGCGCGCGGCGGCCTGCTCAAGCGAGCGAAGGATGAGCGCTTCCGGATCTGACGGCACACTCGGCACGGCGCCAAACCGGATCGACATGCGGCAGCCCGGCGCCGCGAGGCGTGCCACATTGTCCCAGACGAGCGCCAAATCGCGTGCGAAGGCCTCCGGGTTGCGCGTGTCCAGCTGCCGGTCCGCCGAGTAGTCGGGGTGCGCCGGTCCGCCGAGGAACCAGTTGCGCAGCCACTGGTCGGAGACGTAGGTGCGCATGCCGTAGTAGGGCGGCGAGGTGACGACGTGCGAGAAGGGGCCGAACTCGGCGGGCACGGCGACGGTGCGCGCATCACCGTGGATGACGGCGCCCTGCGTCGCCGGCGGCATCTGGCCGAACGCGCGTGCGGCTCGCCTGCGGACGACCTCGATAAGCGAGACGTACTCCGGCCGCATCCCCCGCGTCTTCCAGAAGCGGACCGCGCCTTCCGGTTTGGTCGCGTACGTGCGCGGCATCTGGTTCGAGAGGTAGCTCTGCGTGTGTTTTCCACGCGGCCCGTGCAACGCGCCGAGGATGATCGCGCGCAGCGCCACCACCGCCGGGTCGGCGGCACCGAGCCGCTCAAGCAGACCGTCACGGACCGCACACAGCTCGCGCAGGGTGCGCGGGTGGTACGCGAGGCTCCAGAACTCGCCGGTCGGCACAGCAGTGTCGCTCGCTGCGCCGATCAGTTCTTGCGCGAGGACCACCACCTCCTCCGGCTCGACCTCCACGAGCTTCGCCGACGCGATCGCCACAGCCACCGGGCTCAGGTCGATGCCCACAGACGGCAACCCGAGCAGCCGCGCGGCGAAGTTGGTAGTCCCGCGGCCACAGAAGGGGTCGAGCACCCAGCCGGTGGCGCCGTCGAGCGCAGCAAGTGGGAACTCCGGCCGGAACATCGTGTAGTACGGCGCGACGGTGTTGAGGGGGTGGGTGGCGACGGGCTTCATGAGTGGGGCTCCTGTACTGCAGTGCTCAAGGCGGCGATCGCCTGCCGCACCTCCCACTCCTCGCCCCTGCTGCAACGTGCCCAACGGCGCTCGTCTTCATCGAGTTCGCCCAAGAATCCGAACCGATTGCGCACCGAAGCGATCCATCCGGGCACATCCACGGGTGTCGTGAGATAGCCGATGGCCTCCGGACGGAACTCGTCGGCCGTGCGCTCCCTCAGAATCTCCTCCGGGTCGAACGGCCTATCGCCGAGTCCATCGTCGATCACATCCGTCCAGACCTTCAGCACCAGAAGGCGTCTGACCAGCACCTCATCGAATGGCCGCGACGAGACCCAGGCAAGATCATAGAGGTCACGTGCGAGAGAGCCCCGGCGGTACCTCGCGAGCTTCTCAGCGATCGTTTCCTCGAGCCGGGCGGCGGGAATCGGCAGCATCACGAAGTCGTATCGACCATGTATCGGCATCGGCAGCAGGTTCATCGGCTCCGGACTTAGCCACAGCGGACGACGGCCGAGATCAAGACGTGCCGGCACATCCAGCTCCCCGAACGGACTCGAAATCAACAGGCGCATCCGCTGCGTTCCGTCAAGCTCCTCGACACCGAAGCTGAACTGCCCAACCTGCGCTCCATCGACCAGTTCCACAAGGAGCGAGGCCGAGGATTCATCCATGCCTGCGAAATCGAGATCAGTCGAGAAGCGACCGGCGCTACCGGCCCAGAACTTTCGCAGCGCGGTGCCTCCCTTGAGTGCTATGCCGAGCTCGAAGAAGCCCTCACGCGCGAGGTGCGCAAGCAGGTGGTCCTGCGCGATGTCGATGATTGCCGGGCCGCGTCCCCCGCGTCGGCCCTGGAAGTGTCTGACCAGGTGACCTTCCGTGATCACGGAGCACTCATCTCAACGCCGATCGAGTCGATCACATCGTAGGTGCGGTTGTGGCGCCCGGGCCGCGACCGATCGCCCAAGTAGTAGGGGCCGGCACCGGAAGGCGCCTCAAGAACGAGCTTGTGAGCCTTCTCACCCGCTCCCCCTTGCTCCAAGAGATATGCCGCACGCGCCCAAGCTCCTGCCGAGCGAGCGGCCAGCTCGCGGGACAGTTCCTCGACCCGTACCGCCACCGCGGCCTGTCTCAGCCACTCGCCTATATTCGGCCAATCGTGATAGCCGGAAGGCCGCGTGGCCATGAACGCGGTGAGCGTCTCGACGGACCAGACAGGAAGTCCATCACGCTGGAACATCGGGACGACAGGCGACCAGCGAACGATGCGGAACGACTTGAACGCGTCCGGCGGCCTCACGCCCGTAGAAGCGCCGATACACTCGGTATCCGGCCTTCGGCTCGCCAGGCCAAGGAGAAAGGCAGCCGACTCCGCAGCGACGGCATACGGCGCGTCTGGGTTCCGTGCGAGCACGGCGCGCAACTCGATGAGCGGATCACCTGAGGCGAAGGCGCCCGCACGCGCCGCCGGTGCGAACTCCCAAACGCCTTTGGTGGCCAATGGCAGCAACCATCCCCGCTCACGAAGTCGCCGAACGATCACATCTACAGGGACTCCAAGGCCGGCGGCCTGCGCAAGGTCGCCGATCTGCGCGGTGGTGACAACGCGCGGCTGCTCGAGCTCCAGGAGTTCGAGCAAGGGCGCGAAGCCTGCGGGGACGCTGCGTACTGTCATTACAAACGCCTAACCTGTCATTCAGTGACAGGGAAAGCGTTTCATATGACAGTCCGTGGGTCAAGACGACAGAGCCCGACGGTGTTGAATGAGCCCCGAAATGCGCAAGAATCTACGCATTCAGCGCTTCATCCAACACCAAGCGCCTTCACCCTATCTGCAGCCGCTCCGCATACGCCAGAGCTATCGTCTCGCGGTCGCTCGTCTCGGCCCAGGCGGGCTCGCGGTGCGAGAACTCCACCAGACGAGAGGCCGTCCAGCCCTCGAAGTAGGCAGCCACGTCCTTGAGGGTCTGCAGCTCCTCGGCCGAGAAGAGCTCCCGGTCTGCGGGGCGACGCGCGACGAACACCGTGCCCGAGCAGTCGCCCTCCTGCCCCGGTACCTCGTCGATGTCGGCGCCATCGACGAGCTTTGCTTGCAGCGCGTAGAAGTCGGCCGGCACCGGCCCGTACTGCATGTGCACGTAGCGGACCCCCGAGATCGAGCCGCCGTGACGCTTCGCATGCAGGAAGTCGGCGTAGAAGAGCATCTTGTTGAGCTTCGTGCGCCACATCGCCGGAAGCTCGGCGAAGAAGACCGCCATCTCCGCAAGCTTGCGCGGACCGGCATCCGCCGAGTAGGCGCTCGCCTCCTCGCGAACGAGCAGACCCTCGTGCGCCGAAGACAGCTCGCTCAGCCGCGCCTTGAGCGTCCGGCGCTGCTCGTCGGAGAGCCGATGGCCGTGCAGCCGCAGCAGCTCACGGACGCGCTCCGGGTCCTCGGCGAGGC
>CAZVCS010000095.1:0-7508 GCA_964625765.1 uncultured Dehalococcoidales bacterium | reverse complement strand
TCATCCGCAACGGAGCACAATACGGCTACAGCTACAATGCGCCGTTCTGGAGAGACGCTCCATCTCTGGCATGGGCGGAAAGCGCGCTGGCACCGGACGCGACCGTGTACACAAACGACATCTACGCGGTGCGGCTGCGGCTACCCGATGCCACGGTAGAGTGGTTGCCCGACGACCGCGCCGACGAGACGGAGCGACTGGATGCCTACCTGAGACTGGCGTCGACGCCGTCGGCCTATGCCGTGCTCTTCAAAGAGCAGGCAGCGTACCCGAGCCGGCGCAACGCGAACGACGACTTCGAACGGCTGAACGACGAGCGCGGGCTGCTGACCGAAGCGGCGGACTTCCCCGAGGCTACCGTGTGGCGGACACGCGCCTCGTGATGAATCAACTCACGCCGGTACGCCGGAACATGCCCGTCCGGCCACGGCATGGAAACAGGCGCACGGGGGCCACCGGTGAGATGCGCCGCTACGCAGGCTTCAAGGCGTCGTCCAGCGACACGAGCGCCTGGAAGACAGGCGAGAGAAAGACCAGGCCGGTCCATGAGACGGGAGTCCGGGGTGAGGTGAGGACAGCAGGTTCGCCCACGGGATTGTCCGGCACACAGTCGATGCCGGCGGCCTCCAGGAGCTCCACAAGGTGCCCACTTGCGTCAGCCCGGTAGTCGTTGCTGACGTGCTGGATGTAGCGTCGCGACAGCTCGACCTCGCACCTGAGCCGCCCATCGACATACCCGTGTACGTGGTACTCCCACATATCGTTGATGGGCTTCACCAGGCCGAACACCTGGCCCGTAGCGAAGACCTGAAGGACGGTGTGCTCATAGCCTTCAGCTATCAGGGCATCGGCAACACCGCCGAGCCAAGCCGTCGTGTCTGCGAGCGAGCCGCTCTCCGGAGCACGAACCTCGTTGAACTCGATGGCCGGTCCCCAGCCGATGTGCGGACGTTCGACAGCGTAGTAGACGGAGGCGATGGCGACGAGGCACGTGAGCCCCGCCAGAGCGCAGCGGCGCGTGCGCGGGCAGGCATTGCGTATGCGGTTGGCGAGTCGATGCAGCACTGTGGAAGCCGGGCGTCAGAAGCTGTCGGATGAAACAGGGCACATTTCCGGTCAGTGTAGCAGCCGGACAGTCCGTGCTCCAAACCGGCTCAGAGCGCTGAGACGGCGTCCGTGAGCGAGGGATGCTCCGCGAGCAACTGCTCGATGGAGAGCAGCCGCCCGTCCGCCATCAGCGCCGTGACGCCGGAAGGGCCGCGGACGACCACGCCGATGGCTTCCCGCGTCAACGCCACGGTCATGCCGTGAGCGCGAACGGCCGGCCGCCGGACCGTCTCCGCTATGGCGAAGAGGTCGTAGTCTCCGACCCTGACACCCCCCTCCAGCTCTACGCGTCCTTCTTCCATCGTGAGCGCACCACAACAATGACCGCTTTCAGCGTCGAAGGGCTGAGGACGAAACCCAGCAGCGGAGGCACCACTCTGACCGGACGCAGCCGGGCCGCAAGTCCCGCCTCCCCTTCGAGCAGCACGCCGTCGAACGCGGGCAGGAGCCGGAAGGAGTACGGCGACCAGATGCCGGTGAGAAGGGCCGCCTGGGAGAGAGGTCCGACGAGCACCGCGGTATCCGCGGGGTCGCCCAGGTCCACCCGGAAGTCAACCCACAGCCTTCGGACCCTGATGCTGCGGAGCAGACCGGCCACGAGGCGAGCCACGCTTCGCAGCAGCCCGTGAACCTGAATCAACTCCCAGACGAACCGGCCCGACCTCAGGCCGAAGCGCCGCTTCCCCGGCTTCTTCGCCGCCCTGGGCTTCTTCGGCTTCCTCTCCGAGGCCTCCCCGCCCCACTCGCCCGCACCGAACGACGTGCCCACGCGGCCTAAGAGCCACTCCACCCTGCCATGTGCGGATGCCCGGCCGTGGACGTCGACCCGCAGGTCGACGTCCACCGGAATGCACAACACCAGGGCTGTCAGCGCAACGAGGGAGCACAGCGCAACGACAACCCACACGAGGTACTACTCTTTCGCCGGAGGAGCCGGCTTCCGGCCGCGGATCGCCTCTTCCACCTTGGGGAGCGCCTCTTTGACCTGCTCGGCCATCTGCGCCAGGCTGCCCTTCATCGGCTCGACTCTGACGCCGTTCTTGTCGATGATGAGCACCGCCACGGGCTTGACGCCGCCGGCGCCACCGGTACCACCACCCGACCCTTCGCCCTCGGCCTTGCTCATCTCGCCGCCTTTGCCCACAAGCCCACCTGCGCCGAACCAGAAACCGGCGCTGCGCAACGGCACGATGGTCACGTCGCCGATGGTGACCGGCTCGCCCATGACCGTCTTGCTGCTGAGCATCTTCTCCAGCTCATCGGCGCTGGTCTTCAGCAGTCTCTCGACATCTTCAAGCATATGCAGACCTCCTCCATCCACGCACGCCAGTCGGCCGTTATGCCGCCGGCGGCCTCTAACGAAGCCTAACGCCGGCCGGGCTCTGGTCGCAAGAAGACGCTCCCGGCCGGCCGCACAATCATCGGGACTACTTGAAACTGACTGTGTTGCCGTGCTGGGCGAAGCCGCCATCGACACGGATGAACTCACCGGTGATGAAGTCGGATGCGTCGCTCGCCAGGAACGCGGCGATGCCCATGAAGTCCGCCGGTTCGCCCCACCGTCCCATCGGCGTCCGCTCTTCGACGAACTCGGTGAGGCCCGGGAAGTCCCGGCGGGCCACCTTCGTCAGAGGCGTGTCTATCCAGCCGGGCAGGATGCAGTTGACGTATATGTGGTCGCGCGCCCAGGCAAGCGCGAGCGAGTAGGTCATGGAAAGGATGCCCATCTTGCTAACCCCGTACGGCACGGCCTTGCCAAGGCCGATGAGCGAGGTCATCGAGCCGGTGTTGATTATCTTCCCCTTGCCCTGCTTCTTCATTGCCGGATACACCGCCTGGCTGCAGAGGAAGGCGCCGCGGATGTTTATGTCAATAATCTTGTCCCACTCTTCGACGGCGTAGTCCTGCGGCATCTTGCGGATGTTGATGCCGGCATTGTTCGCCAGGACGTCGATGCGGCCGTGCGCATCCAGCGCCTTCTGGACACCGGCCTTGATGCTGGCGGGGTCCGCCACATCCATGGCGATGCCCGAGGCCTTGACGCCGAAACGCTTCTTGATGTCGGCAACAGCCTCGGCCGTCTTGTCAACATCCCGCGCGGCGATGACCACGGCGCTGCCCTTCATCGCGAAGCCGTCCGCCAGGCCCTTGCCGATGCCTCCGTTGCCTCCCGTCACCAGCGACACCTTGCCCTCAAGGCTGAACAGGTCTCCCATCTCTCAGTACCCTCCTCGTTCAGAAGTACGGAGCCGGCTCGAGAGCCACGCCGGACCGCCACTCACTCATTGTACGCTGTCGCGCAGGCGGGCCGGAACCGGCCGCCCTTACCCGGGGGGCGGACTCGGACCCAAACCTGTTCCTTCGCAGCCTGCCTTCGTGTATCATACGCGCCCAGAAGAAAGGAGGTGCGCTTGGAACATTTCGATATGTGGGACTTCATCTTCCCATGGGAGATGCTGTCCATGATGTCCTCGGCCCTCGGAGGGCTGGCCGGCATCGCTGGCTACGTGTGGATAGCGCTCTGTCTGTACATCATCGCGAAGAAGACGAACACGGAGAACCCGTGGCTCGCCTGGATACCCATCGCGAACGTCGTCCTGGCATGCCAGATAGCCGGCAAGCCGTGGTGGTGGGTCTTCCTGTTCTTCATCCCCATCGTGAACATCATCTTCATGATCCTCGTGATGTGGCGCATCTGCGAAGTCCGGAACAAGCCGGGCTGGCTCTCGCTGCTGATGCTTGTCCCCGTCGCGAACCTCATCATCCCCGGCATCCTCGCCTTCGTCGATTCCTAGCCACTGCGGGAGGGACATGGCGACCGCCATGTCCCTCCTGCAATCCCGTGCCCTGACAGCCGTCCGGTCTACTCCTTCCGCACGATTGCAGACACCCGCGCGCTGATGTATCGTGGTCCACAGACGGACCGCCTGCCGAAAGTGCTCCCCGCCGGACATGCTCCGGGGAATCACGCGCCCGCAGGCGACAGGTGTCGCCAGGGCGAGGCGGTCGCGTCCGGAGGAAACCATGCGCACACGAGTCGTGCGAATCCTGGCGGCCGCCGCGCTGCTGGCGACGTGCGGCGTACTCTACGCCGCGCCCGTGCTGGCGTTCGACGGGCGCGCGGGCGACACCGTGTCGGTCGGCCCCGGTGAGAAGGTCGACGGCGACCTGTACCTTGCCGGGAGGTCGGTCTCGACCGCAGCCGGCATCGACGGGGACGTCTTCGCCGCAGGCCAGACAGTGAGCGTCGCGGGACAGATCGACGGCGGGCTGACGGCGGGCGGCCAGACGGTGCTCGTCAGCGGCGACGTATCACGAGGCGCGCGCGTCGCAGGCTCGACCATCGATGTCACCGGCGCCATCGGACGGGACCTGCTGGCCGGTTGCTCCACCTTCGTGCTGAACCCTGAGGCATCCGTCGGGGGCGATCTCCTCATCGGAGCCGCTACCGGGATGCTCAAGGGAGACATCGCCGGGAACGTGTACGGCGGTGCCGAGAAGCTCGTCATCGACTGCACCATCGGTGGCAACGTGAAGGTCGAGGTCGGCACGCTGGAGATACGGCCGGGCGCCGTCATCCAGGGCAATCTGGAGTACACGAGTGCGCAACAGGCGGACATTCCGGCGGGCGCCGTCAAGGGCGCTGTCAGCTACACGGAGCGCGTCGACAGAGACCGGCCGGGCCCCGGAGAGGTTGGACCTCTCGGGCCGCTGGCAGTCTTCGCCGGACTCACCTGGAAGCTGCTCGCGTACCTGATGGCGCTGCTCACCGGCATCGTGCTCATCCTGATTCTGCCGGCGCGGATGGTTGCCTGCTCCGACGCCATACGCACAGAGACGGGCCCGGCGGCGGGGTGGGGCGCCATCGCACTCTTCCTTACTCCCCTGGCCGCCATCGTAGTCTGCATCACGTTCGTAGGGCTGCCGCTCGGGCTCATCGCGCTGGCTCTGTGGACGGTGTTGCTCTACCTCAGCCAGCTCCCCGTGGCCCTGGTCATCGGCCACGTCATACTCGGCTACCGCAAGCCGCTTGAGGGTCGCGGCTTCATGATCGGCGCGCTGGCGCTCGGCCTGCTCATCATCGCGCTGCTGCGCCTGATTCCCTTCGTCGGATTCCTCGTTGCTCTCGCCACAGCGCTGTTCGGCTTCGGTGCATTCGTGGTGGCGGAGAAGCGCCGCCGCGAAAGGCGCGGATTGTGACCGGTTCCCTGCCGCGGGACGCGAGTCCCGCGGCAGGTAGTCCGGGGCCAAAGGCCGGGCGATACGCCACCTGAGGCTCTCGGACAGCATATAATGGCCACAGAGGCTCCCGGTGGGAGGAGCGGGCTTTGGCGAAGACGCTCGTCGTCTACTACTCGAGGACCGGCAACACACGGAGGATAGGGCAGGAGCTGGCGTCGGCACTTGGCGCCGACGTTGAAGAGCTCAGGGACGGGCAGGACCGGCGCAGCCCGGTCGGCTACCTCAAGAGCGGTCTGGACGCCAGGACGCGCAAGCCGGTGAAGCTGCAGCAATTGACCCACGCCCCGGCTGCATACGACCTCCTCGTGGTCGGAACACCCGTCTGGGTAAGCACCGTGTCCACGCCAGTGCGCACATTCCTGGAGCGCATCCAGGCGGCCCGGCAGCAGGTCGCCTGGTTCTGCACCTACGGTCTCGAGGGTGAGAAATACCCTGAGAGGACATTCCAGGCCATGGCGGAAGCGAGTGGGCTCACGCCGCTGGCGACGCTGAGCGTGAGAACGAAAGACGTAGCGGGAGAGCACCGGGATAGCGTCGCAGCCTTCGTCGAGATGCTGAGCCGCCGGCAGGAGGCCGGCAGGCAGAAGGGATGACTGTTCACGTGAAGACGCTTGTGGTCTACTACTCGCGGACGGGCAACACGAAGAGGATAGGTGACGAGATAGCGGCGGCGCTGAAGGCGGACGTCGAGGAACTCCAGGATGGCAAGAGCCGCAGTGGTCCCTTCGGCTTCCTCATGGCGGGCCGGGAGGCGATGAAGAAGACGCCCGTTGAGCTGCAGCCGCTGGCGCACGACCCGGCCGCGTACGACATGGTCGTGGTGGGCTCGCCTATCTGGGCCAACGGCATCTGCTCGCCGGTTCGCACCTTCCTGGCGCAGCACCGCACGAGTCTGAAGAAGGTGGCGTGGTTCTGCACGTCGGGTTCGGTGCAGCCTGGATACGCCTCAAATGGCTTCGATGCCATGACGGAGGAATCGGGGCTGACGCCCGCGGCCACACTCGGCCTCGGCCGACAGGAGATCAAGGGCGACCACTCGCGCAAGGTATCCGCGTTCACGGCATCAGTCAGTTCTCATCGTTGACCGGGCGAACGCGACCCGGGCTGGTGAGGGGAGGGGAATGTGGAAGCTACGACTATGGCATACATCGCGGCGGGGCTCTGCGGCGTCTGGGGTCTTGCTCACATCGCGGCCACGAAGCCCGTCGTCAGCGGCTTCGGGCCCCTCACGATTGAGAACGAGCGCATTCTGACGATGGCATGGGTGGGCGGCGGCCTCACGCTGGTCTTCATCGGCGTGCTGGTCCTTCTCTTCACGCTGCCGGCACTGGGCGCCGGGGCGACCGCGTGGCTCGTCTACCAGGCGTCCGCCGGAATGCTCATCGTCTCAGCCATCATCATGCTGTCGACCGCCTCGCGCACGCCCGTCGTGGCGATGAAGCTGTGCCCTGTCATCCAGACAGCCGCAGCAGTGCTGCTCATCCTGGCCAGCCTCTAGCGGACGAGCCCCAGCCCAGCCCCGGCCCGGGGATGTCGTCGCCTGGCACAGCATAACGGGCACCCGCACCTGTGGCGCGGCCCCGCGCACAGGACGGAACTCCGCATCGCCGTGCCGGGACAGCCGCTTCAGACGCAGCACCTGCCCTCTCGCTGATTTCATCCGCATCAGCTGCACGACCATGCGCCGCTTCATCGGCGGGCCGGTCCTTTCGGCCGGGAGTGTCGGCGCAGACCATTGACACTCAGGGTGGGACATGGTAACAATAACGCTGCCAAGTGCAGAATCTGCACCTCGGTCGCAAAACTTGCACTTCTCACATGGAATCGCAGGGGAGCGCGTACGGCACTTCAGTTCGCAAGATGGCGAAGCTCTTCCGGCTGTTCACGCCGGAAGAGGCCGAGCTGACGGGTCCCCAGATTGCCGAGCGCCTCGGACTCCACAAGAGCACGACGTACCGCATCCTGGCAGCCGCATGCGACGAGGGCCTACTAGCCCACAGCAGCTCCACCGGCAAGTACTCTGTCGGCCCATTCCTGTACCTAGCGGGGGCACTGTTCCTCAAGACGAACGACCTGCTGCAACCGGCTGCACCCGTCATCAAGCTGTTGAACCAGCTCACGCGGGAAGTCGCGAACATGTCCATACTCAACAAGTCGTT
>CAZVCS010000094.1:0-7587 GCA_964625765.1 uncultured Dehalococcoidales bacterium | reverse complement strand
GCAACGCTCGCATCCAGGTTTTCCAGTATCAGACCGCACAAGACGTCGAAATAGCACTTCAGGCAGGCTGGAACATGGTCTCCGTGCCGGTCGAGGCGGGGGACATGTCCGTTGACGCCGTCTTCCCCGATGCCGAGGCCGTCTACACCTGGAACCCGACGAGCAAGTCCTACGAGACGCCCAGCACCATCGACCCGAAGAAGAGCTACTGGGTTGCCATGACCTCGCCCGGCGACGCGACGGTCACCGGTACGCCCGTGACGGAATGGAGGGACGCGCTCTCCTCCGGCTGGAACATGGCCGGCTCGGTCTACGGCGACCCGGTGGACGTCGCCAATCTCTCCGACGACCCGTCCGGCTCCGTCCAAACCAACGCCATCTACCACTGGAACCCCACAGCGAAGTCGTACGACGTTGCCAACAACATCGAGCAGGGTCTCGGCTACTGGATGGCGGCCACGCAGGGCTGCGATGTCACCGTCGCACCATCCGCATGACACACATCAGGTGACTTGCGGGGCGGGACGGCTCGATTGCCGTCTCGCCCCCGTTCTTGTGCCGCCGGACCGCGCCGGTCTAGTTCGTCCTGGCGTCCCGCGTGACGCGTCTCACCCGCGGGCTCGAGCGCCTGTCCAAGTCGATCGGCGTCAGTCGGTGTCTGCATTCTCCGGTAGGAGCGGGCTCCCATGCCCGCACGCATTCCCCTGGTCACACTCCCACTGTGCGCCAGGGAAATGAAGTGACACCATACTCATTTCCCCCGCCGAACGTGACGCATGCTCCTGCGATGGCGGAATTGTGCGTGAAATGGGAGCATACGCGGAAATGAGTATGGTGTCACCGCATTTCTTACTGCAGCGGCATGACGACGCGAGCCGTGGTTCCCTTGCCGGGCGCGGTCTCGAAGTGCACTTCGCCGCCGTAGGGCAGCAGCCGCTCCCGTATGCCGGCGATGCCCAGAGAACGCGGGTCGTTCAGCTTGACGGCATCGATGCCGCGGCCGTCGTCAGTGACGACCAGCACGCAGAGGCCGTCTTCGCTCCTGAGCGAGACCGCCACGTTCTTCGCTCCCGCATGTCGCACCACGTTGGTCACGAGCTCCTGGAAGACCCGGAACAGTGCTGTGGTGCGTGCCACGTCGGTGCTGCAGTCCGTTCCGTCCCAGGAGAGCGTGAAGGCGATGTCCGTTCGCGGGCGAAGCTGGTCGAGCTGCCATTCTATGGCTCCTGCCAGGCCGAGGTCGTCAAGCGCACCGGGTCGAAGCTCGGACGATATGCGACGCACGTCGTCCTCGCCATCCGTTACCATCGCTGCCATGCCGTCGAGCAGCGTACTCGCCTCAGGGGTCGCCCCCGCCACCATTCGCTTCAGGCGGTCGATGTCGAGCTTCAACGCCGTCAGCGTCTGACCGACGCGATCGTGCAGCTCCCGGGCGATAGCGGTTCGCTCGTCCTCCCGCGCCTGCTCGACGCGCTGCGCCAGAAGCCGGAGGTTCTCGCGCGACTCCGCCAACTCATGCTCCACCCGTTTGCGGTCGGAAATGTCCAGCACGCTGACGATGAGCAGCAGAGGGCTGTCCGGAGCGCTGCGCATCCACTCACCGACAACGACGACGTCGCGGACCTCGGCGCTCTTTCGGACGTAGTGCTTCTCGATCGTGTAGCCGCTGTAGCCGGCCTCGAACCGCGCCTCCATGAACTGCTGCTGCCGGCTCCAATCTTCTGTCGGAGTGATGTCGCCGATACTCATCTGCTTCAGTTCGTCCTCGGAGTAGCCGACGATCTCCTGGTACGCCCGATTCGCGCGCAGGATGCGGAAGGTGGCGGTGTCCACGATGGCGATGCCCACGGGGCCGTTCTCGAACACGCCCCTGAAACGCTCTTCGCTCTCCCTCAGTGCCTGCTCGGCACGGCGGATATCGGTGACATCCCGGACCATGGCCTGGAAGCCGACGATGGCGTCGTTGCTGTCCTTCTGTGCCACCGCGCTCCGCTCGCACACGAAGACCGACCCGTCCCGTCTCCGGTAGCTGACCTCGTCCTTCACCTGCCCGGTGACGGTGATCCTCCTGAGGAAGCGGTCCCGGTCCTGGGGCTCCGCGTAGAAGTCGATGATGTTCAGGCCGGGCAGTTCGTCGCGCGTGCAACCGAAGAGCGTGAGCCACGCCTGGTTGGCGTCGAGCACCCTGCCGTCGGGAGCCACTACCGAGATGGCTTCCCCGGACTGCTCAAAGAGGGAGCGGTATTTCTCCTCGCTCTCGCGCAGGGCGTGCTCGGCCCTTCTGGCCTCAGTGATATCCCGGACCGTCTCCTGAAAGCCGATATCGGTGCCCGATGCATCTTTCAGCGCCGTCACGCTCCGGTCACAGAGGAACACGATGCCGTCCCTCCTTCTGAATCGAACCTCGTCTTTCAACCATCCCACCCCGGCTATTCTCTTGAGGAAGTCCTCCCGCCCTCCGGGTTCGGCATAGAAGCCACTGATGTTCAGGGTCGGCAACTCTTCGCGTGCGCAGCCAAACAGCGCGAGCCATGCAGGATTCGCGTCGAGCAGCCTGCCGTCGAGGGCCACGACAGACACCGCGTCCCCGGATTGCTCGAACAGCGCACGGTACTTCTGCTCGCTCTCACGCAGGGCTTCCTCGGCGCGCTTCCTCGCCGTGATGTCGCGGATGATGCCCTGGAACCTGATGACTCTGCCTGTCGAGTCTCTGAGGCCGACCACCGTCCGCTCGCAGAGAAACTCGGTTCCATCTTTGCGCTTGAAGCGGACCTCGTCGGTGAAGGTGCCGGCTTCAGTCACGTGACGCAGGAATCCCGTCCGTTCACGCGGGTCGGCGTAGACATCGAGCGCGTTCAGAGACGGCATGTCCTCGGCCGTGTATCCGAACATCCTGAGCCAGGCCGGATTCACCACGTTGCCGCTGCCATCCGGACGGCCGATCCAGATTGCATCGAGCGAATGCTCGAAGAGGGAGCGGTACCTCTCCTCGCTTTCACGGAGGGCGGCCTCCGCCCGCTTGCGCGCGCTGATGTCCCGGGCAACTCCCTGAAGCGCCACGATGGCTCCGTTCCGGTCCCTGAGCGCGACCACGTGGCGCTCGCAATCCAGCACCGTGCCGTCTTTCCGCTTCAGTCGCACATCCCCCTCGACGTAGCCCGACTCAAGTATCTGCTGGAGCGTCCTTTCGCGCTCGTCCGGGTCCTCGTAAAGGTCCTGCGCGGTGAGCGACGCGATGTCGGCCCTTTCATAGCCGAAGAGGCGCAGGAAGGCCCTGTTGACGTCCATGACGGGGCCGTCCCAGGCGATGAGCCAGATGGCGTCCAGCGATTGCTCGAAGAGCGCGCGGTAGCGCTCCTCGCTCTCGCGGAGGGCGACCTCGGCGCGCTTCCGGATGGTAACGTCTTCGAGCAGCGTGGCGAGACGGCCCGGCTCAGGGCAGTAGACGATGAGCCTGAGATCCTTCTCCAGGCTCCGAGAGTGAACCTCGAGCGTTGTTCCCACGCCGCTCATGACAACCTGCCGGTACTTTTCCACCTGCCCCTGTTCGTCGGGTGGCAGCACGGAGAGGAGTGTTCGGCCGATAACGTCTACGGCTTTGAGCCCGGTTATCCTCTGGAACGCGGGGTTCACTTCGAGAAACCGGAAGTCCGCCGGCCTGCCGGCGGCGTCGAACACGGTCTCGTACAGCACAAAGCCGCTCGTCATGGCGTCAAAGAGCGCGCGGAGCGAGTGCTCGCTCTTTCGCAGTGCGGCCTCCATCCGTCTTTCGGACGTTACGTCCCGCATCGTGCAGACGACGTGCGTGATGGCGCCCTGCGCGGACGATACCGGCGAGGCGTTGACGGAAAGGAGGACACGGCGGCCGTCCGGCCACTGGACGACGTGCTCGATGCCGTGCACGGCCCGTTTCTCACGCAGCACCCGGGCCACAGGCAGCTCGCTGACCGGGAACGGCTTGCCATCGAAGCCGACGATCCTCCAGGCGGGGTCGTCGTACGTCCGCCGCGTGATGTCTGTCCTCATCAAGCCGAGCACACGCTCAGCCTCCGCATTCGCGCGGACGATGCCTCCTCCGGCCTCCACCACCGCGATTGCGACAGGACTCGTGTCGAACAGGCTCGAGGTGATGTCCTGCTCCCGGCGCAGCGCCTCCGCTGCTGCCGTGCCCGCCTTCGCTTCGTGCACGGTGTGCAGCGCGAAACCAAGGTCTCCGGCCACCTCCCGCACGAGTTCAAGCTCCTCCTCATCATGGCTGAACTCAGGAGGGACGGAGAGACCCAGGAGACCGAAGACCCGGGAGCCATGGGAGAGCCGGACTGCCAGCGCCGCGCGGCTCCGATAGCCGGAGATGAGGGGGCAACCGCTGCACTCAGTTGCGGGTTCATTGAAGACGTGGACGCCTGGACGTGCCAGCGTGTCCCCCCCGCACGGGGGCAACTGCTTCCTGCTGAGGAGTTCCAGAACGGGGTCGAAGGCTGCGCCGAGCCCAGCCTGGGCTGTCGCTATCGCGTCTCCATCATCGTCGAACAGTGCGATCCAGGCGCTATGGTATCCCCGCGTCTCGACCAGGAGCCTGCACACACCACGAATAAGAGAAGGCACATCGCGTTCGCGCACGATGAGCTGGTTGACGTTTCGGATGGCGCGCAGAATGGTGTTGACCCGCTGCAGGCGGTCGTGGGCGGGGTCCGGACCGGTGCCGGATGTCTGCGCCATCGGCGAAGCCTCTTTCACGCGACGAGATGACGGGGGAGCGAGCCCTCCTGCGCCTCTCGAAGCGCACAGTACTGTGGACGTCGGAGCGTGTCAAGCAGACACCGGCCGAAGGCGGAGCCGGCGTACGTGGGCCGGTTCGGACGGAAGCCCCGCTTCAACGGCCGCGCATGCTCGTTCGCCGGCGGCGAGCCCTTAGTCTCTGCGCACCTGAGGTACAATTCCGCCGCCGCGTGAAGGCAATCAGGGAGGCACAACTGTGCAGACATCGGATCGCTCCACCTTTGGGATACTCTACCGGCTGACTGCTGCGGCACTGGTTGCAGGTCTGGCCATCATCCCGATTCAGATAGTGGTCTTCCTCGCCTGGCCGCCGCCCTGTGATGTGGCGGGCTACTTCGACCTGCTCCAGACGAAGCCGTTGCTTGGATTGTTGAACCTGGACTTGCTCTACATGCTGAGCAACCTGCCGCTCGTTCCGCTGTACCTGACCCTGTATGTAACACTCCGAAGGAGCGGTGAGTCGATCATGCCGCTTGCCCTCGTCGTCGGGCTGCTGGGGCTCGCCATCTACTTCAGCACGAACCCGGGCATGGAAATGCTCTCCTTTGCCGGCAAGTACGCGGCTGCCGGCACGGAGGCCGAGCGACTCGTGTTCCTTGCGGCTGGAGAGGTGATGCTGGCCCGCTTCACCGGAACGTCATTCACGGTCTACTACCTGCTGAGCGGCTTGGCCCTGCTGCTGTTCGCCGGCGTGATGCATCGCGGCAGCGTTTACACCCGGTTGACGGCGCGGATGGGACTCCTCGCCGGGGTCCTCATGCTTGTGCCGTCGTCAGCGGGGCAGATTGGCGTCGCCTTCTCATTGGCGTCGCTCATCCCCTGGGTGGCATTCTGCGTGCTGCTCATCCCGCAGTGCCTGCGCATGGCTCGGGAGTAGCATTTGCCCGTTCTGTCTGCGCCGACGCGCGCTATGGACACGATAGACCTGATGGACATGATGGACGCGGTTCGTGCAGGGGCGGACCTCTGTGTCCGCCCGCCACGCGCATGTCTCGAGCCCACCGTCGCAACTATCAATCGCGCCGCACAGGCGGGTGCCGCCGCAACCGTCAGCCTTTCAGGTACTTCTCCGGCTCCGCCTGGAATTTCTTCAGGCAGCCGAGAGAGCAGAAGTAGTAGGTCGTCCCGTTGTACGTCGTGCTGCCCGCTGCGGTCTTCGGATCGACGTCCATGCCGCAGACGGGGTCCTTCGCTGTCGCCACTTCCTCCTCCTTCCGAGCTTCGCTCACCTCGACCCTGGGCATGACGGCGGACATGACTGGGGCGATGGGCAGTGCCGGCGGCCTGAAGCCCCTCAACCGGTTGGCGTTAGAGACGACCGAGAGCGAGCTCATCGCCATGGCCGCCGCCGCGAGCATGGGATTCAGCAGGATGCCGAACGGCGGGTAGAGCACGCCCGCCGCCACCGGGATGCCGATGGAGTTGTACATGAAGGCGAACACCAGGTTCTGCCGGATATTGCGCATCGCCGCGCGGCTCAGCGTCACGGCGGTGACCACGCCCTTCAGTTCTCCCGAGACCAGCGTGATGTCCGCCGCCTCGATGGCCACGTCCGTGCCCGTGCCGATGGCGATGCCGATGTCCGCCTGCGCCAGCGCCGGCGCATCGTTTATGCCGTCGCCGACCATGCCCACCAGGCGGTTCTCGCTCTGCAGCCGCTGAATCTCGAGTGCCTTGTCCTGCGGCAGCACCTCGGCGAGCACCCGCTCGATGCCCACCTGCCGGGCGATGGCTGCGGCCGTGTGGCGGTTGTCGCCGGTTATCATCACCACCTCGATGCCGAGCGCGCGCAGCGCGGCGATGGCGGCGGCAGAGCCTTCCTTGACCGTGTCCGCGACGGCGATGACGCCCGCCGGTTTGCCATCGACCGCTACGAACACGGACGTCTTGCCCTCCGCATCCAGACGCTCCGATTCCCTCTCCAGAGCGGCCGACTCCAGGCCGGCATCGTCGAGCAGCCGGCGGTTGCCCACGAGTACCGTGCGCCCGTCGATGCTGACCCTCACTCCCTTGCCGGTGACCGACTCGAACTCGCGCGGCTCGGAGAGCGTCAGCCCCTTCTCCTCCGCGCCCTTCACCATGGCCTGGCCGAGCGGATGCTCGGAGGCGCGCTCCGCCGAGGCGGCCAACCGGAGGAGGTCGTCGGCGTTGAAGCCGTCAACCGCTACCACGTCGGTCAGCGACGGCTTCCCCTTCGTAATCGTGCCGGTTTTGTCGAGCACGAGCGTGTTCAGCTTGTGCGCGGTCTCCAGCGCCTCGGCCGAGCGTATCAGGATGCCGTTCTGCGCACCCTTGCCGGTGCCGACCATGACCGAGAGCGGCGTGGCCAGCCCCAGGGCGCAGGGACAGGCGACTATGAGCACTGAGACCGCGTTCACCAGCGCGAAGATGAGCACCGGCGCGGGACCGAAGTTGAACCAGAGGACGAACGTCGCGATGGCGATGAAGACCACGATGGGCACGAACCGGCTGGCGATGAGGTCGGCGAGCCGCTGAATCGGCGCCTTCGAGCCCTGCGCCTGCTCCACGAGCTGCACTATCTGCGCCAGCATCGTGTCGCGGCCGACCTTCGTGGCCTCGAAGCGGAACGTGCCCGTCTGGTTGATGGTCGCGCCGATGACCGTGTCGCCCACGCCCTTCGACACCGGCAGGCTCTCGCCGGTGACCATCGACTCGTCGAGCGTCGAGTGCCCTTCGAGGACGCGGCCGTCCACCGGCACCGTCTCGCCCGGCCGGACGATGACGGTGTCGCCGACCGGCACCGGGGCTAACGAGCGGACCTCCTCCGTGCCGTCACGCACCCCGCGC
>CAZVCS010000093.1:0-7792 GCA_964625765.1 uncultured Dehalococcoidales bacterium | reverse complement strand
ACGGGTCACGCGCGACCTGACGCTCGACCATGTGATGCCGCGCAGCCAGGGGGGCGGTCACTCCTGGGAGAACGTCGTGAGCGCATGCAAGCAGTGCAACCGGCGCAAGGGTGGAAGGACGCCGGAAGAGGCGGGGATGAAGCTGATGACCGTCCCGAAGAGACCGTTCAGCTACGGCTACCACGTCCCGTACCACTACTTCTGCACGCACTCCGAGTGGCAGAAGTACCTGCCGCACCAGACGCTCGTCAGCTCTGGCCTTCGGCCAGTCGAACCTGCTCCGGAGACAGCTCTCTAGTCGCCGTCTCGAACTGGACGGTGACGGTGTTCTTCAGCACATTCAAGGCCACCACCCGGCCCTGCCCGAACTCGGTGTCCACGATGCGGTTCACGCGCGGCATGTGTGACTTCGCCTCCGCGTACATCTGCTGCTCGTAGTTGAGGCAGCAGAGCAGGCGGCCGCAGACGCCCGAGATCTTCATCGGGTTGAGCGCGAGGTCCTGAGTCTTCGCCATCTTGATGGACGACTGTGCGAACTGGGGCAGGAACGTCTGGCAGCAGAGCTGGTAGCCGCACTTGCCGACCAGGCCGCAGAGCTTGCCCTGCTCGCGCGGGCCCACCTGACGCAGCTCGATGCGAGCGCGCAGGACGTAGCTCAACTCGCGGACGAGCTTGCGGAAGTCGACCTTGTCGTCCGCCCGGAAGAAGATGGTCACGTGGCGGTCGTCATCCCACCGGGCGGCCAGCGGGTGCATCCTGAGGCGCAGTTGCTGCACTTTCTCGCGGCACAACTCCAGCGCCCGGAGGGACTCCGGGTCGGTACCTGCTTCCAGCACGATGCGGGGCCGTGGTGGCTCGCCGCCCTCGGCGCCCGGCGCTCCGGTCGCACCGTCCTCGGCGCCCGGCGCTCCGGTTTCGCCGCCCTGCATCGGGCAGCCCGGGCAGGGTTGCGCGTCCGTCTCGACCACGTCCGGCGCGGTCTCGTCGCCGGAGGCCGGTTCAGGTGCGACGTCGTCCTGGCCGGCGGAGGGATGCGCCTCCTCCGTAGATGTCTGGCGCGCGCCTGTATCATCAGCGTCATCCGGGTCCGCCTCGGGCAGGTCTCCCGTCGCGCGGGGCGCCGGCTGACTCGGAGCGACGCCCGGTTCTCCTGTCACGGCCACATCGGGATGCGCCGCGTTCAACTCGTCGCCGGGGCGTGCACCAATCTGCTCTTCCTGCTTGTCTGTGTCGTAGTCGTTCATTCGGTCTCGCTTGCGTCCTGCGGCGCCGCGGGCAGGACAATGTCCTGCGCCGGGGTCCTGGCGATGCGCGGAATGGTGTAGATGAGGGAGTCGAATACGAGGCGCGAGGCGACGTTCAGGTCGAGGTCCTGCCTCGCCTGCGTGAGCTTGCCTGTGAAGTCGCGTATCTGCTCAAGCCCCAGGCGGCCAGCCTGTTCATTCAGGTCGGTGATGTAGTCTACGTTGACCACACTCTCCGGGTTGCCGGTCTTCACCAGCAGCAGGTCCCGCCACCACGTCGTCCAGATGTCGAGCGTCTCGAGGACGGCGCGGCTGTCCCTGCGGTAGAGCACATCCGTCTCCCGGGAGAAGTCGAATCGCGCTGTGTACGTCATCTGGGCGAGCTGTATGATGCTCTCGATACGCGAGATGCGCGCCGCCGCGACCGACTCGTCGGCCAGCGCCGAGAGCGCCCAGCCGGTTCGGCCGCGCGATACGCGCGCGAGCAACCGTGCCCGTTCCTCGGGGACGCCACGAACGGTCACCAGGTGTCTCTCAAGCTCGGCTGTTCCCAGCGGCCGGACCTCGACGCGCTGACAGCGTGACACCACCGTGTCCAGCAGGCGGGTTTCATCCTCGGCCAGCAGCATCCAGACGACGTGAGCCGGCGGTTCCTCGAGCGTCTTCAGTATCCGGTTGCCCGCCTCGGCGGACATCCGGTCCGCGTTCTCGACGAGCAGCACCTTCCACCGTCCTTCGAATGGCGGCAGAGTAGCCGCATGCTGCAGGTCCTCAATCTGCTCCGTGCTGATCCGCGTGCGCCGGCGCTCCTCGTCGACTGCTTCGACGTCCTCTGGCGCTCCGGTCGCATCCAGCGTGATGGCGTGTACGTCCGGGTACTTGCCCTCGGTGATGCGCCGGCATGTGCTGCACTCTCCGCACGGGGCGTTGGGCGCCGTACAGTTCAGCGCGCAGGCAAGGTCGGTCGCAAGCGTGCGCTTGCCCACGTGCTCCGGACCGACGAACAGGTAGGCGTGGTGAACGGCATTGTCACGGATGCTGCGGGAGAACCGCTCGACCGTGCTCTCCTGTCCCAGTGTGCGCCACATAGTTTAGAGGCTGTCCAGCCCGTAGAGGTCCTCGTTCGTCTCACGACGCCGCACGACGCGCGAGCGGCCGCGGTCCACGAAGACGATTGCCGGCCGCGGAATGGCGTTGTAGTTGCTCGACATCGGGATGCAGTACGCCCCGCAGGCCGGGACCGCGAGAACGTCGCCCGTCGCCACGCGCGGCAACTGGATATCCTTGACAAGTATATCACCCGATTCGCACAGCTTGCCTGCTATCGTGACGGTGTGTACGTCGGGCTCGGCGGCCTTGTTCGCTACGAGCGCCTCGTATTTGGCGCCGTACAGCGGAGGGCGGATGTTGTCCGACATGCCGCCGTCGACGCAGACGAAGCGCCGGACGCCGGTCACCTCCTTGAGAGCGCCGACGGTGTAGAGGGCGACTCCGGCGCGCGCGATGATGGCCCGGCCGGGCTCGATGGTCAGTCTCGGCGGCAGCAGGCTCATCTTCATCAGCAGGCTGGACATCGTGCCGATGATGGCATCGGCGTACACGGCCACAGCCGGCAGGCTGTCTTCCACCGTGTAGGCGACGGGGAAGCCGCCACCGACGTTCAGCTCGACCATGTCGAAATCGCACGCTCGTTTCATGTCCCGCGCCCACTCGAGGACGATGCGGACGGCTGCCTCGTAGGGCGCCGTCTCGCGTATCGGCGAGCCCAGGTGGAAGTGCAGGCCGAGCAGGTTCACGTTGCGGAGGCGCATGGCCTCTCTGACCGCTTCCTCGGCCTGGCCGGTGCCGATGGGAAAGCCGAACTTGCTGTCGAGCACCCCCGTCGTGGTGAACTCGTGCGTGTGGGGATCGACGTTGGGGGTGACCCGCAGCAGTATCGGTTGCACCATGCCGTGCTCGCGCGCCACCGTGTCCAGCAGGTGCAGTTCGTGCATGTTGTCGACCACGACGCGGCCGACGCCCGAGTCGAGCGCCTGGTCCAGCTCGTCCTGCAGCTTGTTGTTGCCGTGGAAGTAGATCCTTTCGGACGGGAAGTCGACCGAGCGCGCGATGGCGAACTCGCCGATGGACACGACGTCCAATCCCAGTCCCGCCTCCATCACCAGCTTCGCCATGGCGCGATTCAGAAACGCCTTCGAGGCGTAGCAGACCATCGTGTCGGGGTAGCGTCCGGCGAAGCGGTCGACGAATTCCCGGCACTGGTGCCGGATGGTCCCTTCGTCGAAGACGTACAGTGGCGTGCCGTACTCCCTCGCGAGGTCGAACGCATCGCATCCGCCCAACTCGAGGTGGCCTGCTGAGTTGACGGTCGTGTCCTTGGGGAAGAGTGGTAGCCGGGGGCTGCGTCGGGAAGGCATCGTCATGCGCTAGATGGTACCGCCGGGCGGTGTTTGCGTCAATGAGCGGCCTACGCAGGCAATCGTGAGGCGCCGGGTCCGCGGTGGCGCCACGAACCGCCGTTGGACCACGCAGGCGGCCCGCCTGTGCGGCGCCGCATGCATGGAAATCGAACCGCCGGAGTGTTAGAATCGCGAGCGCCCCGCCTCCAACTGCCACCGCGCGGGGAGTCAGTCCGGCAGGAGGACGTCGCAGATGGACAAGGGGACCGTTGGCGTCGTGGGTGCAGGGACGATGGGTCGCGGCATCGCGCAGGTGGCGGCCGCCGTCGGGTACGATGTCATTCTCAACGACACGGCCGCGGAGCTGGTGGACCGCTCTCTCCAGCGGCTGAGGCAGGACCTCTCCCGGCTTGTCGACAAGGGCAAGATGGATGGCGCCGCGAGGGATGCGCTCCTGTCGCACGTCCGCGGCAGCACCGACCTGCGGGACATGTCCGCCGCGGATATCGTCGTCGAGGCCATCTTCGAGGACCTCGATGCCAAGAAGAAGCTCTTCGCCGCGCTCGACGAGTACTGCGGTCCGGACGTCATCCTCGGCAGCAACAGCTCGTCGCTGTCCATCCTGGACATGGCCATGGCCACGAAGCGGCCTGAGAAGGTCGTCGGCATCCACTTCTTCAATCCCGTCCCACTCATGAAGGGCGTGGAGCTCGTCTGCACCATCATGACCTCGTTCCAGACGCTGGAGTACGCCCGCCAGTTCTCCGTCTCGCTGGGCAAGGAGACCTGGGTGGCGAAGGATGCCCCGGGCTTCCTGAGCACGCGGTTGCTCATCCCGTACCTGCTGGATGCGATGCGCCTGCTGGAGAGCGGCTTCGCGACGAAGGAGGATATCGACGCCTGCTGCGTCCTCTCCTTCAACTACCCCATGGGGCCGCTGACGCTGTCCGACCTCATCGGGCTGGACGTGCTGCTGAACATCGCGAACGGCATGTACGCCGCGTTCAAGGACCCGAAGTTCGCGGCGCCCATACTGCTGGAGAAGAAGGTCAAGGCCGGACAGCTCGGGCGGAAGACCGGCAAGGGATTCTACGACTACGCCTAGCCGCGGTTCTCGCGACGCCGTGCGGGTCGTCGTACGTGAATGGCGATGTGAGTCCGGCAGGGGCCGGATGCAAGAATGCCCGACCTGCGATGGCCTTCTCGCCGTGGAGGGTATGCAGCTCCGGGGGCAGCCGGGGAACCGGCGCGCCCTGTGTGGCAGCCGATCTGTAGAGTGATCAAGGAGGGAGACCGAGATGCTTGAAGTCCGCTTCCATGGCCGTGGCGGCCAGGGTGCTGTCACGGCAGCGAACCTGCTGGCGGCGGCGGCGCTCCGCGACGGCAAGAAGGGGGTGCAGGCTTTCCCGCACTTCGGCGGAGAGCGGCGCGGCGCGCCGGTGGCGGCGTTCGTCCGCATCGCGGACGAGGAAGTCCGGCTGCGCAGCCGCGTCTATCACCCCGACATCGTGGTGGTGCTTGACCGGCAGACGCTGGAATCGACCGATGTAACGGCCGGCGTGAAGGAGGGCGGCGTCATCATCATCAACAGCCGCAAGAAGCCTGACGAGTTCGAGTTCTCGGCCCGGTTCAGAGTCGCCGCGGTCGACGCTGCCGGCATCTCCATCGCTCGCGGCCTGCTGGTCAGCGGCATCCCGGCGCTGAACACGCCCATGCTGGGCGCGATAGCGAGGATGACCGACTATGTGACGCTCGAGTCCGTCCAGGAGGTCATCCGGCAGCAGTGGAAGGGCGCCGCCGGGGAGGCCAACGCTGCGGCGGCCAAAGAGGCATACGACAAAGTGGAGGTCAATCGCTGATGGAGCGCTATGAAGCCGATACCACCCTGTCTTACCCGTGCATCGCGGCGGCGGGCAAGACCGGCGGATGGCGTGATTTCAAGCCGGTCATCGACCATGCGAACTGCATCAAGTGCCTGCGATGCTGGGCGTACTGCCCTGAGAACGCGGTGAAGCGGGCCGCGGACGACTCCGTCAGCATCGACTACGACTTCTGCAAGGGCTGCGGCGTCTGCGCACACGAGTGCCCGAAGAAGGCGATCGCCATGGAGAGGGAGGACTAGCGATGACGACGATGTTCGACGTCGGCAACAAGATAGCGGCCAGGGCAGTGCAGCTCTGCAGGCCGGAGGTCATCGCGGCCTACCCCATCACGCCACAAACCGTCATCGTCGAGGACCTCGCGAGAATGGTCGAGGCCGGAGAGCTTGAGGCGGAGTACCTGCGGGTGGAGAGCGAGCACTCCGTGATGGCGGCCACCTGTTCCGCCGCCTCGATGGGCGTGCGCACGTTCACCGCAACCTCGTCACAGGGACTGGCGTTCATGCACGAGATGCTGCACTGGGCCAGCTTGTCCCGGTTGCCTATCGTGATGATCAACGTGAATCGCACGCTCGGCCCCGGCTGGAGCATCTGGGTCGATGACACGGACTCGATGTCGCAGCGCGACACGGGCTGGATTCAGATCTACTGCTCCTCGGCGCAGGAGATATTCGACACGGTGATACAGTCCTTCAAGCTGGCCGAGCACCGTGACGTCCAGCTTCCGGTGATGATTAACTACAGCGCCTTCACCATCTCCCACACGATGATGCCGGCGGAGGTGCTGTCGCAGGAGCAGGTGGATTCGTTTCTGCCGCCGTTCAAGCCGTACTGGCGGCTCGACTGGCGCAATCCGGTGACGTTCGGCAACGTGCTGTCCGATGAGTACCACATGGAGAAGCGCTTCACCATGCAGCAGGGGATGGAGCGGGCGAAGCAGCTCATCCCCGAGATTGCCCGCGAGTACCAGCAGCGGTTCGGACAGTACCACGGCGGCCTCATAGACGAGTACCGCGCCGATGATGCGGAGTACCTGCTGCTCGCCGTCTCGGCGGTCGGGTCCGAGGCGAAGGTGGCGGTGGACAACCTGCGGGCGATGGGCTACAAGGTCGGTCTCGGGCGCGTTCGCGTCATACGGCCGTTCCCCGATGAGGCGCTGCGGCGCCTCGGCAAGGGACGCAGCCTCATCGCGCTCGACAGGAACATCTCGGTGGGCTCCGGCGGCGTTGTCTACCACGAAACGCGCTCCGCCGTGCTTGGCGTTCCGGACTGCAAGGTGTACGGCTATCTCTGCGGAGTCGGCGGACGCGACGTCACCTACGAGGACATCGAGGGCATGGCGCTGAAGGTCATCAAGGGCGAGATGAATCCCGACGTGGTGGGGTGGTGGGATCTCAAGACCGCAGGAGGCAACTAGATGGCTATCAAAGACCTGCCACGGGAAGAGCTGATGTACTCGGGCGCGGGCTCGTGCCCGGGCTGTGTGGACCTGCTGTCGCTGCGCATGACGCTCAAGGCGCTGGGACCGAGAACCGTGCTCATCAGCCCCGCCTCCTGCACGGCGTCCATAGCCACCAGCTATCCGAAGAGCCCCTTCGGCGTGCCCGTCCTGACCATGGCCTTCGCGGCGGGTGGGGCGGCGGCTTCAGGTGTGGTCGCGGCGTTGAGGAGGCTCGGGGAGGACGAGGTCAACGTCGTCGTCTGGGCCGGCGACGGGGGCACGTATGACATCGGGCTGCAGTCGCTCTCCGGAGCGATGGAGCGCGGCACGAATTTCATCTTCGTCTGCTACAACAACGAGGCGTACTCGAACACTGGCATCCAGCGCAGCGGCGCGACGCCGTTCGGCGCCTGGACGACCACCACGTGGAAGGGCAAGGTGGAGCAGCGCAAGGACATGCCCGGCATCATGCTCGCTCACCGGCTGCCGTACGTGGCGACGGCATCGCCGTCCTACGTTGAAGACCTCTTCCGGAAGGTGCAGAGAGCCGCGTCCATCAAGGGGCCGAAGTACCTGGAATACCACATCCCCTGTGCGCCGGCGTGGCGCTTCCCGATGGAGCGGACCATCGAGATAGGCCGGTTGGCTGTCGAGACGGGCGCATGGCCGCTGTTCGAGGCGGTCGACGGCAAGGTGGAGTTCAACCTGCGCTCGAAGCAGATACTTGAGGGCAAGGTGCAGCGCAAGCCCATCGAGGAGTACCTCGAGCCGCAGGGACGCTTCGGGCATCTCTTCAAACCCGTCCGTGACGAGGCTGCGCTCGACGAG
>CAZVCS010000092.1:0-7810 GCA_964625765.1 uncultured Dehalococcoidales bacterium | reverse complement strand
TCAACCTTGAAGGTCGAGACGACACCGCGGGACAGCGTACGCCGACGGCACAACGGCGTCAAAGTCGGCTCAGGACGGCGGCGCGGTTGCCACCCTGATTGGCACAGGCAAGACAGGTTGACCCCGATGCAGTCCGACGGAGGCTGGCTCCGACTGGCTGCCTCGCCGGGGCGCTCGCGCGGCGGTGTGTTTGACAGGTCAGCGGTCGCGTGCGAACATAGCGGTGGCCTCGCGGCGCTCCCCAGCAGCCGAGAGGCCAAGACCGACCAACCGGGGGTGGTGGGATGAAGAAGACCGTCTGTCTGGTTCTTGTTCTCGCTGTCGTGCTCGGCTGCGGCGCTGCACTCGACTCGCCGGATGAGTACGAAGACGTGCCGACGCCGCACGAACAGGAGAGCGAGGATTACGTCGAGCAGGAGTCCCCGGCAGAGACGTCCCGAACTGCCGGTTGCCGCATTGAGCCTGCACCTGGCAGTACGCTGGTGAAGGGCATCGTCCTCGAGAACGCATCGGTCTACAAGAGCCGCCTGGATGAAGTGGCGTTCGACGTGCAAGACGGGAGTCGACGCAACAAGGGACTCGGGTGCCTCGTAGTCATGGGCCACGTTCGGAACGTCACGGCCGAAACGCAGGAGGTGTACATCTGGGCGGACGGCTACAACTCCAAGGGTGAGCGAAAGGCCGCGACGCTGGTGTCAGACACGCAGCCCGGGTTCGTCCACCTGACTATCCCCGAAGACACAAGCCAGGAATTCGAGATTGCCTTGAGCCTGCCAAACCGATTGTCCGTCCTGCGGTTCAGTGCGACTGACGACGAAGCCACGACACCACGCCTGTATGCTGAAGGTGAGGTCCTGGCGGTTGCCGTCAAACCGGAGTCTGGAACGTTCCTCGCCGAGGGCATGCGGCTTGACGGAGCTTCTGCACGTGCAGGAATCCTGCGCGTCCCGGCGTATGTGCCTCGGACCTGGGACTACAACTCACAGGGCGACTGGTGCGTGCTCGTCTCCGGACAAATAGGCAACACGAGCATCAACGTGCGGGACGTAGACCTGTGGGTTGATGGCTTTAACGCCGACGGAGAACAGGTGGCGTCGACGCTGGCGACCGAGGCTCAGGAAGGATTCCTGCACCTCGATGTTCCCGGAGAGACCACACTCGACTTCGAGATTGGCGTGAGCTGGAGCGACGAGATACAGACCCTCAGAATTGCGGCGGACATCGACGACCGCATGATCCCGTCTCCTCCGGCGATGCCAGCGTCAAGGATACCGGAGGGACTCACCGTATTCCCCGCTGTCGGCGAATACCTCACCACGAGTCCGCGTGGAGAAGAGTCGGAGCTCCTGCTGTTGGCAGTAGAGGTCGAACTGGTCGGAAGCCCTGAGGAGTTCCGGTATCGAACCGGGGATGAGAAACGGACGATCCAGCCCGGGGAACCGGTACTGGTGGTGAGAGGCGTCATCCAGAACAGACACCGGGCGTACTCGGAGATAGGCATGAGTGCGCACGGCTACAATGGGAACGGGGAGCAGGTGAGCCGGACGCTGGACGCGGCTCACATCCCCGGCGCCATCAACGCCGACACTGAACCAGGGACCGTCGGCGAGTTCGTGCTGCACATGAACCCGGCCGAGGACCTGAAGGCCATCTACGTCTACGGGGCGACCTACCCGATACCGCCGCCGTAGACCCCTCCAAGATCGAGGTTATGAGGGGAGTCCTGCCCGGCGTACAGCCGGCGGGCTTCGTCAGCGCACCATTGGGTCACTGAGGGTCGTCCGCGTCTACTTGAAGGCGCAGGTGCAGTCCTCGACGAACATGAGAACCTGACCTGAGTTCGTGTTGCCGTGCGCATCGGTGACGGCGACGGTAATCGTCGCGGGGCCGCGCTCATCAGGGGCCGTCCAGGTGGCCACCGCGCCATCGGCTGCCAGCGTGCCCAGGTCCGCCGTCCAGGCGTAGACCAGCGGCTCGTCCCCCTCCTCAACGACGCACTCGATGCGGCTGGAGAGACCGAAGTACGTGTCCCAGACGCCGTCCTCGAGCTTGAGCATGTCGTGGTCGACAGGCTCGACCACGAAGGCGCCGAGCCTCGGTGTCGCGCTTGGCGTCACGCTGATGAGGACATCCCGCCTCGTCTCGGCGCCGTACGTGTCGCGCACGGCAACCGTGACCACATAGGAGCCCAGCTTCTCGGGGGCAATCCAGGTGACGGAGCCGCCCTCTCCCTGCACCTCGCCGAAGGCGGCCTGCCATTCGTACGATATCGCATCACCCTCGGGATCCACGGCCGAGCAGGACAGCGAAACGGGGGCGCCGGGGCGGACTCCTTCGTCGAACGCTGAAACGGACTGAATCGCAGGGGCCCCGTTCTTCCTGACGCTAAGAGAGATTGAGTGTTCGGCCGTGCCGCCCTTGCCGTCATCAACCGTGACCGTGACGCGGTAGAGCCCTTCGGCATCCGGTGCACTCCACTCAGCAATCGCTCCGTCACCGGTGATGTCTCCCTGGCTCGCAGTCCACGAGTATGCGAGCGGGTCTCCATCCGCGTCTTCCGCCTTGCACAGGAGCCGGCAGGAGTGGCGAGGCTGCACCCGCTCGTTGGATGGCGTCACGCTGAGGACGACAGGGGCAGTGTTGGAGGCGGAGCCGGCAGCGTTTCCCTGTCCGGGTGCAGCGTGCGCATCGGAACCTGCCGGCAGACAGCCGAGACCAGGCGCGGCCAGGATGATGCACAGGAGGGACACAGGCGCGACAATGGCGCTCTTCCTGCTCTTTGTGCCGCGGGCGTTTCCTGCCAACCCGTGGACGGAATCAGCAATCGGACTCGTCAACGTACAAGCCTCCGGTGTGGTATTTCGCCATCGCTGGTCGCGTTCTCCGGCGCCCATGCGCAGCCTTGGACGGACAGGAACCTACCCCGCGGCCGCCCGCGACCCGGGCCATACTGTCGCAGAGTTGTGTGAAGCAAATGTGAAGACCGTCCTGGTTCCGGAGACGAGGCCCTTCAGCCGCCGGGGCCGGACGAACGTGCGCCGCGGCTCTCGTCGCTTGCGTACATCTCACCCTTCTTCTCGTAGTGATTCTTGATGGCGAGAATGATTCGCTCCGGTATCACCGGCCGCACCTGAATATCTTCGTGCGGCGCCATGGCTCCACTCCGCATATCGGAAGCCAACTCGTTCATGGCTCTTCTCGGTCCGACGTCGAGCAACGGCACACGCTTCGTCAGTGCGACGGTGATGCCGGATGCGATGCAGACGGCAAATCGCCACTGAAGCGCGTGCCGCCGGCAGAAGTTCCTGACGACCCGGACAGCTTCGCCGGTGATGTGCGGCCGCGGAAAGGCGCAGTTCACCAGGACGTACACCCGGGCGCCGCGTTTGCGATTGTTGCCCGCGCGGACATACGCGTCGTAGTCCTCGAGCAGCCTCATGAGTGCTCCGGGAAGCCCGTATGCGTACAGCGGAAATGACAGCACCAGGATATCCGCCGCCGCCATCTGCTCGAGCACAGACTGCGAGTACGGGCTTCTCCGTGCGGCGCTGACCGCGATAGTGGTCTTCGCGAACTCGCCCGGCGGCAGCCGCCGGTCGATATCGCGAAGGAAGGCCAGGGATGCCGACTTCCCACCCCTCAGACTGCCGTTGACCAGACAGACGCTCTTCATTGTCTTCCGTCATGCCACCAGCAACCGCAGCGCCTCACAGACAACTGCATTGTCCGCCTCCGACCTCGTGACGAAGGCGGCGACCTCCCGGTCCACGCCGGGGTGGACAATGTCCATCTTCCCGCGGTGCTTCATATAGAGGTCGATGAACGTGCTCCTCTCCTCGTCGTCGATGTCTTCTCCGTAGCCTATGACTACCTGCAGATAGCGGCTGGCGGCGCCCCTGTCCATGGCGTTCTTGATGGTCGAGCGGGGATGGCCGAAAAGGACGGGGGTGACGAACACGGTAGCGGCGGGTTCTCTGCGGACGTGTTCGGCCTTGATGAGTTCGTTCACGGTGTCCTTGCTGACGCACTCGCCCGGGTGCTTTGTGAAGCAGAAGAGGCAGCCGCGGCACGGGGCGGCGTCCTCCCTTCCGAGCTCGAGAAGCCTGACCGCGTGGCCGCGCTCGCGGAGGGCGTCGGTGATCCTCACTGTCAGATTCTGCGACAGCGCACTGGTTGAATCCCTGTCGGTGACGACCAGAACCTGCATTGTGAATCGAACTCCCTCCGTCCTGCCGGATTGAGCGGCAGCCGGATGTCTGAGACCCACGGCGCAAGGGACATTGAAACCGCTCCGGCGCCATCATTCAAGACCCTGCCGGAGACGAGCGAGGCACCGTCCGGGTGATGGACCCAGTCACCGCAACGTGCAGGCCACGGACACGCAGGCAGAGGCTATCGGTGGGTCATCGCTTCCCGCGCGGGTCGGGTCCGTCCGGAAACGCCGCACCACATACGGGACAGGTCCAGCCACCTCTCTGAAGCCGTGAGAGCATCAACCGGGACAACCCGGAGATGCCCAGCCCCAGGTGGTAGTAGTGCATTGAGGTGCGGACCGAATGTGCCTCGCTGGCGGAATGATCCGGGCGCTGCGCCAGGTCCTCATCACTGTACTGAGGATAGTGCACCGCGACCTCACCTCCATTCTCAGTGTACTCGACTTCGCAGGTTTGCTGCACCCCATGCGGGCAAGCGGCCCTGTGGCCTCCAGCAGGCTACTGCGGCACGACGCGTGGCAGCAGTGGCATAATACGGCGCGACACCGGCGCGGGCGGGCTGCCTGATGGTTCACGCAGCCGCACCGAGCAGTGGCGGCGCGCACAGACCGGCTGAAGGAGACGAACGATGAGCTGCAATCTGGTGACGGGCGGGCTCGGGTTCATCGGCCTGCATCTCGCGAAGGCGCTGGCGGAACGCGGCGAGCGGAGCATCCTGTTCGACGTGGCGGCGCCTCCACGCTTTGCAGGACGACTCGGCGAGGTCTGCAGCGTTGTCCGGGGAGACCTTGGGAACTGGGCGCAGGTCATGGACGTGGTGAAGTCCGGCGGCGTCACCTGCGTCTACCACACCGGCGCCATGCTGCCGCCGGCCAGCGAGCAGAGCACTGCAGCCGCCTTCGCCGCCAACGTAACCGGCACATTCAACGTCCTCCAAGCGGCGAGGCTCTTCGGGGTAGGACCGGTCATCTACACGAGCAGCATCGCGGCTTTCGGCCCGACCGACGCGGACTGCGTCTCCGATTCGGCGGCGCAGCACCCCGCGAACATGTACGGCACGACCAAGGTCTGCGGGGAGCGACTCTGCGAGTACTACCGTCGACGCTACGACCTCGACATTCGGGCCGTCCGCTTCGAGTCAGTCATCGGCGCCGGCAGGCCGCCCGGAGGCGGCATCACCGCCTACACCTCGCGCGTCATAGAGGAGACGGCACTCGGCAGTCCGTATGTCGTGAATGTGCACCCGGCTGCGCGGACCGCGATCCTGTACGTCAACGACGCCGTCGACGCCATCGTGCGCATCAGGGACGCGGACAGGGCCAGGCTCACGCAGTGCGTCTACAATGTGTACGGCTTCACCGCATCGGCCCGGGAACTGGTTGACGCCGTCCAGCGGCATGTGCCCGGGGCACAGGTGCGCTTCGAGCCGGATGAGAAAGTGACCGCCTCGATGAAGACCCTGCCCGCGGTGCTCGATGACCGGCCGGCCAGAGCCGACTGGGGCTGGTCGATGCGTTTCGGTCTCGACGACGCGGTCAGGGACTTCGTGGCACAGGTTGCCGCGCGCCGGACCTAAGTCCGCTTGAACAAGTGCACCAGCGCCGCCACGAGTGTGAGCATCACCGCCACAATGCCGATGATGCTGCCGGCGCCGAGGCCGCTCTCCTGTTGAGGGGGAACCGTCCCCTGCACCGTCCGCGGCGCCATCACCGTGAACTGCCCATGCATCCCGTTCACTGCGACCTGGTAGGTGCCGGGTACCGCCCTCGCCACCGCGAAGACGACCTCCTTGCAGGAGCCGCCCGAGACGCCGACGCTCTGCGACTGCTCGGCAACACCGTTCACGGACAGGACGGCCGTGAGTGAGCCTTTCTCTTCCCCGCTGTTGCACACGTTGACCGAGACGAGCACCTGCTGTCCGGGAAGCACCTGCTCCGGGTCGACGCGCATGTAGCTCAGGCCCATTCGCGCCGGGTCCGGCGTGTCCTGACGCCTTTCCTTCTGCGCAACGGCTTCCAGCTCGACTTCGAGGATGCCGTGAACCGGGTCATTCGAGCGGATGACGAGCGTGGCGGTCTTCGAGCCCGCCGACTCGGGGCAGAAGCGAAGGGCGAGTTCATCCATGCCGCCGGAGGCGACAGTTGTCTCCCTGAATCTGCCGTCAAGGGAGAAATCTCCGGCATCATCCCCGGCGACCTCCACGCTGTCGACCACGAGGGGGGCATCCCCGTTGTTGGTTATGCATACCTTCACCTTCGCGCACTCGCCGGCTCGCGCGCTCCCGGCGCCCGACACTCTGACGGCGATATCGGGCCTGAGAAGCGACCCGCAGTTGCTGAAGACGCTGATGTCGTCCGCGTCGGCACCCGACCATGCGGCCGTGACACATGAGCCGGATGCCGCAACCTGCGGGGCCATGTAGTCGGCCCTGCCCCCGGCGACGTTGTCCTCGATGAGCTGCCGCTCGTCCCAGGTGGCCCCCCCGTCGATGGACGCCACGCTGTACATACGATCGGCCCAGTAGTCTCCCATCGCCCAGACAAGGACCGCATTGGAGCCGGACATCGCGAGATCATGGGCATGGCAATCCCAGATGCCGGGCTCGTAGGCGAGCTCCTGCGTCGCGTGCCAGTTGGCACCCCCGTCGGACGAGTAGTTGCTGTAGAGCGAGTACCACCAGTCGTGGTCTCCGATCCAGGACGCCACCACGTTGGGGCCGTCAACGGCCACGAGCGGCTCCCACGCGCTGAACTCGTACGGGCTGGTCTCAAGCGTCTGGTCCGGCCCCCAGGTCGCTCCGCCGTCGGTGGAACAGCGACAGTGCACACCGTAGTAGGACGGCTCTTCCTGCAGCCAGACCACGGCAACGTTGGAGCCGGAGACCGCCACGTCCGGGCTGGAGGATGACTCGGGTGCATCCTCGACGGGCTGGGCCGGCAGCCAGGTGACGCCCGCATCCGCGGACCTGGAGTAGACGACCTGGGTGGAACCATCGACGTACTGCTCCCACACGGCGACGACGGTGGGGCCGTACATGGCGACGCGGGGCTTGCCGCTGCTGGGTGCACCGAGAGCCCAGGGTTCGCTCCAGGTCGCGCCGCCATCCGACGAATAGCAGGCGTAGATGATCTGGTTGCCGGAGAGATCGGGGCATGTGCCGAACACGACGACGGCCCTTGAACCGGACATCGCCACTCGCGGGTTGATCCAGTAGAGCTTCGCCGGTCCGCATATCACTGCGGGGTCATGCCATGTGGTTCCCCCGTCTGTGGAGTAGTTGCTGTAGAAGCCCCATTCGGGCGTCTCGCAGTCCAACTCGTACCAGGCTGCCACGACGTTGCTGCCGGAGGCCGCGAGAGAAACGTCGTCGCGCTGCATCCAGGTTTCCGTGGAGAGCAACTGGGGCCCGTTCCAGGTGACGCCGCCATCGCTCGAATGATTGGCGAATATCCTGTCCTCGTTTCCGCTGAGGTTCTGCCGCCATGCCACGACCGCGTCCGTGCCGGACACCACAACCTGTGGATTCAGGCCGTTGCTGCCGTCGATGCTCTCCGCCAACTGGTCCTCCTCCCAGAGGATGTGGGGTCCTACCTGAG
>CAZVCS010000091.1:0-7941 GCA_964625765.1 uncultured Dehalococcoidales bacterium | reverse complement strand
TGTCCTGACACTACTCTTACTGCGACGAGGGCGAGTCTCTATATTCTCCGCCTAGAAATGAAGTGACACCATACTCATTTCGACCACTGAACGTGGCTCGATGCGCCGGCATGACCGAATCATTCGTGAAGCGGCAGGACAACAGGTAATGAGTATGGTGTCACCGCATTACTTGCCCTACGTGGACGGGAGGGCGACGCGGGCCGTGGTGCCCCTGCCGGGCGCGCTCTCGAACCGCAGCTCGCCGCCGTATGGCAGGAGGCGCTCCCGCATCCCGACGATGCCGAGCGAGTGCCTGTCGTTGATGTGCGCCGCGTCGATGCCGCGGCCGTCGTCGCTCACGGTCAGCACACAAGTTGCCCCTTTGCGACCGAGATGAATGTGGACCTTCTGTGCACCGGCGTGGCGCACCACGTTGGTGACCAGTTCCTGGAAGACGCGGAAGAGCGCCGTCGTCTGTCCGGTGTCGAGGCTGCACTCGGCGTCGCCTCGCTCGAAGGAGAAGGCGATGCTTGTTCTCTGGCGCAACTGATCCAGTTGCCACTCGATGGCTCCCGCCAGTCCGAGGTCGTCGAGTGCGCCCGGACGCAGCTCGGATGAGATGCGCCGTACGTCGTCCGTCCCCGCGACCGCCATCGCTTCCATGCTGTTGAGCAGCGGCACGAGCTCCGGTCGCGCCTGCTCCAGCGCTTGCCTCAGCCGGGCGATGTCCAGCTTGAGGGCCGTAAACGTCTGCCCGACCTGGTCGTGCAGCTCACGAGCGATGGTTGTGCGCTCCTCCTCGCGTGCCTGCTCCACACGCCGGGCAAGCAGCCGGAGCTCTTCGCGCGACTCCGCCAGCGCCCGCTCCGCGCGTTTTCGCTCGGTCACGTCGCGATTGACGCCCTGGAAGAGGACGACCCGGCCGGACTCGTCCCGGATGGCCACCTGCGTCCGCTGGCAATCGAACACGGTGCCATCCTTCTTCCGGTACCGGACTTCGTCCTCGACGAATCCCGTCTCGAGCATTCTCCGTGCGAAGGTCTCGCGGTCCGAGGGGTCTGCGTATAGGGCGGAGGCGTTCAGGTTGGTCAGGTCATCCCGCGTGTAGCCGAAGAGCTTCAACCATGCTTGATTGACGTCGGTGACCCTGCCCTCAGGCGTGCCGATGTAGATGGCATCCATCGACTGTTCGAAGAGCGACCGGAACTTCATCTCGCTCTCGATCATTGCGGCCTCCGCCTGCTTGCGCCCGGTGATGTCCTCGATGAGAGCAAGATGCTGCCTTTCTCCGGATTCGCCCGTCTGGGTGATGACGTTCAGAGAGGCCCAGAACTCGGCGCCGCTCCGGCGCTTCATTCGTAGCTCGAAACCCCTGGCCACGCCGGTCGACTCGAAGGCCTTGAAGAGGCGTTGCCTGTCGCCAGGATCCACATAACGTTCAGTGACCAGCGTCTTCTTGATTTCGGCCTCGGAGTCGAAGCCGAAGACCCCCAGGGCGGCCCGGTTGGCGCTCAGGATGGTCCCGTCAGGCAGGCAGACGAGGATGCCGATGGCGGCGTTCTCCACCAGGTTGCGGTACCTGGCCTCCGACGCGCGCAGGGTCTGCTCCGCTCGCTTCCGCTCCGTCAACTCTGCTTCGAGGCGCACGCGTTCGCGAGAGTCGGATTCCACCCTGACCCTCGCCGTGTCGTCGTGCAGCAGAACGAGGTGGCCGCTGCAGCGGCCCTTTGTCATGATGCAGGAGGAACTCAGGATGTAGTAGTGCCGGGCCTCAGCCTGACCCAGCACCATGACGCACTGCGAGTCGGCAGCCTCGGGTCCGGGCTCGACGAGGCCGGACGCAGCCGGGAGCACGACCTTGAACGATTGCCCGACCGTTCTCGAGCGCTCCAGACCGATGACGCGCTGCGCCGCGGGATTGAGGTCCAGCACGCGCCCCTGGACGTCGAGGACCACGACGCCGTCGGTCATGTTTGTGAATACCGCTTCGTGGGCGACCGGCATGATGTCGAGCAGGTGAAGGCGGAGTAGACCCCAGGAGAAGGCTGCGCCCGTCACGGCAAAAGCCAGCGGCGTCGGGTCGACCGGCTGAGCCGGGCCGAGTCCGGCAACGTAGGCGAAATTCGCCAGCCAGGGCACGATCGAGGCAAGCAGCATCACGCCCACCTGATTCCGGTACATGGTCGAACCGTGCAGGTACACTCTCAGCAGCGTCACCGTTCCCATGAGCACAAGCAGGTAGGAGTAGCCGGCATGGAGCCAGAACCACGCCCCGTGGGTCACCGCGTCGACAGGCGGGACGAAGCTCGTGTCCAGCCAGATGTCCCGCCACATGAGGTGATGCACGTCGTTGGTCCAGACCACGACCAGCGTGAGGACCGGGACGACAGTCAGCAGCGCCAGGTTCCGCGGCGTCAGCCGCTGCACGCGGTCCGCGTACCGGAGCGTGAACACGAGCCATGCCACCGGCACCAGGACAATGCCGAAGTACGACATCTTCATCCAGAGGACCTTGGCGGCCAGGCCGGGGCTGACGTGCTCGAGCGCGACGGAAAGCGACCACCAGGCGATGGCCGACATGAGCACCGCGAAGGTGCCGGCGATGCGCGTCCTCAGGTGGCGACGCACACGCACCACGAGGAGAACGGCGACCACGAGCGCGATGAGGGGGAGCAGGACATAGTAGCTGTAGGTCAGCTGCATTCGGTCTCAGCCCTCAGCCGGGGCTCTTCTCCGGCCCCGAGGGGCCGGGCTGCCGCCACCGGGTGCCCCGTCCGGTCCCGTTCCTCAGACCGTAGCGCTCCGCTGCTGTCAGGCGCGCCGTTCGAACCATGACCGACGATGCGCCGGACGGGCGCCTCCGTGTGAGCACAACGAGAGCGGTGGGAGCCGGAGTCCGTGAGTGACCACAATACTGTGGCTTCGTACGGCTGTCAAGAGTCGCCGCGCGACGAAGGACGCAGAAGAGGAGCGAGGGGCAGGGATTCCCTGCCTCCTCGCTCCTCCATGACACGGGCGTCTCAGAGCGCTGCGCGCTGCTAGTTCTTCTCAAGCACCAGCACGTAATCGTCGTCGCAGGTGATGCGCAGCTCGTCCCCCACGACGTCGTACGATTCCGCCTCATCCAGGTTGTCAAGGAAGGCATGCTCCTGGGCCATCAGTCCCGGCTGGGTGCAGAGCATCATGGTGCTGACGATGTCGGAGACGTCCAGCCCGCCCATCAGGGTCGACTCGTACTCTCCGGAGTACGAGTTGCACCCGGCGTTGCCGCCGAGGGAGTCGTCATCGGTGAAGTTGAGGGTCACGTCCTTGATAGCGAGCGCCGGTTCGAGGTCGCCCTCCTCGCCCATCGCCACGAGCACCCACTTGGTGCCTTTGAGAGCCGGCTCGAGCGGGGGCAGGATCGTGGGCTTGATGGTGGGCACGAGGGTGGGTGGGATGGTAGGCACGACCGTCGGCGTTGTGGGCGTCGTGGTGGGCGTTGTCGGCGTGGTCGTTGGAGTGGTAGGAGTGGTCGGAGTGGTCGTCGGTGTGGTCGGCGTCGTTGGCTCCGTGGTGCCGCCCGGCACGTTGATGGTGACGCAGCCGGCGGTCAGGAGCAGGGCAACCATCGCAGTCAGGAATGCAAGCCGCAGAGTCCTTCCTCTCATTTCTTCCTCCGTGGTCGTGCGGTGACCGGTCAGCCGGATTCCGGCGAGCGACACACTAGTGTAAACGCTGGGGCGCGGCGCGGGTCATGGGGCGTCAGGCGAATCTCTCAGGATGACAGGTAGTGCATTGCAGCACCGGACGCCTCGTCCGCGTCGCACGCTCCATGGTCGTCTTGTAGTCTTCGAAGCCGGTCCACGTCCCGGGCTGCTCCTTCGTACCGTCGAGGCAGCGCTCGCACTCAGCGCGGTGTATCTGGACATAGTTGCCGGCAGGGTTCTCAAGCAGCCAGAAGCGCATGCGGATACCTCCTTCCGTTCATGCTACTACGTCTCGACGCCTTGCGCCACCGGAGAGGCCTCGTGGCGGGTGAAGCCGGCAGTGCTACAATCGCGCATCTCTTTGGGCGGGTCGCATTGCGACCCGCGGCAGGTGGCATGCAGTGACTGAAGGCAACGAGCTTCGCCCATGGCTCAAGCTCCACCCGGGCGGCTACCCGCCCGACCTTGCGGCGCCCGAGATGACCGCGCTCGACCTGTTCGAGCGGAGCGTCGAGCGTAACCCCTACGGGCCGTGCGTCCACTACTTCGAGAATACGCTCAGCTACAGTGAGGTCGACCGCGCCGCCGGAGCCTTCGGCTGCGCGCTGCTCGACCTGGGCGTGCGAAAGGGCGACCGAGTCATCGTGCAACTGCAGAACATCCCTCAGTTCCTCTTTGCGGTGGTCGGCGCCTGGAAGGCAGGAGCATCGGTCGTGCCACTCAATCCGATGTACCGCGAGCGGGAGCTTGCCTTCTACTGCCGGGATTCGGGCGCCCGCGTCTTCGTCACGATGGAGTCCTGCGGCGAGGACGCGAAGCGGGCGATGGCTGGCTCGGACGTGCAGCACCTCGTCACGACTTCTGAGCTGGACTACGTGGATGAGGCGGAGCCCCCGTCCACCGTGCTGCGCGAGTGCAAACGTGTCGACGTCGATGGCGCTCTGGACATGGCGCACCAGCTTGAAGCGTACGACTGGGAGATGCCGCCGTCTCCGGGACTGACCCGCGACGACATTGCGTACATAACATACACGTCGGGCACGACGGGGCCGCCCAAGGGCGCCATGAACCTGCACGGCAACGTGTCGTACGCCGCGACGGCGTTCGCCACGGCCTACGGGGTAACGGCGGAGGACCGCGTCCTCGCGATGCCGCCCTTCATCCACGTTACCGGGTCCATCTGCCTGCTGGCGGTGGCGACGCTCGTCGGCGCGCCGGTCATCTGCTGCTTCCGCTTCGACGCGGGCGAGGTTCTGCGGCTCGTCGAGCGCTGGCGCGCAACCTACACAAACGGCCCGCTCACGGCGTACATCGCGCTCTTGAACCACCCGGCTGTCCGGCAGCGCGACCTCAGCTCACTCACGAAGGTGCTCAGCGGCGGCGCGCCGGTTGCGCCGGGCGTGGCGAAGGAGTTCGAGGCGGTCACCGGCCACTACATGCACAACACCTACGGGCTGACGGAGACGACGTCTCCCGGCATCCTGACGCCGCTGGGGGTGAGGGGGCCCGTCGACCCTGAGACCGGCGCCCTCTCGGTCGGCTTCCCGCCGCCCGGTTCGTGCGCGAAGATAGTGGACCTCGAGACCGGCGCCGACCTGCCTCCCGGCGAGACGGGCGAAGTCGTCATCCGGGGCCCGAACATCGTCCCGGGCTACTGGCAGCGTCCGGAGGAGAGTATGCACGCCATCCGCGACGGATGGCTGTTCACGGGCGACGTCGGCAAGATGGACCCGGAGGGCTGGTTCTACATCGTCGACCGCAAGAAGGACCTCATCAACGTCTCCGGCTTCAAGGTCTGGCCGCGAGAGGTCGAGGACGTGCTCTACCAGCACCCGGCGGTTGCCGCCGCGTGCGTCATCGGCGTGCCGGATGCGTACAGGGGCGAGACGGTCAAGGCGTACCTGACGCTGAAGCGCGGCCGGGAAGGCGCGCCTCCGGACGAGTTCATCGAGTTCTGCCGGCAGCGCATGGCGGCGTACAAGTACCCGCGCATAGTCGAGATAGTCGACGAGATACCGAAGACGGCCACCGGGAAGATGCTGAAGCGCCAGCTCAGGGAAGAGAGCCGGGCGTCCGCAGCTCGGGCGACGGAGCGCCGCGCTCCCAACGACTGCGGTAGAACAGCGGAATGAGCGCCAGCGCGCCGAAGGACGAGATGGTCATCGCAACCCACATGACGGTGGCCACCTCCGTGTGTATGTGCAGCGGCGAGAGGAACATGACCGAGATGCCGGTTGAGAGTCCGAAGGCGCTCGCAAGCACCGGCCGCGAGACACTCGCCAGCGCGGTCCGCACCGATTCTTCCGTCGTCAGGCCCTGCGCGCGGTAGTACTGGATGCTGGAGATGAGGTGGATGGCGTAGTCCACGCCGGTACCGACCGTGACGGCTGACAGCGTCGCCGTCACTACGTTGAGGTTGAAGCCGGTGACGACCAGTGAGCCCATGACCGCCACGATGGTCACCATGATCGGCACAAGGCCGTAGAAGGCCGCGCGCCAGCTTCTGAATGCGGGCGCCAGCATCAGGTAGACGAGCACCAGGGCCATGAGCAGGCTCTGTATCTGAGCTCGAACGGTCAGCCGGTTCAACTCGTCGTAGAGCATCGGCGTGCCACTGAGCGCGCGCAGTTCGGGGTGGCCTGCCACGAATCCGCGTACGAGCGCCACATCCTCGCTCGTGAGATCGGCGGTACGGGCCACGAGACGGAGGCCGTCCTCCCGGTGCCACGAGGCGATGTCCTCATCGTCCATCGCTCTGAGCAGCAGGCTGACCTCGGCCGGGCTCTCAGGGTACTCGTGCCGGCCGGTGGCTTCGGCGTGCGCTCCCTGGATGACATCGAAGAGCGATGTGGCGCTAAGAATGCCGGGCACCCGCTCGAGCTCGCGTTCCATCTCGAGCACGTCCTCCGCGTACTGCGCGTCGCGCAGCGTCTCCAGCCCGCGCGGGGCGACGATGTCCCCCACCATGACCAGTGCGCCGCCGAACGAGTCCTCGATGGTCTGGAACGTCTGCCGCACGTCTGAGTCCTTCTTGAAGTAGAGCAGCGGGTCGGAGATGACCTTCAGGTCCATCAGCGCGTAGGCGGAAATGCCGATGACGATGGCGCTGGCCGCCAGGATAGCGCGCCGGTGCTGGGGCAGGTCGACGAAGAACTGAATGACCCCGCCGTTCTTCTGCTGGTAGCCCGCCGGCAGCGGAATGCGGGAGAGCAGCGCGGGCAGGAAGAAGATGGAGAGGAGACAGGCGTAGCCGATGCCGAGCGGTACGTACAACCCCATCTGGCGGATGGGCACGATCCCCGTCCACGCAAGCGAGGCAAAGCCGGCCATCGTGGTGGTCGACGTGAGGATGATGGGCTTCAAGACCATGCGCATCGTCTCTTCGGTCAGCCTGCGCCGGTCGGGAAACAGCGGCAGCTTCTCCAGCAGGTGCGTGGTGTAGTGCAGCGCATCGGCCGAGCCCATGACGATGACGAAGATGGGACTGACGACGGTGACCAGGTTGACCGCTTCGCCTTGCCAGAAGATGGTGCCCAGCGTCCACAGCGCGGCGAAGCCGGCGGGCACGAGGCAGAAGAGGGAGAGGCGGAAGTCGCGAATCATGCTGTAGAAGACGAGCAGGATGAGAGAGATGGTCGCAGGCGGCAGCAGCAGCAGGATGCGCACCAGGTACCACTCGAGCGTATCGCCGATGACGGCGTCGCCGGCGAGGGACAACTCCATCGTGGGGTAGTGGCGGATGAGGGGCTTGAGCTGGTCGACTACCGCGGCGTCATCCGCGCCGGCGCCGAGCGTCAGCGTGACGAGCCCGGTGCTCTCGTCCTGCGCCAGCATGCCGGAGGCCGGGGCGTAGTGGTCGCGGACGTACTCCTCCAGCAGGTCGTCGTGGAAGCGTATGAAGCGGCGGTCGACGTCGACCATGCGGCCGGCGACGGGCATCTCCTCCGGCAGGAAGGTCTGCACCTCCGCGATGGCTTCGATGGTCTCCACCTCGGCCCGGAGGTCGTAGACCGTCAGCAGGTTCTCCTCGGTCAGGAGCGAGTCCGGAGCCTCGATGAGGATGGTGAGCGACTCCGAAATGCCGAACCTGTCGGTGAGCGACTCGTATTCTTTGAAGACGGCATTGTCCGAGTCGAAGAAACTGGTTATGTCCGTATCGAGCGCGATGCGCGTGAGCGAAAGCAACGCAGCCAGGTTGCACAGGCCGACGATGGCGATGATGACCCGGCTCTTGCCGACGATGATGCCCGCCAGTCTGCTCACTGCTGCC
>CAZVCS010000090.1:0-8021 GCA_964625765.1 uncultured Dehalococcoidales bacterium | reverse complement strand
GCGTCAGCAACCACCCGCAGACGGGCATCACGCGTGGACCAGAACGATGAGACGGTTCAGGATTGGCGTACTTTCAGGAGGCGGTGACTGCGCCGGCATCAATCCTGCCATCAAGTGGGTTGTCAAGACCGCTCTGGACGCGCGGCTGGCCGCCGAGCGCGACACGCAGTATCAGGTCGTGGGCATCAGGAATGGCTGGGAGGGACTGATGAGCCTGGATCCCGCCAACGCCTCGGACCCTGGCTGTCTCATGCCCCTGACGGAGGAATTGGTGCGCACGTGGGACCGGCATGGCGGCACGAATCTCGGCACCTCCAGGGCAAACCCGTATGATCCACGGAACGACGTGTCACGCCGGGTGCTCTCGAACATCGAGTGTCTCGGCCTGGACGTCCTCGTCGCAATCGGAGGAGATGACACGCTCGGCGTAGCCTCCCGGCTCGCTCACGAGGGCGTCCGCGTCGTCGGCATTCCCAAGACCATCGACAAGGACCTGCCGGGGACCGACTACACGCTCGGTTTCGAGACGGCCATGAATGTGGTGGTCGAGTGCGTCGACAGGCTCAGGACGACAGCCGGGTCGCATCGCAGGGTGTTCGTCGTGGAGACGATGGGACGCCACGCGGGCTGGCTGGCGCTCGAAGGCGGGGAGTCAAGCGGTGCCTACATAATCCTCATCCCCGAGTTTGACTTCCGGTTCGAGCGCATCAATGAGCTTCTGCTGGAAGGGAGAGCTTCGGGAGCGAGATATGAGATCGTCATCGTTGCTGAAGGCGCCAAACCGGCTGGAGGCAGCGAGGTGGTGCGCGATGACCGTGTGGATAGCTTCGGGCACCGGGCGCTGGGCGGCATCGGCGAATACGTCGCCGCGAGCATCCAGCGAGGCACCGGGTTTGAGACACGGAGCATGACGCTGAGCCATCTCCAGCGTGGTGGTGTTCCCTGCGCCTACGACCGCCGAATGGGGAGGTACTTCGGCATCGCCGCGGTCGACCTCATCGCGGCCGAACAGTTCGGCAAGATGGTCGCCTTTCGCGATGGCCGCATCACCGCCATCCCCATTGAGGACGCTCTGGGCAAGCCGCATCTTGTCGACGTTGCAACCCAGTACGATGCCAGCCGTTACAGCGGCCGCCGCAGCATCCTCAGCAGCGAAGGATAGCTTATCTCTCGTGCATCCGGGCGACCCGAGAAGGCTGTCGTCGTTGCTTCGGCGGCAGGCCAAGGAAGCGAACGCGCGGAGCGTTTCCCCATCCGGTTCTTCGCCTGTATGGCTTTCACCTTCCCCGCTACCACCCTGGACTTGCTATGATGAGGGGCTGAAGCAATGGCTGTCAGAGTGGGCATTGACTACTGAGCGGGGCCTGCCTCCGGATGCGCCCGTGGCTGGCAGGGTGACGGAGGTTGCCTGCGACGACCCTACGGAGAAACCGATTTCCACTGAATGTACTACCACGGATGCCTGCGTGGAGGCTCGCTCCCGCTGGAAGAGTCTCGTCCGGAAGCTGTGTGACAACAGCGAGCGAGCCCGCTACGTCCGCGCCGCAGTGCTGACGGCGGGTATCCTGCTGTTCGTGAGCCTGTTCTTCCTGCTCAAGACCAGGTACGCGCTCCTTGCGCTCTTTCTGTATACCATCTCGGCGAACTCCTTCATACCGTTCCCGCACGAGCCTGCTGTGCTCTACTACGGCGCCCTGTACCCCCCGCTCACCGTGGCGATTGTCTGCGGTCTGGCCACCTGCATCAGCGCACTCCTCGACTATGCAATCCTCGGGACCGCCTTCTCTCACAGGAGAGCCGTCGCGTTCAAACGAGACAGCAAGCTCTACAAGACGGCCATACACTACTTCAACCTGACTCCCTTCTGGACCATGGTGTTCGCGGGCTTCACGCCCGTGCCGTTCTACCCGTTCCGCGTCATGGGCATCGCCTCCGGCTATCCGCGCTGGAAGTACGTGCTGTCGACCTTCGTCGGCAGGACGCCGCGCTACTACCTGCTTGCGTGGCTGGGCAACGCATACACCATACCCGTCGAGGCTCTCATCTTGCTGTTCGTGCTCATGATCCTGCCGCCCGTCGTCAGGTTGGTTCATCAGAAGAGGTGCGCCGTCAATGGGACACAGTAGGTGCGCTATCCTTCTGTTCGACGGCGCACGTTTCGACGTGTGGGCCGACCTGCTGTCGGCTGGACGGCTGCCGAACATCAGCAGATATGTCCTCGCTGATGGTTCCTTCCTCAAGGGATACTCTACGCTACCGACCACTACCGGCCCGGCGCACGTTCCATTCCTGTATGGTGTCTTCGCCGGGAAGGCAGGCGTGCCCGGCATCCGCTGGTTCGACAAGACCCGGGCCGGAAGCAGGCTGTTCACCAGAGCAGTCATGCGCTCCTACGTCGGCACCGGATGCTTCGCAATGGGTCAGGACATCAACCAGTGCTACTTGCCTCTCTACGACTACTTCAAGCGACCGGCAAACATCTTCGGTCACCTGGATGCGCATCGTGGCGTCAGGTTGCGCACGAACAGACTTCAGAAGACGCTGTACTACGTGCGCGCGCACCGGACGAACGAGTGGGACCTGGTGGACGAGGCTGCGGCGCGGGAGGCAGGCAGGCGCCTCCGGAGCGGTGACGATTTCGTCTTCTCGCTCTTTCCAGGAATCGACGAATTGACTCATCTCCACTACCCCAACCATGAGAAGGTGCTGCACCAGTACCTGCGGCTTGACGCGATGGTTGGTGAGCTCGCACGCAGCCTCTCCGCAGAGGAGCTCAACCAGATCCTGTTTTTCATCGTCAGCGACCACGGGCTCACGACCACACACACCCACGTGCCACTGGTCGCACTTGCCGAGGAGGCCGGCCACACGCCGGTGTTCTTCCCGCGCATCCGCAGGCGGCACTACGATCTGGCGATTCTGGAGAGCGGCAATGCGCTCGCGTCCGTGTACTTCATGAAGCCGGTTGCCGACAGACCAGCCTTCTACCGCGAAATCGTGAGCGTCGACAGGAACCGGCGCTTCCTTGATACCCTGCTGAACCACGAGGGCATCGACTTCGTGGCCTACCGCGTTGACGACTCCGTCCTCGGCGTGAGCGGCAGAGACGGCCACCTGATGCTGGACTTCGGCGCCATGCCTTACGCGAAGGTATCGGTCGAGGGCCGGAATCCTCTGCAGTTCGGTGTTGATTGTGCCGCATTGCCCCTCTCAGAGTCTCTGGAACGCACGCGTGACACCAACTACCCGGACTCCATCGTGCAGTTGCTTCAGCTCTTCTCGTCGCACCGCACCGGCGACGTTGTTGTCTTCCCGAGGGAAGGCTACGACCTGCGCGCCCGGTACGAATGGCCCGAGCACAAGAGCTCGCACGGTTCGCTGGCGAAGGCACACATGGAGGTGCCGGTCTGCACCAACCTGAAGGTCTCGTCGGCTGCGTGCCGGACAGTGGATGTCTTCCCCACCGTCCTGGCTGACACTGGTCGAGCTCTTATCGGGAGCGTCGACGGGCGCATCTTGCGCTAGACGCCTGTTCGGGTCGCGCGCCGTACCTGACCGGGCCGCTATAGGAGCGGCAGCGAGATTCGCGTCGTTGTTCCCTGGCCGGGGGAGCCGTGAATCTCGACGTTTCCACCCGCAGCCAGTATCCGTTCCCGTATGCCGATCAGCCCAAGCGAATTGCGGCCCTCGATCTGCTCGCGGGTGATGCCGCGTCCATCATCCGAAACCGTCAGTGTCACGACCTCGGAGTCGCCGGACACGTTCACGCAGACGTTCCGAGCCAGCGCGTGGCGTGCGATGTTGGTCAGCAGTTCCTGGAATGCCCGGAACAACGCCGTCGACCCAGAGCGATTCAGGCCCACCCCGTCGATCGAGGAGGTGTAGTGGCAGGCGATGCGCGTTCTCTCGCGAAAGCGCGACAACTGCCACTTGACCGCCTCGACGAGACCGAGGTCATCCAGTATGCCCGGACGAAGGTCCGACGAGATTCGCTGCACGTCCTGAATCGTCGTGCCAATGAGCTGCGCCATCTGCCTCAACAGGTCGGGTTCCACTGCACGGCCACGCTCAAGGCTCCGCGTGACGCTGCCGAGGTCCATCTTGAGTGCGGTGAGCGCTTGCCCGAGCTGGTCATGCAACTCGCGGGCGATCCCTGTACGCTCCTCTTCGCGTGCGGCCTCGATGCGCCGAGCGAGCCGTCTCAGTTGCTCTCGGGACTCGCTCAACTGGGTCTGAGCCTGCGTCTCCGCGGTGACATCCCGCACAACGCTCTGATACGCCACCAGTGTGTCTGCCTCATCGCGAAGAGGCACGACCGACACCCGGCAGTCCATGACCGAACCGTCAGCCTTCTTGAGGGCCAATCTGGTTTCCATCCCGGCCTCGTGCTGCAGGCCGAGCTCCAGAGCGCGAACGCAGTCCTCATGATTGAGGCAGAAATCCGCCACGCGGGCAGTCCCCACATCCCCCGGCCGTAACCCGAACAGGGCAAGGAAAGCGGGATTGGCATCCAGCAGTAGCCCGTCCGGGCCTATCAGACTAATGGCATCCATGGAGCGCAGAAACAACGTCCGGTACTTCTCCTCACTTGCAGCCAGCATCTTCGCCGCCCTGAGCTGCTCGGTGATGTCCTCGCCTGAGCTAAAGGTCCCGGTGACACCTGCTTCATCAGCCACGACGGAAATGCGCCAGGAGACAATGCGCTGCTCGCCCCGGAGAGTGACTATCGGCGCCTCGGCTCGCATGCATGTCCCGAGACCTTTCGCCATGAGCCGGTGATAGTCGACAGCCACCCTGTCACGCTCCTCGGCAGGGACGAATGTGGCAATGAAATCCATCCCGACAATCTCGTCCGGAGTGCAGCCAAGTACATCAGCGCCCTTGGGATTGACCAGCACGACTTTCCCCTGGGAGTCAAGTACCAGGATGATGACGCCGGCGATGCCGAGGTAGCGTCGCGCAAGGTCACGTTCGCGCTCGGCGTCACGGACTGCGTTGGAAAGGTCGGCGAGCAGCCGCCTTGAAGGCTCCCGGAAGCCCTTCTCGACGACGGCGCAGTACACGGCATAGAAAGACAGCCCCTTCAGGAGGTGCCCGAGCACGTTCGGAGCGGTCAAGCTGGGACCGAGAGCCATCAGGGCGAGTTCGGCCGCGGCGGAAAGAAGGACGGCGCCTACAAGGCACTTGGCAACCGGCAGAAGGAGTTCGCGCTTGTGATTGTGCAACCGAACGACGGTGAGGGCAAGCAGCGCAAAGAAGCCATAGTTGCAGGCGAGCTTGAAGTCCGTCGGCTGCAGCGCCTCGTCCACGCACGCCGGAATGACTCCCCATTGCAGTACGGAAAGAAGGCCGCCCCCGACAGCGGCCAGATACAGGACAGCCATCAGCGGAAGCGGAAACCTGCGACGCAGAAACGTCGGCGCCGCCAGTAGAGACACTCCCTCTACGCACCGCGCCAACACGGCCAGTTGCACCGTAGTATCGGGCCCACCGGACTGGACGACACCCATGCCGGGAAAGGCAAGCGCATGCATGGCGTCGACCACGTCTACGAAGAAGTAGGCCAGTCCCAGAAAGAGGAGGAAGTCGTTGCGCACCCAGTGCCGTGCGCTCCACGCCATCGCGATGACCGCGACAAGAACGGAGGTGCTGAAGAGCTCCACAACGCTGTGAAACAGCAGGTAGTTCGCGCCGCTGAGCCTGTAGAGCAACACGAGCATGCCGGTGATCGCTACAACGAGAGCGGCGCGCTTCCACTCGCCTCGAAGCTGACTCAGTGCGCGTTGGTCGCCTGCTGCGTCATCCATGTGCAGTCTCCCTCTCACTAACCGTCGTTCGGTCTCGAAGCCGGCACGTGTACACAGAAGGTCCGCAAGCGGTACGGCACTCCATCATGTCCCCGGCACAAACACGGAAGAGAGTCAGGCGGTTGGCGTCTCCCCTGAGGTGTACATCCCAGGGTCAAGCGACGGGGCAGAGACCAGAGCGGCCACGCTCTTTGCCAGTGCGGCGTCCTTCCACTCCACGATTCCGCGCAGGACGTCCGCGCTATAGTCAGTACCGTCATGCACCGACGCCCGTAGCGCTATGCCCCAGAACAGACGAGCTTCCTCGTAGTACGGGAGTTCAAGCCGCCGAATGACCTCCACCAGAAGGCGGGCGTCGGCAGGCTTGGATGCAGCACTGGCAAGCATCAGGTCGAGCCGTTTGAGGAGGTAACCCAGAGACCCGGGTCCCACAACGGCATCGAGTGGCACTCGCGTCACGTCCTTCCCTAACACGGGCATCCGGCCGGTGTCGTAGGCGCAATTGCCGGTTCGATGAACAATCTGGAAGCCCCTGGTTCGTCCGCTCTGGTTGATGCGATACCACTCCAGCCAGCCATCACGTGCATCGTTGATGATGCCGTTGCATGAATCGCAGCGGAACTGCTCCAGAGGACGCAGCATCGTCGGTATCGAATTCCCACCACACTCGACCACGACATGCAGTCGCGAGCTGCGACAAAGCAGTGTAGCCACGCTCACGGCCGAAGACAACGCTTATCGTGCGCACCTTCGTATCGGATTGGGCAGACATTGGTTGCAGGGAGGTTGCCTACAGCAGAATGGTCGCCAATCCGGCCGACGGCAAGCGGCCACCGGACTGAACTCGAACGAGTCGGTCCGGCGCCGCTCTCGGCCAGGTGACGTCCCGCGGACACGTCGGTGCCTATTCGGGCTTCAGGAACGTGTACCAGGCAGAGTATTTCGGATTCCGCCCGGCGGCCAAACCGCGGTACATCTCCTGAAGGCGGCTCGTGAGGACGCCGACATCCCCCGTGCCCACCGGCCGGTGGTCTATCTCCACGATGGGAACGACGCCGGCGTAGGTCCCGGTGAAGAAGGCTTCCTCCGCCTCATAGAGCTCGCTCCGCACAACGCTGCGCTCTATCGTCTCCATCCCCAACTCGTTGCGAGCAAGCTGCATGACGCTGTCGCGTGTCATCCCGAGGAGAATGCCGTCGCTGGGCGGTGGCGTCACGAGTCGACCCTTCAGCACGAAGAACGTGTTGGTCACCGCTCCCTCGGACACGTGTCCCTCCGGAGTGAGCATGATGCCGTCGTCGAAGCCGGCCATCTGTGCCTCCGTCTTTGCCAGCGCACCGTTGGCATAGCCGCCGCAGATCTTCCCATGCGTAAGGATCTGGTTGTCACTGGTCCGAACCCACGACGACGTGCAGCATCGGAGCCCGCCCTTGCTGGAGAACGGCGGCAGCACCGTCGCAATCATGAGCCAGTCAGCTTCGAGGTCGTGCAGCCGCACGCCTAGAGACTCCGACGATTTGTATGCGACCGGGCGGCAGTACACGTTCTGCCTGAATCCGGTGCGCCTCACCGCCTCAACGGTGATCGCGGACATGTCGTCCTCGTTGTACGGGAGCCGCATGTGCAGCATCTTGCAGGCAGTGAGTTGACGGCGATAGTGGTCCTTCAGCCTGAAGAGGCAGAAATGCTGCAGGTCCTCGTCCCAGGTTGCGTTGATGCCCCCGAACGTTGCCGTACCGTAGTGGAACGCGTGGGTCATGATTCCGATTTTCGCGTCCTTCGGATTCATGTACTCACCTCTGAAGTAGGCGCAGGGTTCTGGCATTTGTTTCCCTCCTTTCGAGACAGGTCCTCTCGCATCCGCCCTCATCAGGCGGTATCGCACGCTCACTTCACGCCGGTCGTTCAAGCAAAGTCGCTATCTGCGCCGGCGAGAAACAAAAGAAGAAGCCTCCCTCTCGGGAGGCTTCTTCAGGATGTATCTCGTTCCGGCTTCAGGCTACAACGAGTGCGACAGCGACCTCCCGTGCACAGGCAGGGGGCGCATCATCATGGCTCCGTCGACCGGCGTGACCGCAGACGGATTCACGACAGCTCGCTCTCGACACATGCGACGCATTGTAATGGCGCTGCAACTCCACGTCAAGAACCGCCGGGTTCGACTCGGCGCGACTGACTCTCAGGTGTCCCGGTCCAGCGGCTGCACCGGTTGTT
>CAZVCS010000089.1:1367-8076 GCA_964625765.1 uncultured Dehalococcoidales bacterium | reverse complement strand
CAGGTCGCCGCGTCGAAACACGATGCGCTGCCAGAGGGGCGTCTTCGGCGGGCTGGCGGCGAGAGCCGCCACCGCCTCGCTTGCATTCGACGTCACAGCCGGTCCGTGGCCGAAGCAGCAGACGTTGAACGCCAACTGCGCCAGCCGGGCAAGCGAGCACTCCGACTCCGCTCGGTCGGCTCCAAACGGCAGGGGCCGGCTGAGCCGGTCCCTGTTGCTGACAATCGCATCGCCGACAAAGAGGATACCACTCTCTTCAAGCATAAGGGAGATGCTGCCGCGGGTGTGCCCCGGCGTGTGGACAACCCTCATGCCGCCAGCGCAGGGAAGGAGACCGCCATCGCTCACGGCCACGTCGATGGGGCACGGCTCGAACCTGCCGAAGCGAGACATCGCCTGCACCAGCGGGCCGCTCGGGCGGTTCAGGTCGCCTCGGAGCACGAGCGTTCCGTCCTCCGTCCGCACGCCCTCGTCCCGGTGCGCCGCGACCCTGGCCCCCGTGAGGCGTCGCAGCTCCGCCGCGCCGCCCGCGTGGTCGATGTGTCCGTGGGTGATGATTATGTAGTCAAGCTCGCCGGGGTCTCTACCGAGGTTCCTGATGAAGCTCAGCACGCGCGCCGCGCCGCCGGGCAGGCCCGTGTCGACGAGCGTGAGCCGCGCATCCGCCAGCAGGTAGACGTTCCCGCCCCTCAGCTTCCCGATGCGGTGCACTCCAGGCACTAGCTCCATGTTCAGCACTCCGCAGACGCGAGCAGGGAACGGCCGACGACAGTCTCTGGCCGCACGACGAAGGGGCAGGAGCAAGCGCGCTTTCGCATCACAGCGTACGTTCGACCCATGTGAACCTGCAGCGGGGAGCGACGTCGCAGCGGCAGCCAGAGGAGCAGCGGGGCGACCGGCTTCAACGCTACATGCGGACCCCTCCACGAGGGCCGGCGACTATTGTACTACGCAGGCGGGACGAGGGGGCTGGAAGTCTCGCGAATCGCCCTAACGCGGCACGCCAAGCAGGTGGAAGAGCAGCAGGATGATGGCAAGGCCGGCCACGAACGTGAGCGCCATCGCGCCAAGCTCTCTGCCCGTTCCGCCGCGGGGCAAGAGCGGTCCCTTTACCGGCACGAACGGAGGCATGAACCTCACGCGGGCCCGGTAGTCCTGGTAGGCGTCGCCGAACTGCTCGACCACCGTGCCCTCCTCGTGGATGCCGAGGCAGACGAACACGTACGAGGCAAGAAACCAGATGACCAGGTCGATGACCGACGCGCCCCAGAGCGCGAAACCGAGCGTCCAGAGGACGATGCCCAGGTGCTGTGGATGGCGCATCGACGCGTAGAGCCCGTCCGTGGCGAGGCGTTCGGCGCGGGCCGCCCGGAGTACCTCGGCGAGGCCGACCACCACAAGCGCAAAGCCAAGGGCAACAAGCGCCGTGACGACCGGCTCATGCGCGGCGGAGTACTGGAGGGGGAGGTAGCCGCGCTGCGCCGGATGGAAGCCGAGGGCGCGCGTGGCAGCTTCGACGGGCCAGAAGAGTGGGAGGACCAGCAGGAACGCTCCCGACATGGCGAGAAGCGCCTGCGAGAGCAGGCTGAAGTAGACGAGCCACGATGCGGCATAGACGCCGAGACGGGAAGAGCGTCCAACCGCCGAGCCGAAAAGCGAGGCCGCCAGGACGATGACGAACGGCGCGACGAGAGCCAGCACCCCGAGCGACCGGCCGGGAGTGCCGACGGGAATCTGTTCACGGAAGAGCGTCTCGAGGCCGAACGCGCGCAAACCAGAATGCATCGCGCCGTACGCGATGGAGGCGAGTCCCAGGACTGCCAGCCAGGAGCGCCATTGATTCATCGTGTCTTCGGGAATACCCTACCCGATTTGCGAAGCAGGAACAAGGTGCGGACCCCGACTCTCGAAGTCGCCGGGGTGACACTCCCGGGCTCCGGAGAGCGGCACGCGGCGGACCCGCATGTCGCACCACATCTGGCTCCGCCGGATCGGCGTGCTCACGTACGCTTGACATGGAGAGCCGCGGTTGTAGAATTGAGGTGGAAGGAAGCGCGCCCCAAGACCACCAGGCGGGTGGGGTCTGCTGCGTTGAGAGGCGACGCAATGGCGTACCGGGAGGCAGCAGATGACTCACATATGGCGCAGGATTGCACTCTGCGTGGCGATCGCCACGGTTCTCGTTCTTGCCACCGGGGGCTTGGCCGCGTCGGCGTCGCCTGACGGCGCGACGAACGGACCTCCGCCCATGGGTAAGATAGTGTCCATCCACTACCCTCGAGGCTTCGAAGCCAAGGGCGGCGCCCCGGGTGCGCCGGTCAAGCCGGACAAGCCGACAAGCCAGGAGAAGGTCTGGTTCAAATACAGCGGCATCCACTGGGCTGTGCCCAACGTCGAGTACGTGGTGAACCTGAGCGGCAGCGGCGATGACGGGACGTTCATGGACGGCGTCGACGCAGCGTTCCAGCAGTGGGAAGACGTGTCCGCTATCAACTTCACGAACACCGGGCCGTTTGACGGGGTCCCGAGCAGCCTCGTCGGCGATGGAGTGATGAACGCGGCGAATGAGGTCGGCTGGGTCGATATCAGCGACGCCTATCCGAGCGCCATCGCCGTGACCCTCACGTGGTACAACCGCCTCACACTGGAAATAGTGGAGATCGACCTCGCCTTCAACGCCGGCCTGCCGTGGGCACAGGCCGCTCTGGCGGAAGGCGTCGACCCCGACACAGTCAAGGGCGACCTGGCCTGCTACGATGTCCAGAACATCGCCACTCACGAGGCAGGGCACTGGCTCATGCTCGGTGACCTGTACAACAGGCCGACGACGGCGCTGACCATGTACGGCTACGGCTCCAAGGGCGAACTGCAGAAGCGCAGCCTCGAGTCGAGCGATATCGCCGGGGCGCTGGCAATCTACCCGGTGTCCTAGCGGATTGCGTTCTCGTCAGGATGCAGGAGGGGCGGCACACCCGCCCCTCCTGTCGTTGTGTCCCCGGATTTCCCAGACCCGGCTCCTGCAGGGCGCGGGCTACCATGGCCGCCCGTGGGTGGAGGTGCATGGTCAGTTGTAGGGGCCGTTCGAGAACGGCCCGGTGCCGGCAGTCGGCACGCGGCTGCTGCGGTCGAAGCCGCCTTTGGCCCAGTTCAACCCCGGCTGGTCGCTTGATTCAGCCGAGGCTATTGTCAATCGTCGGGCCGTTCTCGAACGGCCCCTACACCAGGAACGCCGGCATGCCTCTCCTACCATCGCCATTGACACGTTTGAACATTGGACCGCAGCCTCGGCCGTGGCGTTCATGCCCGCCTGTCCGGCGGCCCAGGTCGCACTGACAAAGCCCGGGTATGTTGTCGCCGGGGCTCAGGCAGGCTTCTCGCCACACTGGAAGCAGTAGCCGCGATGACACGAGATGACACCGCCGCACCTGCGGCAGCGCCAGCGGTCGGCCTCCTTCTCCACGAAGGCTGCCAGGCCGCGCTCGCGGATGAACTCGAGGTTCTCCAGCATGCTCATCCCGTACTTCGTCCGGTAGCGCTGGTCGAGTTGCTTCAGCCGCCGGCACGGGCCGTCCGCGCACTCATAGCAGAAGCCGGACCGGCTCGCCCTGACCATCTCGCAGTTCTTGATGCTGCAGCGCAGGCAGGACGGCATCTTGTCCCTGTCGTCCCCACGGCAACCGGGGCACCTCTTCTTCTCTCGCAGGTATGCCATGCAGATGCCGCAGTTCATGCCGCAGGGAGCTATCAGGCTCTGTGCTTCCGGCATGTCTCATGCTCCTTTCGGCGCGATGTGCGCCGCGCACAGGTCTTCCTCAGCGCCATATGGTCTCCGCCAGGCCCATGAGCACGGTGCCGGCGAGCACGGTCACGACTGAAACGACGGCGTAGTACCTGTCCCGTGCGCCCTTGTCCGCCAGGTCCATCCGCCTCCCGTGGGGTCGGGTGAACGCCCACGCGGGCCAGTGGGTCAGCGCGAGCACGAGTATCGTGACGCCTGCCTTGATGCTCGTCAAAGGAGAGACCACCCAACTGACCAGGAAGCGCCTCAGGACCAGACCGGGACGCCGGCGCAGCGTGTGCCGCATCTGCTCCCAGCCTGCGGCCACCGGGAAGTCCCCGGACGCCACGGTCGCCTGTGACAGGCCCGTCAGCGCGTGTATCGCGGCGGAGATGCCGAGTCCCACCACACCGGTGACCACCATCCACGTCGACGGCCTCACGAAGCCGACGGGCAGCAGGATGGGAGACAGGAAGCAGACCACGTGCGCGACCATGACGACGAAGTACGCGAGCAGCGTGCCGGGCCGGTTGAGGATGGCATAGGTGCTGTCCCCTGGCAACGGCTCATACGAGAGTCCCTCCGCCAGTCGAAGCAGCGGGAAGCTCGACGGAGTGACGAGCCGCGGGACGACGTCGAGCAGTCCACGGAAGAGCGAGTAGCCGTGGATGCGCTCGACGAGGAGCCCCATCCCACCTACGGCGATGCCGTAGAGCTGCAGGATGTAGCCGGCGATCACGAAGAGGAGCTGCGTGTCCATCCGTTGCGGCGTCAGCGTATCGTGTACTTCGCCAGATGTCCATGGTGGAGGCGAGAAGGCCGAGCACTTGTTGCGAGCGAGGGCCAACCGGCCAGTCGCCTCGGTGCGAGGGCGGCGCTCACTTCGGATAGATGCCGACGAGCTCTCCCTTCGCAAGGACATGACCCGACATGGCATCGAGCACGTTGCGTTTCGAGGGGCCGGCGTCGAGGGGCAGCATCGTGTCGAGGGCGTACACGGTGAAGACGTAGTGGTGTGAGCCCATCGGTGGGCACGGGCCGCCATAGCCAAGGTCGCCCCAGGAGTTCTCCCCGTGCATCCCACCCCCGGTAACGGTTTCACCATCCGGGACGTTCTCCGGAAGCCCGGTCACATTTCCCGGGATGTTGAAGACGACCCAGTGGACCCACGTTCCGATGGCGTCGGGGTCGTCACAGATGAGGACGAACGATTCGGTCCCGTCCGGCACTCCGCTCCATGAGAGGGGCGGCGAGATGTCATCTCCGTCGCACGAGTAGACGACGGGGATGCCGCCTTCGTTGGCGAACGCCGTGCTGGTGACCGTCAGGACCGCGCCGCCTGGTTCTTCGGCAGGCTCGTCAGCGGCGCAGCCGGAGAGCCCAACAAACAGCGCCAGTACTGCAAGGCACGACACGACGCGCCGGCGACATCCAGTTGCCATGATGCGATTCCGGGAGCACCCAGCCAGGGAGCGGGCACCCCAGCACATAATCATCACGCCGCGGACCGGAGCGCGTCAAGAGCGCGACGTGGCAGCCGCAACGGTGGGTGTCCGACCGGGCGGTGGCGGGCGGACACAGAGGTCCGCGCCCTTCGGGGAAACGGGGTGCGCCCGTTCTGATGGACAACGGTGGGCGTCCGACCGGCGGTGGCGGGAGAGGCCTGGGAGTCCGCACCGTGCAACGGAACGAGCCGAAATGCGGCGACACCAAAGCCCCACGTCCCCCAGCATGCCCGACCGATGGTGTCCCCGTATTTCTGCGGGCGGGCATGGGAGCCCGCGCCCTGCAGGGGAAGGCCAGGGTCCGCGCAGGACGAAGGCTACAGCGACGTCACGATGCGTTCGACGCTCAAGAAGCGGGAGCACCAGGCAAGCGCCGACAGGACGGCGGAGGCAATCAGTCCCATCGTGAGGACAGACCAGGCAGTGAGGGCAGCCTCCAAACCTGAGGGCCCGAGGAGGAAGACGACCGCCATCAGCATACCCAGGCTGGCGAGATGACTTTCGCGGGCGCCGAGCAGGAGCTGTACGTAGCCACGCGCACCGACCATGCACCCGACCAACAGCGGCACCACGAGAACAAGGAACAGGACCGCCGGAGCATCGGGGAGAAGGGGTACGCCGGTGCCAACGAAGGCAAGGAAGACGGCCAGCATCCCAACGCCGAGGGCAAACGCGCCACCGAACACTGTCACCGCCAGCGTCTTTCCAAGCCAGAGGACGCGGAGCGACACCGGGCTGCACAGCAGCGTCTCGATGACGAAGTCGGTCTTCTCGCGCAGGAACACCTGGCTGCTGCCGTGGTAGCCAAGCGAGAGCCCGACCAACATCGGAACGAGTAGCGGCATCCGTCCCAGACTTTCGGCCGCGCCACCGGAGAGCACGAGACTGAAGAACACCGCCGCGAGGATACCGACAGGCAGCATGCTGCGCGCAGCCATGAGCTGCCGCAGCTCCTTTACCGTCACCGTCCAGACGACAGACATTGCCGCCACAGTGTCAACGTTCGCACGGCACACACGGGTCAGTCAAGAGTTGGACGGGGGGGCCACAACTGCGGGCGTCCGACAGGGCGACGGCGGGCGGGCAGGGAGCCCGCGCCCTACGGGAGAACGGCATACCACGCAACGGGCCGGGACGGAAGGTATTTCTAGGGGCGGGACATGTCCCGCCCGTCGGTCGGCGAAGGAACCACCGTTGCGGCAGGCAAGGGTTCGCGATGGAGAGCGCACGAGCGCGGCCGCGACGCTACGGGAGAGGCATGCCTCTCCCCTACAAGTAGGGTACCAGCCACTCCACCCGGCGGGTGGGCAGGGAGCCCGTGCCTGCGGGAGAACGGCATACCACGCAACGGGCCGGGACGGAAGGTACTTGTAGGGGCGGGACATGTCCCGCCCGTCGGTCGGCGAAGGAACCACCGTTGCGGCAG
>CAZVCS010000089.1:0-1267 GCA_964625765.1 uncultured Dehalococcoidales bacterium | reverse complement strand
ATGGAGAGCGCACGAGCGCGGCCGCGACGCTACGGGAGAGGCATGCCTCTCCCCTGCACACAGGGCGCGACCACCCTGCCGAGCGTGCGTCCCATCGCACCCGGTCAGGCAGGAGCCAGGCGCGAAGGGCGCGACGTTCGTGATGCAGGCTCCCGTGCGAGTCAGGACCGCCGCCCGTTCGTTATGTAGTCTCCGTCCTACAAGTCAATCAGACGAACCGGACATCAGCCCCGGGAGCAGCACCCAATCGACTGCGTTCGGCCCTGACACGTCAGGCGATGCCCCACAACCACTCGCCACTGTACATAACCTCCATGGCGACTCGAGGCTACCTGACCTGCGGCAAGAAGTGTACAGTTGTAGGCGGTATTGCCGCCCTTGCGGGCGGTCACGCTGCGGCATGACTGACCCAGACTCCCTCGTGAATCCGGTCCCGGGGACGCCCCCGGCGGAAGCTCTTGACAGCAGGCTGCGCCTGCTCGTGGAGAGAGCGGGCGATGTCATCTGGGCGGTCGACATGTCCATGCGGCCGACGTACGTCAGCCCTTCCATTCAGCGCCACCTCGGCTATAGCGCTGCCGAAGCCCGGGCACTCACCATGGATGCTGTCTTCGCGCCCCACTCCTACGAGGAAGCCATGCGGGTGCTGTCGGCCGAACTGACGGTAGACCAGGAGCGCTCAACCGACCCGGACCGGAGCCGCCTCGTCGAGGTGGACCTCGTCCACAAGGACGGCCACTTCGTCCCATTCGAGGTCTGCTACAGCGCCATACGCGATGCGAGCGGCAGACCCATGGAGGTACTGGCCATCGCCCGGGACATCACCGCGCGCCGCATCGCCGAGGACGCACGCAACGCAGGCTCGAGGAAGCTCATCACCGCACTTGAGCAGACTATCCAGGCCCTGGCCATGCTGGCGGAGATGAAGGACTCCTACACGGCGGGCCATCAGCGCCGCGTCGCCGACCTGGCCTGCGTGATAGCACGCAGGATGGGACTCGACCTCAACGCCATCGAGGGACTGCGCCTGGCCGGCCTCATCCACGACATCGGCAAGGTGCGGGTCCCGGCGGAGATACTCGCGAGCACGCGCCGGCTGACGCAGGCGGAGATGGAGATCATCAAGGCCCACCCGGCCACCGGTTACGACGTGCTGAGCAGCATAGACTTCCCGTGGCCGATTGCGGACATCGTCTACCAGCATCACGAGCGACTTGACGGCTCAGGCTACCCCCGGAGGCTTTGCGCACGAGACATCATCCTGGAA
>CAZVCS010000088.1:0-8080 GCA_964625765.1 uncultured Dehalococcoidales bacterium | reverse complement strand
CGCCCCGTGGCGCACGATGATGGTCGCGCCATTCGTCGAAGGCACGTACCATGCCCCGAGCTCGACGCCGTCCGACGTCAGGAACTGCTCTTCACTTGCAGCAAGGCCGAAGCCCTCCGGCTTCTCCTCGCCAAGAGGGATGTGCGGAGGATTCGTAGCCACGACCGCCGGGGTCAGCGTCCAGACGGCGACGGCCGACGCTAGGGCCAGCGCCATCCTGGCGATGAACTGGCCGCGCGTCCGCCCGGGGAGAAGCCGGGGGATGCCTGTCAGCAGCAGCACGACTCCCGCCGCCAGCAGCAGCAGGCCCGCCACCGCCTGCCAGGTCAGGCCCGCCCAGGCGATGTGCCCGGGCCCGAAGGCGATGCCAGCAGTGAGGCCGACGACGCCGCAGACGACCGCCGTGCACGCGCCCGGACGACCCGTTCGTATGATGAGCCAGGCTGCCCCGGCACAGAGAGCGATGACGACAAGGTCAACGGCCGGGCGCCGCTCGGCGAAGGCCGCAGCCACGGCCAGCGCCGAGAGACAGACGGCCCAGGTCACGGCGGCAACGCGTGTCACCCTGCCGGCAGACGGCACGGCCGCGCCCCGGTCCTGCGCGTATGACTTCGCCTTTCGGGCGGTTGACGGCTTCGTGAATCGCTTCTTGCGCGCCATGCAGGGCTGCTCCTTGTGCTCTTTGGGACTCGCGTCCGGTCCGCTCCCATCGTCGCGCGGTCGCGGGGCCGCGCTTCGGCAGGACCGGCATTGCCGGACCGTCGGCGGCCATCCAGTCTACCACAGCCGCCGTACGTTCGTTTGCAGGATACCCCGGCCGCGGGTATCATGGTGATGCAGGAGGTGTGGGATGAAGCAGCGAAGAACTTTCCGATTCGTGCAGGTCGGCGCCGTGCTCTCCCTCCTGGCGCTTCTGCTCCTCCCCTCCCCCACCCTCGCGGCTGACCGTCTCGTGCAGATAAGCCCTGACGAGGGCGGCGTGGGCGACCGGGTCCGGGTCTGGGGCAACGACTACGACAAGGACTACCCTGACTCGGCGATCCGTTACGGCTATGTCTTCGTCACGGTCTACTTCTCCTCCGACCTGGCGGAGATAGGCGACCGCATCGGCGTCGAGGTGGACGACTACGAGATAGTCGACGCCTCCGACAAGCTGGACGAGTTCGGCGACTGGGAGACCACCTTCAAGGTTCCCGAGGACCTGACCGGCGGCAAGTACCATGAGGACGTCGAAGAAGGCGACTACTACATCTACGTGACCTACTGGGGCGACGATGTCATCATCGCCGCGAACATCTACGAGGTCACCGACGTCCCCGAGGAGTGGTACCCCGTCCACTACTACTGGCACGGCTATCCGGGAGGGATGTGGGGGCCGTATCCGTGGTGGCCGGACGATGAGTGCTGCTGCAACGAGTGCGACGACGACTGCTGGGACGGCTACTGGTACTATCCTGTCCCGCCGTGCGACTGGGATGAGGAAGACTGGGATGAGGACTGGCCCTGCCCGTGGCCTCCTGACGACTGGGATGAAGACTGGGACGAAGACTGGCCTCACCCATGGCCGCCCTTCCCGCCGTTCCCGCACGGTGAGGACGAGATCTAGCCTCGGGCCGCCCGCAGCCAGCCCGGCCGTGTGACTTCACGCGGCGTGAGGCCGTGCGCCTCACGAGGTCTTCGCCTTGCCCTTTCAGCCATCCTGCACTACAATCGTCGATAGCATCGACGGTTCAGCGGCACAAACGATGATAGCGGAGTACGTACAGGCAGCTCTCGAGAAGGCGCGATACGAGCTCATCGACGACGCCGAGCCGTACTACGGCGAAGTGCGGGAGCTCCCCGGCGTGTGGGCCTCCGGCGCAACGCTGGAGCAGTGCAGACGCCGCCTCGCCGAGGTGCTCGACGGTTGGATCGTCGTCCGGCTCGGGCGCGGCCTGCCGATTCCGCCGCTTGATGGGCACTCCATCTCGAAGCCCGAATCGATCGAGGTCAACGTCTAGCCGGTGGCGGAGCTGAGCCCGGTCACCTGGCAGCAACTGGTCCGCAGGCTGAGACAGCTCGGTTTCGAAGGGCCAGTCGCCGGCGGCAGGCACCCGTTCATGATCCGCGGTCAGCTGGTTCTGACCATTCCGAACCGCCATCGCGGGACAATCAGCGTGGACCTCCTCTCGCGCATCCTCCGTCAGGCGGGCATCTCCCGTGAAGAGTGGCTCGGCTGAACTCTCCCGCACAGCCGCACGTCCAGCCCTCGTGGCTTGATTCCGCTACCCGCCCATCACATACTGTGCCGCACGCAACAGGGCGCGGACGCGCCCCACGGAGGTGTGAGCATGGCCGCCAGCAAACCCCAGATGAAGGCACGGACTATCCCGGGCGACATCAAGCAGACCGCCCTTGAGCTTGGAGCGGACGTGGCCGGCGTTGCGCCGGTGGAGCGCTTCGCGGCGAAGGGCGCCGGCTCCTATCTGCCGACCGGCTTCGCCCCGGAGGAGCTGCTGCCCGGAGCGCGCAGCGTCATCGTCGTGGCGGCACGCGTGCTTGACGGCGTGCTTGCCTCCGCACTGGAGCCGCTCGACACCACGTTCGTCTATGGCACGTTCGGCTACGTGCACGTGAACCGTCGACTAGGCGCCATCACCTACGACCTCGCGAGCCGACTCGAGCAGCTCGGCTGGACCTCGCTGCCGCTGGGCGCCTGTGGCGTCTCCAGGCTCGACCCCGCAGCGTACGTCGAAGGCCGGACGCTCGGGCCGCTACAGAGCCTCTTCAGCCTCAAGCGCGCCGCCGTGCTGGCCGGCGTGGGGCGACGGGCCCACAGCGGGCTGGTGGCCACCCAACAGTACGGAACGCGGGTGCGGCTGGGCGCGGTCATCACGACCGCACCACTGGAAGGCAGCCCGATGCTGGACGGGTCGCCGTGCCCGCCGGACTGCGGGCGCTGTGAGAAGTCCTGCCCCATGGGCGCCATCGGCACGGACGGCGTCGTCAACCACGTGAAGTGCTACTCGGACATGGGGCGGCGGGGCAAGACAGAGGCGGAGTCGCTCGAGGAGATGGTGAAGCACTACCCGGCCCGCGGCGCTGTCGAGGGCTACCTGCCGTACGAGCACTCGGCTATCGACGGCTTCGGCAACCGGATGTGCCGCTCCATCTGCATGGCCATCTGCCCGCTGTGGAAGCAGGCCGACCGGGCGACCGGGATACTTGGCTGAGGCGCCGGCGGGGCGCCTATACGAGCACGAGCGCCAGCTCAGTGTTCTCGCCGGTGATGGTCAGCCGGCCGTTGACCACTCTGTAGTGCTGCGCTTGCCCCAGGGCAGCGAGGAAATCCTGCTCCTGCTGCATCACGCCGGGCTCGTGGCAGAACATCTTCGTGCTGCCAAGGCCGCTCACCGAGAGGGTGTGGTCAGCGTTCACCACATACTGTCCGAAGTACGCGTTGCAGCCGGCATTGCCGGAGATGCGCCCATCGTTTGAGAACTCGAGCGTCACCTCCACGTTGCTGAGGGCCGGCCGCACGTTGCCGGTCGTGCCGAGCGACTCCAGCAGCCACGTGGTCCCGGCGAGAGCCGGAGGGCCGGAAGGCTCTTCAGCGTCATCGTGTGGCCGTGAGACGTGACTGACGACCACGACGAGGGTGACCGTCGACAGGACCAGCGCGGCAGTCGACAGCGCTAATGCAGTGCGTTCCGTGACTCTCATGCGTTCACCTCTCCGGCGTCCGGCGGGAGTCTCCCACCGCACGTGGCTTCCCGTTCATCACTGTGATGTACGTGGCAGCGCCTGAGGTGTCACAGCGGCGCGCTACTTCCGGCGGAACGTGAGAGCCTGGTCGCCGTAGTCGATGGTGAGCGTGTCGCCATCGATGCGGTAGCTCTGAGCGTCCTCGAGCGCGAAGAGATACGCCTGCTCGCGGTTCAGCGTTCCGGCGGCGGCCATGCAGCACAGCGTGGTCCAGCCGAGCTTCTCGAAGCCGATGGCGTCGCCCTCGACCGAGTAAGCGCCGGTATACTTCTGATAGGCGAACGTCCCGGTGATGGTCCCGTCTCCCGGCTGGAACTCCAGCGTGACCTCGGTCGGCGTCAGCCCCTCCGGCGTGTCGCCCCACTCCTCCGGCAGGTCGAGCACCCAGGTCGCGTTCCCAAGGTCGGCCCCCGCCGCAGGACCGCAGGCAGGGAGCACCAGCAGCACCAGAGCCGCCATGGCTGTGAGGTGTCGATTGCGTGATGTCATCGTGTGTCTCCCGGATGTGTCCGGCCTCGCCGCCTACCGTCGCTTCAGCACGAGCAGCCGCTCGCCGCAGTCGATGGTGAGCGTGTCGCCATCGATGCCGTAGCTCTCCGCCTTGACGATGAGCGAGAGGAACATCTGCTCCTGCTCGACGATGGACGAGAGGTCGCATCGCGGCCCGGGGCTGATCTCGTACTGGATGGCGAGAGCGTCGCCGTCCACCTTATACGTGCCCTCGAAAGCGTTGCAGCCGGTGGAGCCGCTGATGACGCCGTTGGCGAAGTCGACCGGGATGTTCGTGCCTTCAACCAGGAGCTTGAGCTCGCCGGGCTTGCCGTAGGAGACCAGCTGCCACGAGGTGTTGTCCAGGTCGGAGGCGGCAACCGCGGTGCACGCGGGCAACAGCACAAGCAGCGCGAGCACCGCGAGGGCAAACAGTTGTACGAACCTCTTCTTCATCATCTCACCCCTCCGGAGTTCAGGCCGATACCGTTTCCGAAGTGTAGCAAGCAGATGGCAGGGCCCGCGAAACGAACGTGCAGGCACTGCTGGGCGGGCTGCGTCTTTGAGCCAATGATCGGCTGTGTGAGCGTCAAGAGCAGGGCATTGAGGGCGGGGCGGGCTCCAACAGGGTCCTCCTTCTTCCTCTGTGTTCGCTACAGGACATAGCTGATTGCGTGACCCAGCAGGGAGCGCACGAAGTTCTCGAAGGACAACTCGGGTGAGGGCTCCCTGTACTGGCCCTTCGAGCCGTTCTCGGGTTCGGACATCAGGAAGCACGTCGCCTCATAGAGATGCTCGCGCACGAGACGCTGGCAGAACAGTTCGTAGCGGTTCGCGTATGACGTGTCCACGAACTCAGGCAGCACCTTGAAGTGGGGCTCCTCCACGGAACCTCTTCTCGTAGAATCTGGATGCTCCTCAAGCAGCATAAGATAGCCCAGCCATGGTGGTCGGGATGGAGCGAACACACCAGCTTGATAGGCGCGGCGAACGTCGGTTGCACTGCCGAGTGCCTCTTCGACGCGGTTGTTGAAGTTGTTTCCGAACGAGCCAACCTGTGACTTGAACTCGATGGTGGCGATCAGGCTGCCCGCGTTGACAACGACCAGGTCCCACTGTTTGGTGGGGCGGTAGAATCCCGGGAGCACAGCAGCGTGTTTGCGTACGATTGAGACCTCGGGCAGCCCCACATCCGTCAGAAGTCCTGTGACGAGGTCGGCGAAGCCGTCAAGTTGCGCCCCTCCTGTCACCTGGCGTCTCGCGCCATAGTCTCTCCTGCCGGTCGTCCGCCCCTGGCTTCTCCCTTGCTGGCGTCGAACCTGCCAGAATCGCTTGACGGCAACACTCAGCTTCTTGTCGAGGTCCTTCAATGGCATCTCCGAGCTCATGAGACTCCTCTCGCTCGTAGTGGATCGTCGCCCCCGCCACCTTCCGAACTCGTCGGAACGCCATGTCGGCGTACGACGAGTCCAGTTCGATGCCGATGCTATTGCGACCCCAGAGGGCAGCGGCTGCGTTCGTCGTACCTGTTCCCATGAAGGGGTCCAGAACGGTATCTCCTACGAAACTGAACATGCGCACCAGACGCTCGGCGAGTTTGAGCGGAAATGGTGCGGGGTGATTACGAGTGGAGGCGCCCCCAAGACCCGTCCAGACTTGCTGGAACCACTCTCTGTGGCACTCGCTGGGTATGACACTGAGCACCCGTGTCGCCTGTGATGGCGTGCGATATCCTCCCGGCTTCTTCTGCATGAGGATGTACTCGATGTCGTTCTTGATGACGGCATTCGGCTCATACGGCTTGCCCAGAAACCCGCCACCACCCTGCACCTCGTACTTGGCGTTGGCGATCTTGTACCAGATGATCGGCGCCAAGTTGACAAATCCCATCCGCCGACAGAGCTCCTGGATGCTGGCATGCAGCGGAACGACGGCATGACTGCCGTTGTTGGTCTTCCGTGACAGGCACACGTCGCCGACAACGCACACAACACGGCCGCCGGGCACAAGTGCCTCGTAGCACTTGACGAGCACCCGGCCCAGCTCTGTCAGGAATCGTTCGTAGTCCTGGATATGGCCGAGTTGCCCCTCACCCGCCGGATACTCCTTCAGAGTCCAGTACGGGGGAGAAGTGAGTACGAGATGCACACTATCGGGTTCGATGGGGACAGCGCGCGCGTCTCCATTGACCAGAGAGTGTCTGCTAGGAATCGTCCGAACAACGGACTGTATCTGGCCGGTCAGAATCGGGTCTCTGGCTACCCGGGGGATGTCGCGCTGGGAAGATCCGATCCCCTGCAGGTTCTCGGGGAGATAGCGGGTCAGGTCATCCGCTTGTGATATCACCAGGGGCATTATAGCGTTCCGAGGTCTGTCCCGGCAGCATCCCTGACAGCTTGCCCGCGCGTGACCAGGGAAGCGATCTGCCGTAGATGACCGCGCAAGGGATTTGCCGTGCCATCTTCTGCGGCGACTCGAGCTGGCCTCCCGAGCACTACGTGCGCTCAAGCACGAGCATCGTGTCGCCGCCGGTGATGCGCAGCTTGCCGTCCACCACCTCGTACCGCTCAGCGGCCAGCAGGGCGTCGAGGAAGAACTGCTCCTGTTCCATGATGCCGGGCTCGACGCAGTACATCTCGGTGTGGATGATCTCGCTGAAGCTGATGGTCCCGTTGCGTGCGATGCTGCACGAACCGCCCCAGCCGTTGCAGCCGGCGTTGCCCGATGCCTGGTCATCGCCGGAGAACGACAGCGTCACATCCCTGGCTTCCAGCGCGGGTCGCAGGCTGCCAGGTTTGCCCCACTCCACCAGGACCCACCCGGTGTCGTCAAGGGCGGGCTGCACCGGCTCCGCCGCGCATCCCGCGAACGCCGGCACGGCCAGCACCACAAGAAGCAGTCCCACCCACATAGCTCTACGCGTCATGACCTCAACCTCCCGACATGATACGACACGGGCCGGCCGCCTTCCGGCCGGTCACAACAGGATGTACGTCCCAGGGCGGGAAGTATCACAGTATTCGCGACCTGCAGCGCACGAGCGCGTTCGTGCGACGCTGCGCATGCTCTCCCGCCGTGCCATACTGTTGCGGGACATACACCCGCGGGGAGGATGAGCCATGCGCCATCACAAGGTCTTCGCCGTGCTCGCACTGGCCGGCTTCGCGGCTCACCTGGCCGCGAACCTGTTCGTCGAGTTCTTTCCCTGGCTGCCCGAGTACGTCTGGTTCGCGTCCATCGTCTTCGCCGTCCTGGCCGTGTACGGCGGCGCTGCAACGGCCTGCCGGGCCGAAGGCAGCGCCCGGGGAACGGCCATCGCCTCGGCCGTCATCGGCGCCGTCGTGCTGCTCGGCCTGTTCTATAGCGGCGTCACCTGGCTCTTCATGATGGGCGAAGGCTACGAGCTCGCGGTCTGAGAGGGCGAAGCCGTCGGCTGTCTCGGCCCGTGGTCCGCGTGCAGGGGCGGGCTCGCACGCCCGCCGTCCGGTCGTCGCGCGCCCACCGTTGCCGCCATCAACCGCGTCTTGCCCGCCACCACCGGGGAAATACGGTGACACCATACTTATTTCGCTCACCGAACGTGGCGGCAACGGCGGGAAGGACGGAATCGTTCGTGTAGGGGGACACGCCCGGAAATAAGTATGGTGTCACCACATTTCCCGCCGCCAGCTGCCATCCGCACCCACTCCCTCCGCAACGGCTACAATGGCCCCATGTCGGACGCAGACGACCTGCTCGCAGAGCTCCTGAACAACAAGGACAAGACGGCCCTGGCGGTCTGGGCGGCCGACTGCGCCGAGCACGTGCTGCCGCTGTTCGAGCAGCACCGCCCCGAGGACGACCGGCC
>CAZVCS010000087.1:5076-8317 GCA_964625765.1 uncultured Dehalococcoidales bacterium | reverse complement strand
GCCCTGAACGACCTCATCTCCGGCCTGCTGCTTGAGGAGCCCAGGGTCAGCGTCTACCGGATGACGCTCTAGGGCTCGCCAGCCCGCTGCTGGTCGCCCGCCGTCCGCCCATGAGGCGAAAAGGCGCGAAGGCTGGGCTACGTCCTCCGCCTCTGCCATGCGGTGCTGCAGACTCCGGCGGGCAGTCTCGCGGCACCCATCCTGGTCCGGCCGGCGGATGGGCCGGCACACCCCGCCGCGCGGACCACGGCCGCGGATTGACTTGGCGCGCTGTTCGTACTATCGTCAACCGACTGACTGTCAATCTCAAGGAGGTGCAGGTATGGCAACGATAACCTTCTACACTCCCACCAAGCTCGTCGTCGGCGAGGGAACGGTCAGCAAGGCCGGCGAGGAAGCCGCCCTGCTCGGCAAGCGCGCCCTTATTGTCACCGGCGGCTCCAGCGCAAAGAAGTCGGGGCTGCTGGACAAAGTCATCGCGGACCTCAAGGCCCACGGCATTGAGGCTGCCGTCTTCTCCGGAGTCACGCCCAACCCGCGCAGCTCGACGGTGGACGAGGGCGCGAAGGCCGCGGCGGACTACAAGGCAGACCTCATCATCGGCCTGGGCGGCGGCAGCGCGATGGATGCGGCCAAGGCCATCAGGCTCGCGTACTCCAGCGGCCGGCCCGTGTGGGAGTTCTATCTGGGCGCCGATTCGAGGGGAATCGCGCCGAGGGCGGCCCTCCTCCTCGTCTGCACGATGGCCGCGACCGGCTCGGAGTTCAACAATGGCGCGGTGGTGACGAACTGGGACACGCACGAGAAGCGCTTCATCGCCTCGCCGGTCTACTACCCCTCGACATCTATCGTCGACCCGGCGCTCACCATGAGCATGCCCGTCAAGCAGCTTGCCAAGGGTGGCGTCGACATCTTCCTGCACGTCATGGAGAACTACGTCACGCACCTGGAGGGCGCCCCGCTGGCCGACGGCATCCGAGAGGCCATCATGAAGGTGGTCGTCGAGTGGTTGCCGCCGTCCGTCAAGGACCCGTCCAATCTCGCGGCTCGAACCAACCTGAGCTGGGCGAGCACGCTCGCCTGCTCGCAGATCATCACTCTCGGCGGAGGACTCGGCTTCCGCCCCATCCATCTCATCGAGCACCCCGTCAGCGGGTACTTCGACGCGTCTCACGGTGACGGCCTGTCGGCGCTTCTGCCCGCGTGGCTGCGCCAGAGCATGCCGGTACGCGGCGAGCGCATCGCGCGGCTCGGCAAGAACGTCTTCGGCGTCCAGAAGGACCCAGTCGGAGCCGTCGAGAAGTGGCTCGACTCGGTCGGCATGAAGCTCTCGTTGAAGCAACTCGGCGTCACCGAGGACAAGATCCCGGTCATGGCACAGGCGGCACTCGACACGTCTCGCGGCCTCCTGGCCAAGGACCCGATCCACAATAGCGTGGAGAGCATCGCCGGCCTCTATCGCGCTGCCTTCTAGCGGCCTCAATCCGGCAGAGCCTCAAGAGGGAGGGGTTGAGTCCCCTCCCTCTTTCCGTTGCTGCTTCTGCACCCATTCCCCGCCTGTGGCAGTTTGTTATGTAATGCGTCGCTCGGACGAAGCGCGTCGCGGCAACGGCACACGCGCCATGCCCGGCATCGAGCGCGGCGGAGCGGCTGACGCGGTCTGTGCGTGAATCCCGGGGGACCTGCCGCGACTCGTCACGCTCAAATGAAACCAGCGCCGCGGGATGCGTCCGACGCCCTAGAGGAACAGCTCAGGCTCGGCTCTCCTGGTATAGCCCTCTTCCAGCTCGCGTTTGTGGTAAAGATACGCTACGTCGTCATAGTACCGGGCCTGCTCCGGGCACTTCTTCACGCAGGCCCCGCAGCGGATGCAGATGCCGGTATGTTCCCTCACGTTGTCGAAACTGATTGAGCCCATCGGGCACACCCGTGCGCATACCTTGCAGTCCGTGCAGGCATCGCTCGTCAACGGCCTCACCTTGCGAAGGTCGACCGGATTGCCCTGAGTATCGCGGGGCCGGTAGTAGTCGCGATACGGGTACGGCACGCCTTGGACATGCACGGGTGGCAACGCGGGATCGTGGGTGAGGGACTTCAGCTTCGCAACCACCTGTCCCACGAAGCCGGCGGCAACAGCCATGTCGGCCTCATCCGGCCTGCCCTTGCCTAGCACGTACGAGAACGAGTGCTCGCCGACGAACGCCGCCGCTGCAAGCGTGCGAAGCCCACGCTTCTCAAGGATGTCCTTCAACTCGAGCAGGGCATCGTCGTAGTTGCGGTTCCCGAACAGCACCAGCGGCACAACCAGAGCACCGTTCCCCTCGATCGTATCGAGGTACTTCAGCAGGACATTGGGAACACGCGCGGCGTACACCGGCGTGCCGAAAACGACGAGGTCGGCCGCGGAGAAGCTCAGAACCCGCTTCCTGGCTTCGGGCAGGGTGAAGTCGAACCGCTCACACGGAACCCCCAGTTCGCCGGCCGCGTCACCGGCGATCTTCGTGACGACCTTCTTCGTTGTCCCGGTGGCGCTGAAGAAGACCGCCCATACTCTCTTGACGTTCACAGTGCGTCTCTCTCCTGTCCCCCGCCACTGCCGGACGGGTCACTCATTATGCCATTCCTCTGTCCCAGACTGCTGCAAGCGACGTTTCCGGGAACCAGGGATGGCCCGCGAGTTGCCCGTCCATTCTTGTTCCGGCGTCGCTCGACATGATCCCCCGCAACATTCCTGACTGAGTGAACCATAGCCACTAGGCAGCATCCTGGGTGAGCACATACGGTCTGTTGCAGCATCGAGATACGTGCACTACAATGTTCGTGCATTATGCCTGTACGTAGCGGCATCTCGTTCAGCGTGTCGCCTCTTCGCCTAGCCGGCTCCGAACCCACCCCCGAGAGGCAGCGTTGAGCACGTACGGCATCAAGTCAGGCCTGGAGCGCTTTCGCTCAGCCTGGAAGGCGTATCTCCTGCAGAGCTTCCTCGCCGGACTGACGGCGTTCGTCATCCTGCTCGTCCTCAGCTTGGAGAACGCAGTCGTCATCGCCGCCCTCGGGGCGAGCGCGTTCATCGTCTTCGGACGCCCGTTCGACCTCACAGCGCGCCCCCGCAACGTCATTGGCGGCCACATGTTGGGGTTCCTCATCGGCTCCGCCTGCTCGTTGCTTCCTCAGGAGCCGATGCTCGCGACCCTCCTCTCCTACGCACTCTCCGTCGGTCTCGCCGTCTTCCTCATGGTCG
>CAZVCS010000087.1:0-5066 GCA_964625765.1 uncultured Dehalococcoidales bacterium | reverse complement strand
CCCTACATGCAACACCCCCCCGCCGCCGCCACCGCGCTGGGTGTCGCCATGCGGGGCTGCTCGTGGGAGACCTTCCTCGCCGTCCTCACCTTCACGCTCGTGCTCTCCGTGGTACACTTCGCCTCCAAGTCGCGGCTCCGCAACCTTTTCTAGATGAGAGTACTGGCGTTCGAGACCTCCTGTGACGAGACCGCGGTCGCGGTCGTGGAAGACGGCACGCGTGTCCTCTCCAACGTCGTCGCGTCCCAGATCGACATCCACCGTCGCTACGGCGGCATCGTCCCGGAGGTCGCGTCGCGGCAGCACGTCCTCTCCATCCTGCCGTGCTATGAAGAGGCGATGACCGCGGCCGGCGTCTCGCTCGATGGCATCGACCGCGTGGCGGTCACCCACGGTCCCGGGCTGGCCGGTTCCCTGCTTGTCGGCGTCAACTTCGCGCGGGCGCTCGCCGCCGCGCGAGGACTGCCGCTCTTCGGAGTCAACCACATCGAGGCACACATCTACGCCAACTGGCTCGCCTTCCCTACCACACCCGAGGATGACAGCCGCTTCCCCGCGTTGTGCCTCATCGTCTCAGGGGGACACACCGAGATGCACCTCATGCGGGCGCACGGTGACTACCGCCTGCTGGGGCGCACCCGCGACGACGCGGCGGGAGAGGCGTTCGATAAGGCGGCCCGGCTGCTGGGCCTCGGCTACCCCGGAGGGCCGGTGATACAGAAGACGGCGGCGGGAGCAGAGGGCCGCTATCCGCTGCCGCGCGCCTGGATGCCCGGCACATCGGACTTCAGCTTCAGCGGCCTCAAGACGGCCCTCTATCACCTGACGCAACGAGAGGCCATACTGGACAACCCGGAGCTCGTGGCCAACGCCGCCGCAGGCTTCCAGGACGCAGCGGTGGAAGTCCTGGTGGCGAAGGCCCTTCGCGCGACGTCAGATGTCGGCGCCAGGTGCATCCTGGTCAGCGGCGGCGTCGCCGCCAACAGTGCGCTGCGCCACCGACTGACGTCGGAGTCGCCCATTCCCACCTTCATCCCCCCGGTCGCCATGTGCACGGACAACGCCGCCATGGTGGCGGCGTGTCACTACTTCGCTCACCGCGAGGACACAGCCGGCGGCGACATCGACGTGGAACCCGCTCTCACCCTGTCCTGACGGTCTGGGAGACAGCGCCGGGCACCGGTATGTCAGCCACAACCCGCTCCATCCGGTCGAGCGCCTTCAGGATGCCCGCCCGGGACGTCGTGTAGGCCAGGCGCAGGTAGCCCTTCCCCTGCTCGCCGAAGACCGACCCCGCCAGCGTGGCGACGCCGGCATGGTCGAGCAACCGGCGTGCGAACTCGACGTCGGAGATGCCGAGCCCGCTCACATCGGGGAAGGCGTAGAACGCTCCGGCCGGCGTGTGGCACCGGATCCCGCGCATCCCGTTCAGCCGCTGCACCAGGATGTCCCGCCGGGCGCGGAACTCGTCGACCATTGTGCGGACGCTGTCTTGCGGGCCGCGCAGCGCGCGCACCGCCGCGTGCTGCACGAACGTCGTCGAACAGGTCACGCTGTTGGCCGTGAGCCGGACGAACGGCTCGACCAGCGCCGGAGGCAGCACTGCGTATCCCAGCCGCCACCCCGTCATGCAGTAGGTCTTGGAGAAGCCGCTCAGCACGATGGACCGTTCGCGGAGCTCCGGATATTCGAGCACGCTCCGCGGTCGCTCCTCGTAGAATATCTCCTCGTACGTCTCGTCCGAGAGAACGAACAGGTCGTGCTCCTCCGCCAGCCGTGCGATGGCCGCGAGCTCGTCCTCCGTCAGCACGCCCCCGGTCGGATTGTGCGGCGAGTTCAGCGTCAGCAGACGCGTGCGCGGCGTGATAGCCGCCTTCAGCTCGTCCAGATCCAGCCGGAAACCGCTCTCGCCCCGGAGCGGCACAGCAACCGCCTTTGCGCCGGCGAAACGGATGACCGAGGGAAACGCCGCGAACGCCGGGTCGAGGTAGATGCCCTCATCCCCCGCATCGAGCGTGAGCAGTGCACCGTAGAAGAGCACGGGACGCAGTCCCGGCGTGACGACGATGCATCCGGGGTCCACGTCCAGGCGGCGCGCTGCGGAGATGCGCTCCGCGATGGCCTCTCTCAACTCGAGGATGCCCTGCGAGTCGCAGTAGTGCGTTTGCCCCTTGTCGAGCGACTCCTTGGCGGCCTCGCGGATGTGCTCCGGCGTCTCGAAATCCGGTTCCCCTATCTCAAGATGCACGACGTCGACGCCCCTGGCCTGCATCCGTTGCGCCTTGAGAAAGACCTCAATGGCTGGCTCTGCCGGCAGGCCGGACACACGTGGAGTAGTTCTCACTGAACCTCCTGAACAAGTACAGATTGGGCTGCCCGGATGGCTGTCCCGGCGGGCCGCCCGTCACCGGCGTCAACACCCGCTTGCGGAGCAAAACGCATCCGTCTGCTAATGGTACCAGATGGCGCTGCCGCATCTCCCGCAGGAAGTCAATCGGCGGAATCGCCACAGAGCACCACCTCCGCCGATCAGAGGCCGTCACACACGCCCAGGAGCGGGCAGGCGTCACACAGTCCGTGCCGGCAGTACTCGGCGTACATGTGGAGCAGACCCTGGTCGACGACTGCCAAGCACCGGCCGAAAGGAAGACCCAGTTGCGCCCGCATGTGTTGCGTCAGGGTGTTCGGCCGCGCGCCGGGATACCGTGCGAACGCCCGAACCACGCCGCGATGAAGCGTCTCGTCCCGCTCCAGCATGGCAACGGCAAGCAGAAACGGCAGCAGTGCGTTCACGACTACCTCCCGCGCCTTGGCGGCGCCCACGAGGTCCGATTCCCGCGTGCGCTTCCCGAAGTCGTACCGGCTCCGCCAATATGAATCACCGGCCACGACAAACAGCCCCTCAAGCTCCGCGGCCGTCGCCCTGCCGGCCGTGCTCCGGCCGCACAGGTGAGCACCCGCCTCTCGGGCCAGGTCCTCAACTCCCGGCAACAGACCCGCCAGTGCGACCACGCGCCGCACCGGTGAGTTGTTTACGTACACGCCCGAAAGCCGCCAGTCGCCGGCGGACATCGAAGGCAGTGAGCCGTCCAGTCCCCGCCATTCGCCCTCCAGGGCCGCCGCCTCGGGACTGCCAGGGTCATCGCAGGTTGAAGGACGCTGCGACGGCAGCAGCCCGGCCATGCCAAGGACGTACGCACGGCGCTGAACGGAATCGGCGCTCTGCATCAGTGCCCAGGTTCCATCCTCCGCCAGCAGGTCACCCAGCCGCATACCAGCGTCGGCATTGGCGGCGTAGCCGAGGGCGCGGGCGACGGCCCGAAGCAGCACCCGACACGCACCCCCATCAGCGCCCTCTCCCGCCATGCGGACGGCGCGCGCCCGGAGGCGCTCCATGCCAGCCGACTCGAGCACGGCCAGCACCCTCCCCGGTGCACTCACGAACGCGGCGGCACACGGCAGCGCACGCGAGCGCCATTCCTTCCTGAGCACAAGCACCGGCGCCTCCCGTCCACCCGGAAGGGTCGTCAGGACGCTCCCGTCCGAGCGCGCCACCGCGTGCAGCACGACCTTCGAGTATGCCGGATCCGTGTGGTGACCGTGCCGCCGCCAGTCCGCGGCGTTCACATGCAACTCGACATCGCCCCGCACGACACCGTGCCGCCCGACGGAGAGCACGGCATCACGAAAGTCCGGCCCGGCGCTTCCCGGCCGCCTGCCCGGGTACAGGACGTCAACGTCAAGGCCACCCTCCGTATGCAGCCGCCGGCCGTACGACCGGGCCCAGGCGCCGCTCAACTCCGCTTCTGTCTCGACTATCCGTTTCCGTGTATTCACGCGCACAAGAAAGAGGAGGCTATTCCTTCTCCTGAACCTCCTGTCCGTATCCGAAGTTGCTGCGCTCGGCGACGAGGCGCAGCAACGTGACCGACGTTCCCCGCGGCTCGTACTGGCCCGTCTCCCACTCGCTCACCGTCTGCTGCCGGATGCCGAGTTGCTCGGCCAGCTCAACCTGCGTCAGCCCAAGGTGAGTGCGCAGAGCACGTATGCGGCTCCGGTCCCATCTCTGGTTCTTCATGTTTCCGGCAGAGTCTATACACGGTGCAGTGTAGAAATCAAGACGACGTCCGTCTTGCACCGGGTCGGAGGTGTGCTATAATCCTTTAGCAATGTTGGCAGTTGATTGCTAATCGCAAGAAAAGGGAAGGAGGCAGCATGTCCAACCTGGTTCCCCTTGGAGACAGGGTAGTCATCAAGCCCACTCCACGAGAAGAAGTCAGCAAGGGAGGCATTGTCCTTCCGGACACCGCGAAAGAGAAGCCCCAGGAGGGCGAGATCATCGCGGTCGGCGCCGGCAAACTTACCGATGACGGCAAGCGGCTCCCGATGGACGTGAAGGTCGGGGACAAGGTCATCTATTCCAAGTACGCCGGCACCGAGTTCAAGGAGGGCGACGTCGAGCTCGTCATCATGCGCGAGAGCGACTTGCTCGCCAAGAAAGCATAGCTAAGGAGGAAGTGTAATGGCCAAGCAGGTACTCTTCGGCGAAGAAGCACGCAAGAAGCTCAAGACCGGTATCGATACGCTCGCCGACGCCATCCGTGTGACACTCGGCCCTCGAGGCCGGCCCGTCGCACTCGATAAGAAGTTCGGCGCGCCCAACGTCATCAACGACGGCGTTGCGATTGCGAAGGAGATCGAGCTGCCCGACCCGTTCGAGAACATGGGCGCCCAGCTCGTCAAGGAAGCATCGACCAAGACGAACGACCAGTGCGGTGACGGCACCAGCACTTCCGTCGTCCTGGCCCAGGCCATCGTGCACGAGGGCTTCAAGAACATCGCCGCCGGCGCGGACTCTCAGTCACTCAAGCGCGGCATCGAGAAGGGCGTCGGCACCGTGGTCGACGAGCTCAAGAAGATGGCCATCCCCGTGAAGGGCAAGGAGCAGGTGGCCCAGGTCGCCGCTCTTTCGGCCGTCGACAAGGAGATCGGCAACCTCATCGCCGAGGTCATGGAGAAGGTCGGCAAGGACGGCGTCATCACCGTCGAGGAGGCCAAGGGCCTCG
>CAZVCS010000086.1:0-8409 GCA_964625765.1 uncultured Dehalococcoidales bacterium | reverse complement strand
ACCAGAACCAGCGTGATGCGTCTCGTCATCCCGCCATCCCGAAGCACCTGAACGCCGTCAGGCTGCTTGCGGTCCCGCGGCAGCGGTGGGGAGCGCCGCGGAACCAGCCCAATGGTCGCACGCGACCAGTTGGTCTGTCAAAGCGACAATGGTCCGGGCGTCGACAGGGACCGAAGATGCAGGCGGCCGGCGACAGCACCGGGACGTGGGGCAGCGATGACGGGATGCCTGCAGTCGAGGCGGGTCTACTCCGTGCTGATGACCTGGACCGGGCAGGAGGCCGCCGCTTCGCTCGCGCAGCTTGCGAGAGAGTCAGGCACTTCGCCGCCGTCCGGCGCACCCTTGCGGTACCGCTCGACGATGCACGCCTTGCCGTCGTCGTCCAGCGCGAACACGTCCGGGCAGACGTTCGTGCAGGTGCCGCAGCCGATGCAGCCGTCCTGGTCTATCTTCACCTTCATGTCCGGTATCCTCCCTGAGCCTGATTGCGGCTCGCCGCAGAGTGTAGCATTGTGGCTGAGCCACGGCTCCTCTCGCATCGCCGGAGGCAATCGGTGATAATTGCCCCGGCGGTCGAAGTGGTCTGGACAGACAGTGGGAGCTTGCGCTTGCTGACCGCCGGAACGAGCATGCGTGCATTCGGAAGACGAGCGGGCCTCGCGGTTCTCGCACTCGCCTTCGTGCTGCCGTCCGCTGGCTGCAACGTCAGCCCGGTCGAGCCGCCCGCCGCTCCGACGGTCCAGGCGGACGGGGCTGGCGCTGTCCGTGTCACCTACGATCACCTTGATCTCGATGCCGGCTGGAATGACGCGTCGGCCACCCATATCATGCTGGAAGGCTGGACGGCGCGTGTCGACGGCCCGGGGGCGGCCGTCAGCCGGAACGTCGTAGAGATCACATCCGAAGGGACGTACGTCGTCAGCGGCACGTTGACCGACGGCCAGCTCAGGGTCGACGCCCCCGACACGGATACGGTGCAACTCGTGCTGAATGGAGCCGACGTCGCCTGCTTCGCGAGCGCGCCTGTCTACGTGCTCAACGCCGGCAAGACGGTGCTCACGCTCGCGGAGGGCACAGCGAATCGCGTGTCGGATGTGGTGGCGGCTGCCGGCGAGGATGCAGCGTCGACCGAACCGAACGCGGTCATCTTCAGTCACGACGATCTGACCATCAACGGCGGCGGCTCGCTTGCTGTCACAGGGCGCTACTACAACGGCATCCAGTGTCAGGACAACCTGAAGATAGCCGGCGGCAGCATCACGGTCGATGCGGTCAACGACGGCATACGTGGCAGGGACTCCATCGCTGTGCGCGATGGCAGCGTCACGGTGAAAGCGGGGGGCGATGGGATGCAGTCCGGCAACGACGTTGATGCAGGCAAGGGCTTTGTGCTCATCGAGGGCGGAAGGCTGTCCATCGACGCTGCGCTCGACGGCATCCAGGCGCAAACGCGCATCGTCGTCACCGGCGGCGCCCTCGGCGTCACGTCCGGGTCAGGGCACACGTTCCGGCCGGACGAGGACAACTACGACGACTGGGACGACGAGACGAGCGCCGGGGTGCCGGGACCCAGCACGAGGGGCCTCAAGGCAGGAACCGAGGTGCTCCTCGCTGGTGGGCTCATCAGCATTGACTCATTCGACGACGCCGTTTCCTCCGGCGGTCGAGTCGGCATGAGCGGCGGCGACGTCTCGCTGGCCTCCGCTGACGACGGCATACGCGCGGTCGAATCAGTCGACATCTCGGGCGGCGACCTGCGCATAGCGGCCTGCTACGAGGGCATCGAGAGCGCGCTCGTCAGCCTTGATGGCGGCGCCGTGCACGTCACGGCGAGGGACGACGGCATCAACATCCGCGGCGTGCTCACTTACGATGAGGAGACTGACCACGACGCGGCCGGCCGGAGGCTGCTCGAGATACGCGGCGGCTACATCGCGATAGAATGCGGCGGCGACGGGGTCGACGTGAACGGCAGGATGGTCATGACGGGCGGCGTCGCCATCTTGAGCACAAGCGCGCGTGGCGACAACGCGGTGGACTACATGCGGTCCTGCACGGTAGACGGCGGAGTCCTCATTGCCGCAGGAGGGCTTCAAAGGGCGCAGGCTCCCGGGAAGGACTCCGCACAGCCGAGCATCAAGGTCGATTTCCCGGCGTCGCTACCGCGCGAGACGCTCTTTCACCTGCGCACGCGGGATGGCGAGGAGCTGCTGACGTATGCGCCGCCGAGGAACTACCAGTCGATGGTCTTCAGCTCGCCTGGGCTCACAGCCGGAACGGAGTACGTCGTCTACACCGGCGGAACGTCGACCGGCGGTGCGGTTGACGGACTCTACTCCGGTGGCGAGTACACTCCCGGGACGGAGTTTGCCGCCTTCCGCATCTCCGCAGTGGTGACCACGGTGCGCCAGTCCTGAGGTGCAGGCGCCGATGGCAGCCCCGAAACTCGAACGCAACGCAGCGGGCTGAGTCCGCTACCGGCTCTCCGGGGCTCCGTTAGGCCTCTCGTCCAGGAAGCGGTCCAGATTGCGGATGACCCTCATGTCGACCGCGGCATGCCCGCCGAACGGGTCATCCATGTCGTCGATGAGCAGCACGGTGCTGGTCAGCAAGAGAGAAATGACCCCCATTGTCAGCAGCGCCTTGTTGAAGGGCTCGATAGTGGAGAGAACCAGGACCAGGACGATGGCGCAGACGCCGACCTCGGCGATGGCGTGAGCCGCCGGCAGGAAGGCGGTCTCCTTGATGCTCTCGACCCGGTAGGAGAATTTCTTCAAGCTGGTGAGCTCGCTGCGCATGCGCAGCAGGATAGAGAGGGGCTTGCCCTTCTGGTTCATGAGGCGGACATCCTCTTCGATGCGCCGCAGCGCGGGGCTGATCTCGCTCAACCTCCAACTACCCTTGCGCTCGAAGTTCGTGATGGAGACGCGGATGGCGTCGCGCAGGTGCGAAAGCATCGCCGCCGCGTCGGGGTCAGGCTCCATCAGCCTGGCGTCGTTGTAGAGCGTCTCGATGGAGGCGGCGAACTCGCTCACTATCCTCTCGCTCTCCTTCAGGTCCGTCATGACGCCTGCAAGGATGATGGCGACGACGAAGAAGGTGCCGGTGATGAGCGCGGACGTCAACGTGCCCACCGGGATGACGTCCCAGCCGAGGTGGTGCACCAGCACCTTAAGGCCGATGAGCGGCAGCACCAGGACGAGCGCCCTGAGGACCAGGCCCCACTTCGCCTTGAATAGCTTCACGTTTCCTCCATGCCCGCGGAATGCGCGGCATTCTACTTGCAGCAGTCTGCGGTTTCAATGACTTTCCCCTGCGTGGCATTCATGAGTTATTGACAGTTATGCGCCATAATGACGCCGCGATGATGACAGCGTCCGGAGCCGGGACCGAGGGATGAGCCGCGCACGGTATGCACGGTTGGTTGCGTTCGTCGCGCTCGCGGCGACCCTGCTTCCGGGCTGCGCCGCCGAGGAGGTAGTCACTCCTCCCGGCCGGGACCAGGTCGTGCGCCCGGCTGGCTGGACGGAGGAGACGCATGGCGACGGCGTTGCACCGGACTATGACGCCGTCTTCCCCGATGACGAGGTGAAGCGACTGGAGATCACTATCGCCCCGGAGGACTGGGAGGCCATGCAGGCGAATCTGACCGAGCTGCTTGGCCCACGCGGGGCGGAGCGGCCGGGGAGGCCCAGAGTGCCCGGGATGCCGGGGTGGGTCGACATGACGCCGGTGAACCCCATGTGGGTGCCGGCCACGATCGAGTGCGACGGCCTGACCTGGACTGATGTGGGCGTGCGCTACAAAGGCAATTCGTCCCTGCGGAGCGGCTGGAACAGCGGTTCGCTGAAGCTCCCGCTCAAGCTGGACTTCGACGAGTTCGAGGACGAGAATCCCGAGATCGGCAATCAGCGCTTCTACGGCTTCAAGCAACTCTCGCTCTCGAATGCCTTCAGCGACGCGACATTCATGCGGGACGCGCTGACGGCCGACGTGCTGAGGGCGGCCGGACTGCCCGCCGCCGAAACGGCCTTCTACGAGGTGGTTCTCGACCACGGCGAAGGACCGGTCAGCCTGGGGCTCTACGTGGCGATAGAGGTGGTGGACGACACCGTCGTCGACCGGTTCTTCGGGGAAGGCTCCGGCAATATCTACGAGGCGGACGGCCGCGGCGCCAGCCTGGCCGAGGGCACGTCCGATGAGCTCAGCGCCAGCTTCCTCAAGGAGAACAACGAGCAGGTGGCGGACTGGAGCGACATCGAAGAACTCTACGCCGTGCTCCATTCTGGCGAACGAACCTCCGACCCCGCCGCGTGGCGAACGGAGCTGGAGTCAGTGTTCAACGTGGACGGCTTCCTTGAGTGGCTCGCACTCAGCGCCGTGCTGCAGCACTGGGACACGTACGGACAGATGTGGCACAACTTCTACCTCTACCACGACCCTGATACCGGGCTGTTGAACTGGATATCGTGGGACCACAACCAGGTCCTGGCCGGCGTCGGTGCGGGCGCACCGGCGGCTCCTCCCGCCCCGGGAGGGAGGCCTGCGCCCCGCGGTCCGGGCCGCACGGTCACGCTGGACCGCGATGACATCGGCGCGAACTGGCCGCTGATACGCTACCTGCTGGACGACCCGGTCTATTGTGAGCGCTACGCCGGCTACATCGAGGAGGCCATCGCCGGACCGTTCGACCCGGAGACGCTCGAGCGGGAGTGCCGCGACATGGCCAAGCTCATCGCCCCCTATGCCGCGGCGGAATCCGGCCGGGCGGCGTTTGACTCCGCGGTTCAGCAGCTCATCGACCGCATCTACGAACGCAACAAGGCGGCCGCCGCCTTTGTGGCCGGGGAGGGCGTGTAGCGTGTCCGTGCACCTGTACGGGGTACCGAACGGCGCCGTGTGCACGCTGCCGGAGCGGTTCGAGCGCAAGTACTACCTGGCGCCTGCGGAGGTCGGGGTGGCTCTCGGCTTGCTGCGGCACGTCTGCCTGCCCGCCCGCGAGTACCCGTCCGAGCAGGTCAACAGCCTGTACTTCGATACGGTCGACCTTGACCAGCACGAGCGGTCCTCTTCTGGCGACTACCTCAAGGACAAGGTCCGCATCCGCTGGTACGGTGAGGAGGATGACCTCACCGGCCTGCAGAACGTCTTCCTCGAGTTGAAGAGGCGGAGGGGCTTCGCTGGAACAAAGCAGCGCCTCAGACTAGAGGCGCCGGCGGAGAGCCTGAGAGCTGCCAACCTGGGACGAGGCATCCTTTCGGCCTCGCTCCTGCTGGAGCGGCTGGCGAGGCTCGGCTACTTCTCCTCCGGGATGCTGCTGCCGGTGGTGGTGATATCGTACTGGCGCTACCGCTTCGAGGACATGCTGACGGAGCAGCGCGTGTCGCTCGATTGCCGCATCCGTTCCACCATGGTCACGCCGGAGCCCGGCAACGGCGAGACTGAGCTGGAGCTTCCCGGCGCTGTCCTGGAGATCAAGGGGCGGTCCATGGCGTTGCCGCCCGCGCTGCGGGGCGCGAGAATGCTCCATACGGACTGGACTCGTTTCTCGAAGTACTCCGCCTGCATCGACGCGCATAGCGAGCCGCCCGGCTCGGTGGGGTGGCTGTCGCCGTCAGGCATGGTGGTTCAACCCTAGTCGGACACGGTTGAGGAGAGTGAGATGCTCGAAGAGATTGCGGAACTGTTCCAGGCGCCACTACCGGTGTGGGAAGCGGTGGTGCGCGTCGGCGTGTCGCTGATCGCGTCCACCGTGGCGTACCTGCTGTACCAGGTCTTCTACGGATCGAGGCACATCGGCGCAGGCGTTCATCGCGTCTTCCTGGTCGGCGGCCCGGCCATCACGATGATATTCCTGGTCATCCAGACGTCCATCCCGCTGGGCATCGGGCTGCTGGGAGCCCTCTCCTTCGTCCGCTTCCGGACGCCCATCAAGGACCCGGCGGAGATAGGCTTCCTGCTGCTGCTCATCGCCTCGTCCATCGGCGCGGCCACCGGCAACCTGATGGCCATGGTCATTCTCTTCGCGGTTGTGGCGCTGGCGCTGTGGCTGCAGCGGCTCATCGGTGACCACAGCGGCACATCGGGACGGGGCCACCTGATGGTGTCCATCGACCAGCCGTCCTTCCCGACCCTGGAGGAAGGCTTGACGTCGTTCCTGCAGCAGCGACTTCGCGGCTTGAGCCTGGAGACGATGTCGACCATCGACGGCCGAGTGTCGCTGCACTACCAGTACCGGCGGCAGTCCAGCTTCGACTGGGCGGGCTTCACGAGCGAGCTGAACAAGCTTGCGGGAGAGGCCAAGGTGGAGGTCTTCATCAGCTAGCCGTGGACGGCATCTCCGGACGCGCACAACGGAAAGGCACCATGAACTCAATCGTGAGACGAATCACCCTGACAGCAGTGGCGCTGGCGCTCGTGCTGCTCCCAACCGCCTGTTCGGCCGTGGATGCTCCGCAGACTGAGGCAGCTTCGAGCCCGTCGACGGCCGCACCATCCGTCACGTCGACTGGAGCCGGCGCGGTGCAGAGCACCGTTGCTGCCGTCGCGGCGACCCTGGTGGCCTACGACGTCGATGATCTGGACCAGGACTGGAACAGCTCCGGCGCCACGAGCATCACGCTGGACGGCGACGCTGTCACGGTGCAGGGCGGGGGCGTGGAGATGGACGGCAGCACTGTCACCATCGTGTCCTCCGGCGCCTACGTCATCAGCGGGACGCTGGAGGACGGCCAGGTGCGTGTCGACACCGAGGACAAGAAGGCGGTGAAGCTGGTGCTCAACGGGGCGGATATCACCTGCTCCACGGGTTCCGCCATCTACGTGGTCAATGCCGAGAAGACGGTCATAACGCTTGCCGCGGGCACGGTGAACCGTGTGGCGGACGGGGCCCAGTACCTCTTCGAGGACCCGGAGGCGGACGAGCCGAACGCGGCCATCTTCAGCCACGACGATCTCACCATCAACGGCAGCGGTGCACTGACGGTGCAGGCGAACTACGACAACGGCATCCAGTCCAAGGACGACCTCAAGATAGCCAGCGGCAGCATCACCGTCGCGGCAGTGAACGATGGCATCAAGGGCAGGGACTCCGTCGCCATCAGGGACGGCAACATCACGGTGACGGCGGGCGGCGACGGTATACAGGCCAGCAACGATACGGACGCGGAGAAGGGGTTCGTCTTCATCGAGGGCGGCGTTATCACCATCGTTGCCGGGATGGACGGCATCCAGGCTGAAACCGGGCTGCTTGTGAGCGGCGGCACGATTTCCGTCACGTCCGGAGGTGGCAGCGCCGAGGCGGAGCAACACGTTGCCTTGTTCCCGGGCGGCCCCGGCGGACAGCGTCCGGTGGAGACCGCGAGCGCGGAGCCAGATGACAGCGCCAAGGGCCTCAAGGCGGGCGTCAACCTCATCGTGACCGGGGGAAGCATCGGCATCGATTCGTCCGACGACGCGGTGCACTCGAACGGCAGCATCGCTATCAGCGGCGGCGAGCTCACTCTCGCCTCCGGCGACGACGGCATGCACGCCGATGAAAGCGTTCACATCGCCGGCGGGGCCATCAGCATCACTACCAGCTACGAGGGCATCGAGAGCGCGGTCATCATCATCGACGGCGGGACCATCCATGTCGTCTCGAGCGACGACGGTATCAACGTCAGCGGCGGGAACGACGGCTCCGGCACGATGGGGCCGCGCGCCGGGCAGGACAGCTTCAGTGCTTCGACAGACACCTACCTCGAGATCAACGGTGGCTATGTGGCGGTGGACGCGTTCGGCGACGGGCTGGATATCAACGGCGCTGTCACCATGACCGGCGGCGTGGTCATCGTCCATGGACCGACGTCGAACGCAAACGGGGCGCTCGACTACATGCGCGGCTTCGAGATGAGCGGAGGCTTCCTGGTCGCGGCCGGCAGCTCGGGCATGGCGCAGGCGCCGGGCGCGTCATCCAGTCAGCGCAGCGTCATGGTCAACTTCGCTTCGGCTCAGGCGGCCGGCACGCCGTTCCACATCGAGACAGTCGATGGCGAGGATGTGCTGACGTTCCTGCCGTCGAAGGCGTATCAGTCCGTGGTGTTCAGCTCGACCGAGCTGCAGGACGGCTCGACGTACGTCGTCTACACGGGCGGCTCGTCGACCGGAACGGCTGTCGACGGTTTGTACTCCGGCGGGACCTACTCCGGCGGCACGAAGTACGCCGAGTTCACCGTGTCGGGACAGGTGACGACGGTCGGCGCCGCCAGAGGCGGCCCCGGCGCGTGGCCCGGCGGCGGGCGGCGAATGCCCCAGTAGCGGCCGGGTTGCCCTGGACTACGTCCGACCGGGTCAGGACAGCGGCGGGTGTGCCTCCCGAACCCCCGAGACCTCTTCCAGCGCCAGCGCCGCCTTGAGGACGGTCGCCTC
>CAZVCS010000085.1:0-8703 GCA_964625765.1 uncultured Dehalococcoidales bacterium | reverse complement strand
GAGCGCGACCACCAGTGCCCCGGAGCCGGACGGCTCGACTGGAGCATGGTGAGCCGCTACCTGCCGGACGCAGCCATCCGCGTGTGCGAGTTGGGTGAGTGGAACGGGCAGGAGTGCGTGGCGCAGGCGCCGGCGTTCCTGGCGCGCATGGGCGTGCTGGCGCCTTCGGGCGTACACCGCCAGGTTCGTTGATCCACCCGGAGCGGGTCAGAGCTCTCAACCACCGGCCTGCCGCCGGCGGCCGCTACGTCCTCTACTGGATGCAGGCCTCCCAGCGGGCGGCACAGAACCACGCACTCGAGCACGCCATCGGCCTCGCCAATGAGCGCTCGCTGCCTGTGCTGGCGCTCTTCTGCCTCATGAACGACTACCCCGAGGCGACGCAGAGGCACTACGCCTTCTTGCTGGAGGGGCTGCGTGAGACCGTCTCCACGCTGCGCGAACGCGGCATAGGAACGACCGTCCTGCGCGGCTCCCCTGTCGACCTCGTGACCCGGATGGCCAGGCAGGCGTCACTGGTGGTGACCGATTGCGGCTACCTCCGACACCAGCACCGGTGGAGGCAACAGGTCGCGGAGCGCGTTGACTGCGCCATGGTCGAGGTGGAATCAGACGCGGTCGTTCCCGTGGCTGCCGCTTCGACGAAAGCCGAGTACACCGCGGCGACGCTGCGGCCGAAGCTGGGCCGGCTGCTGCTGCGCTATCTCGTTCCGATTGAGGAGCAGGAACCGAAGGCGCCGGCGCCGGAGCTCGACGAGGCCGGTGTACGAGTGGAGACAGCGGAGGACGTGGATTCTCTGCTGGACGGTCTGCCGGCGGACCGCACAGTGCCGCGGGTGACCGCCTTCCAGGGAGGCGCGTCGGAGGGGGCGCGGCTGCTGGAGGCATTCCTGGAGGCGAAGCTGGACGGGTACGCAGCGCACCGGAGCGACCCGTCGCAGGACTGGTCCTCCCACCTGAGCCCGTACCTGCATTTCGGTCAGATATCACCGCTGACGGTCGCTCTGGCGGTCAATCGCCGGAGCGGGCCCGGCGCGGACGCCTTCCTGGACGAGCTCGTCGTCCGCCGCGAGCTGAGTCTCAACTTCGTGAGCTACAATACGCGCTACGACAGCCTCGACGCGCTGCCGGATTGGGCGCGCCGGACGCTTGAGAACCATGCCGCTGACCCGAGGCCGTACGCCTACGACCCGGAGACGCTGGAGAGCGGCCGGACGCATGACCCGTACTGGAACGCGGCGCAGAGGGAGATGCTGCAGACGGGCTCGATGCACAACTACATGCGGATGTACTGGGGCAAGAAGTTGCTGGAGTGGTCGCGTACGCCGGTGGAGGCGTTCGGCACGGCGCTGCGCTTGAACAACCGCTGGCAGCTTGACGGACGCGACCCCAACTCGTACGCGGGAGTGGCCTGGTGTTTCGGGATGCACGACCGGCCGTGGGCGGAGCGCCCGGTGTTCGGCACTGTGCGCTACATGAGCGCGGCGGGACTGGAGCGCAAGTTCGACATGAAGCCTTATGTCGCCCAGCACGTCTCGAACGGATAGCGCCATGACGGCAAGTGCTGCGACGAGAAGATTGGCGCCCCTGCTGGTTGCGCTGCTCCTGGCGGTCGCCGGGTGCAGCGGCGCGGAGCCGGAGTCGACCGCCTGCCCCGTGCCAACCGCGCCGGCGGAGACGACGCCGACCGCGTGTCCCGTACCGACCGCTCCTGCGGCGCCTGTGCCGGAGGGGGATGAAGCTGTCTGCAGCGGAGGCACGCTCACACCATCACAAGCATTCGAGTTGCTATCGGACGCCGCGGCGCCCGTGACTGTCATCGACACGCGCAGTGCGAGCGAGTACGGTGCCGGCCACATTGCCGGCGCGCTGCACCTGAGCAGTTCAAGCTCATCGTTCGACGACAAGCTGGACGAGTTGCCGCGGGATGGCACATACCTCGTCTACTGTCGGAGCGGCGGCGTCAGCGCCCGAGTCCTGGAGCAGATGCTCGACATGAGCTTCGAGCACGTCTGCCACATCGGCACCGGCTTCAACGGCTGGCAGAGCGCAGGCCTGCCGGTCGAGAAGGGGGCCGCCTGAGCCGGGCAGCCGGTTCGCACGAATGGCGCCGCTCACCCTCATCCTCACAGCCCTCGGGCTATCGGCCGACTGCTTCGCCGTCTCGGTCAGCGGCAGTTGCGCCATGGGACGGCCGTCACGCCTCCAGGTGCTCCGCACCGCGTTTGCCTTCGGTCTGGCGCAGTTCCTGATGCCGGTCGCCGGCTGGGCGGGGGGCAGAGAGGTGGCGGCATTCGTCGGCAACTACGACCACTGGGTCGCGTTCGCGCTGCTGGCCTTCGTCGGCGGGCACATGCTGAAGGAGTCACGCGAGGAGGACGATGAAGCAAACGCCGCGGCCGACATCACCCGCGGCCCAAAGCTGCTACTCCTGGCTGTCGCGACAAGCATCGACGCACTGGCCGTGGGGCTGACGTTCGCGTTCCTCAGAGTGGACATCGTGCTGGCGTCGAGCGTCATCGGCGCCACGGCCTTCGCCATCACCGTCGCCGGCTTCCTGGTGGGCGCCCGGCTAAGCGCCCTGGCCGGCCGTCAGGCACGCCTGGTGGGAGGGCTCATCCTCATCGCCATCGGCGTAAAGACGGTGCTGGAGCACACTGTCCTGTAGTGCGGAGCCGGGCCGCTCCTGAACCTAGGAGGCCTTGAGCACCTCCGCAGCTTTCTTCGTCGCCTCACGGGCGCCGGCCTCGACGGCATGCGCCAGGTACTTCTTGAGATCGATGAACTTGCCGACGCCATCGATGACGGCATCGGGCACCTTCGAATCCTTGAGCACGAAGTCGTGCATCTCCGGCGCCATGCGCTTGCGGATCTCGGCGTAGTCCACGTTGCCCTCGATGCCGGCCGCTGCGGCGCGAAGCTTCGAGTGATTGACGCCGAGGTTGACGTGGCGAGATTCAAGGTCCGCGTGGGCCATCTTCAGCTCCTCGAGCTGGGTGGCGAGGCTCTCGCGCTCGCCGATGACGGTCGCCTTCTCCTTCTCCAGAGCGGTGATGCGCTCACCTCGGTCGGCAATCTCGGCCCGCAGGTCGTCCGCCGCCTTGCGGAACTCCTCACGGAGCTTGGCCAGCTCATCTTCGTACCGGCTGATGGTGTCTGCCTTGTCCTTCTGCAGGTCGCCTATCTGCAACTCGTAGCGGTTGACGACCTCGTCCTTCTCACGCTGCATCGCCGCGCGCTGTTCCTCGTGCAGCCGGTTCAGCTCCGCCTTGTCCTGTTGAGCCTGGACGAGCTGCGCCTCATACCGCTGCGCAAGCTCGGACTTCTCTCTCTGCGCCACGCCGAGCTGCCCGTCGTACCGCTGGATCAATTCCGCCTTCTCGCGGTTCAGAAGATCGAGCTGGGACTTGAGCACCTCGATCTCACCGAGCTTTCTCACGACCTCGTCATAGCTGGACTTGAGCTGGTCGAAGTCGCCGCCCACGACATCCGCCACTTTCTGCACGAGCGCGTCGTAGTTGGCCTTCTCCCGGTCACGCTGGCTCTCCACCTCGCTCATCTGCTGCTGCATCTGGCCGAGGTCCTGGGTGTACTGCTGGTGCAGTGCGCTGTAGGTCGCCAGCGCGGCGACCTTCGCCGCGGACTCGGCGCGGCCCTTGATGTCGTACGGACCGAAGATGGTGTCCGTGGCGCGGTCCATGCCGTGGAGATTGGCCTTGTACTCCTTCAGGACCTTGTCGACAACCGGGTCGAGCCCGAGCTGCGAGTAGAGGCGTTCAGCCATCCGCTGCTGGCTCAGGTCCATGGTAGACAGGCTGAGGTCTTCGACCTTGACAATCTGGGTATTCTCAAGGTTGTTGTTCTTCTCGTCTTCCATAGCAACGGCACCTCCCTGGTCCGTAACCGCAAAACGATGCAACGACGGAAATAGTCTAGCAGGGTGCTGTTCGGTATGCAGCAGGTGCGCCATGCCGGAACCGGAAGATGAAGCCCAGAGACGGCTGATGTAGACTAGTCCGCTCCCGTGAGTACGGCTGCCAGCCGGCGCGGGGAAGCGTGCAGTGAAAGAACAGCGGCCATGGAAGGACAGCGACGACGCCCGGTGACCCGGTATCTGATATTCATCACCGTCAGCATGTCGCTGCTGCTCTCGGGCATCGGCGGCACCTCGGTGGCGGTGGCGCTGGAAGCCATCCGGGCGGATTTCGGCGTCTCGGTCGTGCTGGTGGGGTGGGTCATCGGAGCCTTTCAGCTCGCGCTGACGGTCAGCATGCCGATATCCGGAAAGGTATGCGATGTGCTGGGTCGAAAGCCCACCTTCATGCTTTGTGTCGGCCTGTTCATCGCCGGCTCCCTGGCAGCCGCCATGGCGCCCAATATGGCGCTGCTCATCGCCGCACGTCTCGTGCAGGCGCTTGGGGCCGGCGGCTTCATGCCGTCGGCGGTGGGCATAGTCGCGGAGGTGTTCCCGCAGTCGCGGCAGCGCGCTATCGGCCTGTTCAGCAGCATCTTCCCCATCGGTCAGATAGCCGGACCCGTCCTCGGCGGCTGGCTCATTGAGTCGTACGGCTGGAGGTCAGCGTTCTGGCTGAACGTCCCCATCGGCCTGGTTGCCCTTGTCCTGGCCGCATTGCTGCTGCGCCCGGGAGGCAGGCAGGAAGGGAAGATCGACCTGGCGGGCGCGGGCCTGGTCAGCGCGTGTCTTGCATCGCTGATGGGCGGCCTCTCGCTCGTCGGCTACGCGGTGACTCCCGAGCTGTGGCTGCTCGTTGCGCTGCTGCTGTCCGCGGCCGGAGTGCTCACGGTCCTGTTCCTGCGCCACGAGTCCCGGGCGATAGACCCGATAATCGACGTCGAGATTCTCAGGGAGCGACCGTTTCTCGCGGCCAACATCTTCAACCTCGTCTATGGGGCCGGAGTGCTCGGGGTGATGTCGCTCGTTCCGCTGTTCTCAATCAGCGTCTACGGCGTGTCGTACCTGGAGAGCGGCCTCATCCTCACGCCCCGGGCCGTCGGGATGTTCGTCACATCGCTCATCGTGAGCATGTTCATGATGCGTTGGGGCTACCGCCGGCCAATCCTCGCCGGTACGGGGCTCACGATGCTGAGCCTCGTGCTTCTCAGCCTCGAGCCGAAGCACCTGACGATGTTGGGGCAGGGGCTGGACAGCATAGCCGTGCTTTCGCTCATCATGCTCATCATGGGCATGGGGGTTGGACTGTCCGCGCCCGCATCGAACAACGCCTGTATCGAGTTGATGCCCGAGCGGGCGGCCACTATCACCGGCATCCGGGGCATGTTCCGGCAGGCAGGCGGCGCCATCAGCGTCACGCTGGCGACGCTCGTGCTGCACCAGTCGAGCGACGCCGCCACAGGCTTCCGCATCGTGTTCATCTCCCTGGCAGTCGTCATGATTGCGACGCTCCCGGCCATCTTCGCCATGCCTCGCTCACCGAAGGACGCAAGCTGTCCAAGGCCTGCCGCCCGGGCATAGCGCCAGCCAACGCCAATTGGCGAACGGTTCCGACGCTCTGTGACACATCCTCCGCTGCAACGTATAGCACTGAAGAACAACCTCACATCGGGGAGGAAGCGATGAACAGACTGCATTCAGGTTCCGCCCCGGCAAGAGCGCTCATCGCAGCTGCCTTGCTGCTCGTCTCGGGTGGATGCTCGGCGCCCGAGGGTGAGGGTTTCGCCATCTACCTCACGAAAGACGACGTGCCGCCGTCGCAGATGGAGATGCTGAGCCACGTCGACATCGCCGACGAGCCGGTCCTCTCGATGGATGACATCGTCAGCTACAACGCAGCAACCCACGAGATGCTGCTCACGGACGAGGCATTCAACCGCCTCGCGGAGTTGCAGGTTCCCGTGCGGGGCAGGTCTTTCCTGGTCTGCGTCGACAGGAGCCCTGTCTACTGGGGCGCCTTCTGGGTACTCTACTCGTCGCAGTCTTTCGACGGCGTCACCATCTGGCAGCCGCTCGGCGTGCAGGATTCCGCCGTTGTCGGAATCAGGCTGGGCTACCCCGGCTCATCTTTCCACCAGGGCGAGGACCCGCGGGCCAACCCGCTGGCAATGACAGCCCTGGACGAAGCCGGGAAGTTGTACATGCCGCCGCCGGAGCAGCGCCCGCTGCCGCGCTCGCTCAAGGGGTACGAGCTTTACTCCTGGCAGGAGAACGGCGACTGGCGCTTCGCGCTGCTCACCGGCACGAACCGCAACAAGACAGCCGAAGAGGTGCTGTCGCCCGAGAGCATCGTTTCTCCCGAGGGATGGGTGCACATCCGTGCAACCGGTGTGGACGGCATCAACGCGGTGCTGAGCCGCGTCCCCGCCGGCGAGTTCGTGTCCTGGCTGTCGGGTCCGGGATCTCCGGACAACAGCGTGTTCTCGCTGCCGCCGGAACCGGTGGTCGAGGCCGTCCGCGAACACGCGCTCGATTGCGGACTCGAGTTCTTCGCGCCACAGCGGTAGGCTCCGCCGGGCGAGTCTCGCCCGGAGTTTGACGTTCCGCCGGCGCGGCCCTAGACTGGACCTGGAGGCGCTCGTTGGGACCGGGCTTCCGCGGTACGGTCAATGCCTGCGAAGAGCGGACTCAACTCCCGCCGACGTCAGCCGTGGCACGACACGGGGTGGGCTGGTGGACAGGGGGGTGAGGTGAATCGGGAAGTGAACATCTGAACGAGAGACTGGGAACCCTGATTCAGTGGTGGAGGAGGATGAAGATGAAGTTCCTCACGATTGCCACGGTGAACAGTACTATAGCCGCGCTTCCGCTGCCCATCGCGAGACAGCTCACGGAGGCGTCACTGGCGTACATGAACCAGCAGAAGAAAGAGGGAAGGATTCTGGAGTTCTACTTCGTGCCGGCCTGGGGTCGCTCCATAGTCATCAGCGAGGCGAAGAGCGCGGAGGAGCTTGCCCGAAGCATCATCGAGGTGCCTCTGAAGTCCTTCATGAGCTTCGAGTCCTATCCGCTGTCCGACTTCAACGAGTCGGTCAAGATGGAGATCGAGGCCATGAAGGCCATGGAGAAGCTCTGCGCCGCTCCCGCCAAGTAAGGCATCACGGCTCCCGCACAGTCGCCGTCAGGATGAGTGACGGGCAAGCAGCACCCACAGCCCCGCCGCCGTCAGCAGTGAGCCCCCAGCCAGGTTGAAGCCACGCTGTGCGCGTGGCGAGCTAAGCAGGCGATTCGCGGAGGCGGCGAAGGTGGAGTACATCGTTGCGTTCATCGCGGCCATGACCACGAAGGTCACAGCCAGCATGAAGAACTGCTGCGCGACGTCGCCGCTCCGGTTGACGAACTGCGGCAGGAAGGCGACGAAGAAGATGATGCTCTTGGGATTGAGCGCCGTGACCAGCCAGGTGTTGAAGAGCAGCCTGCCGCGTGAGTCGGGCGTCACGCGTGCGGTGACCTCCGCAGGCTTGACCCCGGCACGCAGCAGGCGGATGCCCAGATAGAGCAGGTACAGGCCGCCGGCCAGCTTCGCGGCCGTGAAGACGGCAGCCGAGGCGGCGAGCAGCGCGCCCAGGCCGAGGATGGAAACGGTGACGGCAGTCGCATCACCCAGCGCCACGCCAGCCACTACCGGCAGGCTTGCGCGCCGCCCCTGGGCGATGGAATAGCTCACGACTGTGAGCACGGTCGGGCCGGGGACGATGAGCACGACGGCGGACGCCGCGACGAAGGCAAGCCAGAGTTCGATCGACATTGAGCAGCCCCTCAACACGGGCAGGCGCACATTCTACACCGCCGGCACATTGGGTGTGCGGGTGCAGGGATAGAGTCGCAACCCTCGAACGCGTCGAACGCTCCGGCTCATCAGCGCGGATGTGGCCGTCATGCTCGCTCCGGCCGTCGTCCGCACGTGTACGGAGCGGTATCCCGCTGCAGTGGGTTCCGCCCATTCTTCACGGCCTCCTCTTCTCCGGAACGTCCCACGAGGACTATGGAGGCGTAGAATCCGGGGCAACGGCATGAGGCGAGGAGAGGCAAGATGAAGAAGGTGACGGCCCTTATCGGGACTCAGAGCAGAAAGGCCACCTACGCGGCGGTGCAGGAGTTCGAGAAGGACCTGAAGCAGTATGGCGACATCGAGTTCGAGTACGTCTTCCTGAGCGACTATCGCCTCGAGTTCTGCCGGGGCTGCAAGCTGTGCTTCAACAAGGGGGAGGAGTTCTGTCCCCTCAAGGATGACCGCGATGTGCTTCTGGACAAGATGCGGAACTCGGATGGCATCATCCTTGCCACACCGAACTACGCGTTTCACGTGTCCGCCCGGGTGAAGAACCTGCTGGACCGTCTGGCATATCTGTACCATCGGCCTGAGTTCTTCGGCAAGGCCTGCACCGCCATCGTCGTGCAGGGGAACACTGGCGGCGGGGCCATCGCGAAGTACCTGTGCACGGCGGGCGAGCACATCGGCTTCCACTCGTCGAAGGGCTGCTGGGCGCGGACGCTGGACCCGATGACGGAGCGGCAGCGCAAGACTCTAAACGAGAGGGTCGCGAAGGCCGCGGCGCGGTTCCACCGCGAGCTCGAGCGCCCGACGCCGGCGCCATCGTTCTTCAGACTGATGATATTCCGCATGACGCGCACGGCCGTGAAGGGCGTCGACCCCGGTTTCCGGGACTACCAGCACTACAAGGAGAAGGGCTGGTTCGAGTCGGACTACTACTACGCTACGTCCCTGG
>CAZVCS010000084.1:0-8704 GCA_964625765.1 uncultured Dehalococcoidales bacterium | reverse complement strand
AGGGAGCCTTTGCCGGCGGGCTGCTGCTGCTTGTCGCCGTGCTCTTCGCGCTGGCCAACCTTCTCTTCCTCTACGCCGCCCTTGGCTCGCTGCTGCAAGCTGCACTCGGTACCGACGGCCGGCCGCCGTTCTGGTTCTCGCGGCTCCTGTCCTGGTTCGATAACCTCGTGATGGATTTCGGCGACATGGTGGCCGGGGTTCTCGTTCGTCCCGCCGGCCCTCCCGCCCGCCGAGAGCCTGGTCGGAGAGCTGAGTTACCGTTTGAAACGGATGCCATTCCGTCCGGCCAGGCCGAGGTCCAGCCCGAGTCCGCTCAAGCCCGGACGAAGCAGGCGCGCGACCTGGCGCGAGAGCGGCTGGACTTGGCGCTGGAGCAGTACGAGCAGTTCCTCACGCCGGGGCAGAAAGAGAAGCTGCGGGTCATGCGTGAGATCGTGGAGTCCATCAAGCGGTCGTTCGACGACTACGCTGGCTGACGGCGTCCCTGGCCTGAATTCGCCGCTGCCGCATGAGGCGGGCCGCGCCAGAACGATAGACGCAGGGGCGGCCCCGAACCGGGGCCGCCCCTGTTGTTCACTCAGGTGACGGGTTGTCAGCCGGTCAATCGGCCAAGCTGCTCAAGCGCGGCCTCGAGCGCCGCAAGCTCCTCGCCATAGCCGGCCCAGTCACCCTGCTTCAGGTACTCCTGTGCTCGGGCGAAGTGCTGCTGCGCCTGCTCGATGAGGATGCGGATGTCGTCCGAGACCTCCCCGCCGGGCGTCGCCGGCACTGTGGGCGTCCCGGGGACGCCCGCGGCGCCCTCGCCGAAGATGGCCGTGAGGCACTCTGCCAACGTGTCCCGCATGGCGATCTCGTCGCCCGCTGCGACGATGACGCGCTTGAGCTCGGGCAGACCGCCCGTATCGGCCTGGAGGAAGATGCCCTCGACGTAGATGGTCGACTCACCTATAGGAATCACGAGCAGATTGCCGCGGATGACGCGGGAGCCGCCCCGGCTCCACAGGGCGAGCTGCTCCGTGATGGCCGTGTCCTGCTGAATGCGGTTCTCTATCTGGGTCGGGCCGTAGATGAGCCGCTCCTTGGGGAACTGGTAGACGAGCAGGCGTCCATAGTTGTCGCCGTCGCACCGAGCAGCAAGCCAGCCGATGGCGTTGTTCTTGTTGGACGGGGTGAACGGCAGCATGAGCAGGAACTCCTCCCGCTCCTCGCCCGGCAGCCTCATGATGACGTAGTAGGGGGCAATCTGCTGCACTTCGCCGCTGTAGTTCTCGTTGGGTATGGCCCAGAGGTCCTCTTTGTTGTAGAAGACGCGCGCGTCCTGCATGTGGTAGGCGCGGTAGACCGAGGACTGGATGTCGAACATGTCGACCGGATAGCGCAGGTGTGTCCTCAACTCCTCCGGCATCGCCTCGAGTGGCTTAAACAGGCCGGGGAAGATGGACTGGTACGTCTGCAGTATCGGGTCCTCGGGCTCTGAGGCGTAGAAGTCGACGGTCCCATCATAGGCATCGACAACAGCCTTCACGCTGTTGCGGATGTAGTTGGTGCCGTCCGGAAGAGGTTCCGAGTAGGGGTAACGCGTCGTTGTCGTGTAGCCGTCGATGACCCATGTCAGCCTTCCGTCGAGGACCACGATGTACGGGTCGGTATCCAAACTCAGGAAGGGGGCGATGTTGCTCACGCGGTCGCGGATGTTGCGGTGATAGAGCACCTTGCTGTCGCGGGTGACCTGGCTGCTGATGAGAACGTTGAAGTCCGAGAACTCCCAGGCATAGATGGCTCTTCGAAGAAGGCCGCCGATGGCGACTCCGTCCGCCCCCTGGTAGGTCGTGTAGGCGTTCGTATCGCCGACCGGATAGTCGAACTCCTGGGTGCCTGTGCCGACTATGACGTAGTCGTTCGTCTTCTCGCCGAAGTAGATCTGCGGCTGTGTGATGGGTACCACGCCGGTGGGTGGCAGATCCCGGACCCACAGCACCGGCAGTCCGCTCTCGGGACTGACCTCGTTCACGGGGCTCATGGCTATGCCGTAGCCGTGCGTGTACTGCAGCGTCTGGTTGACCCACGTCCGGGCCGCCGAGGGGAGCTGCTCCTTGGTGAGCTCCCTCGCGGCGAGCATCACCTGGCGATAGGCGCCGTCGATGTGGTAGCGGTCGACGTCGACGTCCACGAAGTCATAGTAGAGCCGGATGGACTGCGTCTGGTCGTATGTGTCCAGCAGGGGACGGTGGTCCCACAGGCGGATGTTCTGGATAGTGAGGTCGTTGCCTGCGATGTCCTCCGCGGTCGGCATAGGTTCGGCGGGGTAGTCCTGCACGACGATGCGGTTGAGTCCGAACGCCTCGCGGGTGGAAGTGATGTTGTACTCGATGTACGGAGCCTCGAGCTCCAGCTCGTTTGGCTCGACCTGGAGGCGCTGCACCAGCCCCGGGATGACCTGGCCGACGACGATGCCCAGGACGACCCAGGCGCCGATGCCGTAGGCCGCCCACCTGAGCTTGCGGCGGACGAGCGCGAGCAGTATCAGACACCCGAGGAGAAGCGTCGTGACGAACAGCGCCCACTGGGCGGGCAACTGGGCATGCATGTCGGTGTAGCTGGCGCCTGAGACCGTACCGCGCGGCGAATACACCAGGTCCCAGATGCCAAGCCAGTAGCTGAGCGCCGCAAGCAGGGCGAGGGCGATGGCGAGTGCCCCGACGTGCGCAAGAACCGGGCGGGCGTTGTCGAAGGCCCGCCGCTGTGAGCTGTAGCTGATGGCGTAGACTGCCACTACGGCGATGAGCGCCAAGACGACCGCGGTCATGAGCCAGCCCCTGACGAGGCTCAGGAATGGCAGCGTGAAGACGTAGAAGCCGGCGTCCTTGAAGAACACCGGGTCGGTGCTGCCGAACGGCTGGCCGTTCTGGAATCGCAGCACGACCTCCCAGCTTGCCTGGGCTGCCAGGCCGAACAGCACGGCGAGGAACGCCGTGACCACGCCCACCGCCGCCTTGGAGGCACGCTTGAGGAAGGGGGCTATCGTCTGGGCCGCACCGGTAGCCTCACCACGGGGCGAGAGGCGGGCGGCCAAAGCGATATTGCCCGCGAACAGAGCCGCGAAGATGACGGCGGCAACGAAGAACAGCAGGATGCGGGCCTGCAGGATGCGCGTGAACACGGCCTGATAGCCCAGCGACTGGAACCACAGCCACTCGGTGAATAGATTCCTGGCCGTGCCGGCAACGGCAAGCAGGAGGAGAACCGCGGCTACTATGACGAGCCACCTGTGGCCGCCGCTGCGGCCTCGGCCACGCGTTTGCCGGCTGGCGCCACCGTCGGAGAACCATCGCTCGAAATCCCTCTGGAATGAACTCAATCCGCTCCGCCTTTCAGCGCACATCTCTGCGCCGCCGCCCGGACTCGGAGGCGCGCGAACGCGACCCCGCGACACAATAGCACCGCGCCGCCGCCACGGTCAAAGAGTGCACTCTCTCCATGCATGCGATTGTACTTCGGGCAGGCATGTTCGTTATCCTTGTGGTGGCGGACGGTAGAGCCGTCGTCGCCGACGGGCGTCGTGAAGGAGGTTCACGCTGATGGAGAAGAGCAGGAGCTGGACCGTGCGAACGGTCTACCTGTATGTGGCGACTCTGGTGGGCCTTGGACTGATCATCGCTGGTGGTGTCCAGACGTTCGAGTTGGTGCTCAAGGCGACCATTCTGACCCAGGCCGATGCCGAGGAGCAACTTTGGGCGAGGCAGCCCCCGATGCCGTACGCACTGGACGCGGTGAAGGACCTCGACAAGCTGGATGAGTTGACGGCGGACCAGAAGGCGCAGGTTGCCCTGTGGCTGGAGGACTACGAGCGATGGCGTCAGCAGCAGGAGCAACTCGACGTGGTGCAGGCCCGCAGGGAACGGCAGGCAGCCAGCGCACTCGGGCTGCTGTTCGTCGGCATCCCGGTGTATCTGTACCACTGGTTCACGATTCGCCGCGAGCTGGGGCGTCCCGGGGATGCCTCTGCGGCGGCCTCAGCCTGACGGGGCGCCCGCGCGGCCTACGTAACGATGGGCGACGCTGAGGCGTCGAATGGATTGGTGCGCACCGCCAGCGAGAACAGGTAGGGGTAGTCCCGTTTCAGATGCCTCGTGTATGCGAGCCATTCGCGTGCAAGCTGTCCGTAGACCCGGTCGATATCGCCCGCCAGATGCCTGACATCCGACTCCGGCAGCTCGGCGGCGCCGTTGCGCGCCATCAGTTCCTCCGTCAGGTGTGAGACAGCCATGAGCAGAGACGTGAAGCGCTCGTGCTCGAGCAAATTGGGGTTCTCGGTCAGGCGCAGGAAGAAGTCCCTCTTGCAGGCGAGGAATTCCCCCAACTCCCCCAGGTTGACGGATGCCGGGTCGACCCTGTAGGTGTAGGCCTTCATCGCGGCGTCGACCCTGTCGAAGTCCGCTTCGCTCCAGAGCGTTGTCAGCTTGAGCTTGTCGCGCATCGCGGATAGCCTCGCATCCCACCCGGCGCAGAAACGCAGGAGCCCGGTGCCCGCCTCGGTGAAGAAGGCGCCGATGACCATGTTCAGCTTCTGCAGCCGCAGCAGCTTCTCCCTCCGATTCAGCAACTCGTGGATGATGAGGGTCACCATGAGCACTTCCAGGAAGACGAAGGCGATGTCGCCGACGAGGTACAGGAAGATGTGGTGCGCATCCCTGAACAGCAGGTAGTGGATGACGTATCCGACGGCCGAAAGGACCACGAGAACGATGCCCAGTCGGACCTGCCACGATGCCAGGAGTGCGCGCATGTCAGTCTCCTCTAGTGTGCGAAGCCACCCAACGCATGCGGGTGCAGCACGACGATAATGATAGCGGGTCTCGGTCAGGCGTTCTCTCCGAGGTAGCGCCCATCGTACGGCCGCTCAACGGTTCCTTCCAGACGGGTGAACACCAGTTGCGCGATGCGCGCGCCTCGGCCCAGGCGGAAGCCGTGCGGATTGTGGACGACGAGCAGGCCCTCGGCGCGTCCCGAGTAGCCCGGGTCCCAGACGGCGGAGTAGAGCATGGCGCCGCACCGCAGCAGCGAAGAGCGGGGATACGCCAGCGCCATGACGTCATGCGGCAGACTGACCGTCTCTCCGTACACCACGTGGTACCCGCCAGTGGGGAGATCGACCCAACCGTCGACCCATGGCAACTCCTCTCGCGATGCCAGCACCCGGCCGGAGTTGTCGAAATCGAGGGCGCCCGAAGATGAGAGACGTGATACCGAGCGCACGGTGAGGTCCACCCCGCACGGTTGCACCTGCAGTGACTCGTCGAGCAGGTCGGCGACCAGCGGTGGTGTCGAACGCAGCCCAGCCCGTATTTCGCGGTCCGTCAGGATTGACGTCGGCATCGTAATGAGAGCGTACGGCGCCTATTGTACCTCACCCGAGTGCGCCTGCCGGTTCACCGCCTCCACGCTGGTTCACAGCGTATATAATAGCCCTCGCACGTCAGCGTAACCGTGTGGAGCACGAGTATGCGCTCAAAGGTGATAGCTATCGTCGGGATGCCCGGCGCCGGTAAGTCGGAGTTGGCTGCGTTCCTGCGTTCGAACGGCTTCCGGGTAGTCCACTTTGGGGATGCCACCGCAGACGAGCTGGGGCGCCGTGGTCTGCCGGTGAACGAGGCGAACGAGCGCCTGGTGCGGGAAGAGCTTCGAGCCCGCGGCGGCATGGCGGCGTACGCCATCCTGAACCTGCCTCGCATCGAGGCCGGTCTTGCGGCGGGACACGTGGTTGTGGACGGGTTGTACTCCTGGGAGGAGTACCTGGTGCTCAAGGAGAAGTACGGTGACCGGCTGGTCACGGTCGCCGTCACCGCCTCGCCGGCGACACGCCAGCGGCGGCTTGCCTCGCGGCCGGTGAGACCGCTCTCGGCGCAGGAGGTTGCGAGCCGGGACCGGGCGGAGATAGAGAAGATAAACAAAGGCGGCCCCATCGCCATGGCTGACATAACACTGGTGAATGAAGGAACGCTGCCCGAGCTGCTGGAGAAGGCGGGGAGCGTGCTGAAGGCGGTCGAATGAACGACGGGAAGCGTCCGGACATAGACACGTACTTCCTGAAGATCGCCTCGGTGGTGGCCGAGCGCTCGACCTGCCTGCGACATCACGTCGGCGCCGTTGCGGTGAAGGACAAGCACATACTGACCACCGGCTACAACGGCGCGGCGGCGGGTTTGAAAGACTGCCTCGAACTCGGCTGCCTCAGGGACCAGCTCGGCATCCCTTCCGGCACGCGCCACGAGATATGCCGCGCCATCCACGCCGAACAGAACGTCATCATCCAGGCCGCCCTCCACGGCGTGAGCATGGCCGGAGCCACCATCTACTGCACCCACTCTCCGTGCGTGCTGTGCGCCAAGATGCTCATCAATGCGCGCATAGCCCGCTTCGTGACGTACGGGACGTACTCGGAAGAAGCCTTCCGCGAGCTCTTCGACGAGGCTGGCATCCGCTTCGACCGGCTTGAAGCGCCTTCGTCGCAGGTAGAGCTGCTGCGATGACTTCCCACGAAGAGCGTCGGCAGGCACCCGCAGGCGCAGATCGCGCTTCTGCGCCGCGCATAACCGTCCCCTCCAGGCCGTATCTGCGCAACCTCTCGGTCTGGTTCGTCACGGCCGTGTGCGGCGTTGCGATGGCGGCCCTGGGCGCGCTTCTGGCGGCACGCATCATGGAGGGCAGGACGACGGGCATCGGCGACATCGTCGCGGTCGTCGTCAGCATGCTCACCGGCTTCCCCCTGGGTGTCTGTGTGGGGATGGCCATGCTGAAGGGGGTTGTGCGGTGGCCCGGCAACCTGGCGCGGGGCATCGTCGGCGCCTTTCTGGGCGCGGTGTTCGTGATGCTGGCGGCGGAGCCGCTGCGCCTGAACGCGAATACCGAGCTGTTGCTCGTCACCTACGCACTGTGCATCACCGTGTTCGCGACGGTCGGCTTCGTCTCCCGGCACTGAGGTTGCCGGACGGCGGCGACACCCTCAGCGGGACCTGAACCGTGTGCCCGACGGGCTACCCCCTCCAGACGTAGGTATACACGTAGTCGATGCTTCCCTCCGGGCTGCCGACCTGGATGATGACCTCGGTCGTGTTCCAGCCTGCGCTGCCGGCAGGGATCTGGATCAGCGCTTCTTCGCTCTGCTGCGCCGTCGGGGTGGTGTTGCTCAGCCTCTGGTGGAACGCCACCTCTTTCGCCATGGGGCCGGTGATGGTGAGGTCGAACTGAGGCGACCAGTTGTAGTTCGGCATCTGGTCATAGACCACCGAGCTGCCAAGCTGCAGCTGGACGCCGACAGGCGTATCCGGCTGGATGCATTCGGGCATCGCAGTCCACGTGCCGGAGCACGAGGTGGTGGCGAAGCGGTCGTCTGCCGGCCGGGTTGCGTCGTGGTACAGCCGGTACCGGCCCGACGTGGAGAACCGCCCGTCGCTTGACGTGAAGTTGAGGTCCTGCCAGCCTTCGTTCTCCTCGGTAATGTACTCGTTACGCGTGGTCACCGAGTCTAGCACCCACCCGCGGCACTCCTGCTGCTGTCCGTACGTCACCGTGTAGTACCGGAAGTCGACGTACTTGTCATGATTGTCATGTACGTAAATGCCGAATACGTTTTCGCCCTCCTGGAGTTCAAACGGGTCCCCTCCCGACCACGGGACCGAAGCACCGTTCAGGTACATCGAACCTGAAGGAAACAGGTCGGATGTGGTTACAAGCCAGACGTAGACGTTCTTCTCCTCACTCACGAAGCCGTCGACCAGAGTGTTGCAGGCGGCGCCTTCATAGCATATTTCGACGCCGTAGGTCGGGAACCTGTCGCTGCCGATTGTGCCGGCCTTGAACTCGGTCCACCGCTGGCCGATTCTCTTCCAGTCGACCGTCGCGGACTTGGCGCAGTACGCGATCCTCTCGTATGCCTTGCTGTTGCCCGCAGCGATCTCGGCCGCATTGGCGGCGGACTGATAGGGAACGAATCGTCCGTTGGCGTATTGGATGCGACGGTCCGTACTGCCGGGAAAGTTGGGGTCGGCTATGTACAGACTGTCCTGGTGGACCCTGTAGCAGACCATGTCATGACCGCCGCCCGCATTGGAGAAGATGCCAACCTCCTGCGGCTCACCGGTCAGTTGGATGGTGTAGGCGAAGGCCTTGAAGGTGAACTCGTCGTTTACGCCAGCGATGTCTGTCACCAGGGCGTTCTGGAGGCTGGTCCAGTCGATATCCCGCTGGACGGTGGAAGCCAGCCGGTAGCCATGGGAATCGTCCTCCCACAGGGAGGGGGTAGCCGGCTTCACGCCGTTCTTGTCGTATCTGCCATGCAAGGTCAGGTCAGGCCCGTCCGGCTGCTCGCAGAAGTACCAGAGCGCTGTCAGGCACTGGCCGGCGCAGTGGCCATCCGGTGAGATGCAGGAGCCGAAGTTCGGGAATTGCCAGTCGTCGATGCCGGGCCGGAAGTGCGAGTCGATATCCGCCTTCAGAAGGTCATCCAGCAGTGTGTTGTTGATGATGCTCACCAGCAGCCAGCTGAAATGCTTCGTGACGATGGTGATGGAGTCGAACTCGATACTGCTGAACGGGATGCCCTCGAGTGTGCCCGCCTCTGCATCATAGTAGAACGCCATGGCGAAGTGGTCCGGCGGGATGTCCACCGGTATGCGCATGGTCATGAGTTCGGCCGAGTACTGCC
>CAZVCS010000083.1:0-8885 GCA_964625765.1 uncultured Dehalococcoidales bacterium | reverse complement strand
CAGTAGGAAGTGAGAATCTCCTTCGCGAAGGGGTCGGTTGCGGTCTTGTTCGCGTAGAAGTCACGAGCAGCCGCAAGGTACTCTTCCTCAAGCGCGACAGGAAGCTTGTCAACGAGCACGCCGTAGTCGCGGAAGTTGTCCAGGGCTACGAGCTCGCTCTGAAGCAGCTCGGTGTACGCCCTGATGGTCTCGGCCTGGTTCACCTCACTGATGATGGCCTGGAGGTCAGGCGTGAGCTTGTTCCAGGTGCTCTTCCGGATGATGAACGGATTGTACTCGTAGGGCTGGCGCGCGCCGGAGAGGTAGATGTACTTGGCCGCGTCCTGCAATCCGAGGTTCCAGTTCAGTGTCGCACCGGACACCTCGAATGCATCGACGACGCCACGCTCCATCGCCTCGAACACGTCGCCGGCCGGCATCATCACGGTCGACGCACCCATCCTGGTCAGGATCTCGGCGCCATCGCCGGCGGCACGAACCTTCACGCCTTTGATGTCGCCCTTCTTGGCCAGCACCTTGTTGGTGGACAGGAAGATCTCAGGCGGGCCCATCCAGCCGCCGTTGTCCACCAGATGAACGTCCATGTTGACCGAATCAACCATCCGGTAGGCCAGGTCATAACCGCCGCCATCGCGGAACCATGCCATGGCTTCCATCGGCGACATGCCTCCGGACACCATCGTGAAGATACCACACTGCGGCATCTTGTCGACCCAGTACATGAAGCACGTCACGGCATAGTCAAGCGTGCCGGTCGCAACCGCGTCGAATTCCTTCGTCGCCGGAGCGATACCGCCACCGATCTCGGTCGCCATCTGGATGCGCCCACCGCTGGCGATCTTGATGTTCTCAGCGACTCTCAGCAGAGAAGTGTGCTGCGCGGTGTTGCCGCCCGCATGTGACTGGCCAACCCACTTGTACGTTGCCGCTGCAGGCTGAGTGGGAGTCGTCGGGGTAGTCGGGGTGGTCGGAGTGGTCGGGGTTGTGGGAGTGGTCGGGGTTGTGGGAGTCGGTTCTGGAGCACAGCCGGCAACCAGCAAGCTGACGACGGCTAGCGCCCCAACAAGGGACCACATCAACTTCTTGCTCACCTTTCACCTCCTGTTTATTTGGTCGCCCGGACAGACAGAACGGGGTCGCAGATAGGGCAGGCTTCACACCACGTACGAAAGTATAGGAAGGCCCAAACGAAGATGTCAATAGCATGCGATGCCTGCCAGCCAAACGTGCACGCATGGCGCCCCACGCCCGAGGGCAGAGAGCCCCCTCTGAAGAGCACACCAATACGCTGCACCGGTCCGCGCCTCACCGGATGCCACGCCACCTGCACTTCAGTCAATCCTTTGCCAGGACCGCCTGCCCGCGACCAGCATGTACGGCGGGGACGCGTCTACGCGGCAAGCAACGGCAGAACCAGCGGTCCGTCCGGAATCACGGCGACCTCGGCCGAGTCGCCCAGTCGCCGCATCGCCTCCTCCAGCGCCAAATCCAAGCTGCGCACCGGCTCTAACCGCATGCTCGTCACAAGCGCGTCATCAAGCTCCGAGCGCAGCATCACGTGGTTGCGCATCTGGATGCGCGACAGTATCTGGTTCTGCCACTGCACCCCGAGCGGTTCCTCGCGGCGAATTCGCTGCAACACCTCGAGCGGGCCGCCGCACGAACAATGCACATCAACGAACGACTGCGGCCCAGCGCCGGATGTGCAACTCGAGGCGATGATAACGATGCCTCCGTCGCGAGTGACCGAGGAAGCCACATCCATGCCCTTCACGGTCTGGTAGAGGTCGAGGTCGAGAGGAGCGCCGCTATTGGTCGTGATGACGACGTCCACGCGGTGCGGCACCATTGCCCCGGCGGTCTCGCGGGCAACGAAGCAACCGGCCTCGTGAGCCGCGACCAGGTCGCCGGCGAACACGTGAGTGATCTCCTTCCTGCGATTCAGGAGCACGTTCACGATGAAGTCGAGGTGTGCCATGCGGGCCATCTCGACCATGTCCTCGTGAATCGGATTCCCAGCCAGAACCCCTGCCCGAGCAGCCGGATGCTCGATCATCCGATAGCCATGGTTCACGTACGCCGAGTTGATGCCGAACACGCCGGGGGCGATGCTCTTCCGTCCGCCGGAGAAGCCGGCGAAGAAATGCGGTTCGATGAAGCCGGTGGAGAGCCGAAAATCGGCCTCGACCACCGTCCTGAAGATGTCCACGGGCGTCCCCCGGGTCGTCCTCCCGATGTTCACCGTCTGCGCCGGGTCGTGATTCAACACGCGATACTGAGCTACGATGTCGTCCCCGAGCAGGCGTCGCAGCCCGACCACGTCCAGAGGCGGGTGCAGCCCCAGCGCGACCACGATGGTGATGTTCTGGCGAGGCACAACCGACTCGAGCTCAGCCAGAATCGGTGGCAACAGCCGGTCGTCCGGGCAGGCTCGCGTGTTGTCCGTCGCGATAACGACCACGCGGTCGTTCGGTCGCACCGACTCAACGAGCGGTCTGGCCCCAATCGGGCTGCGCAGCGCCTGCAGCACAGCCTGGCGCTCATCCGGCAGCCCCTCGCGGTCTCGTGACTCGAGCACGAACGCGAGGTTGCGCTCCGGGACACGCACCTTCAGACTCGACGCGCCATACGGCAAATCAAACTCGGCGTACATGAGCACTACCTTATCGCGGCACCGGGATTGAGGATACCGTTCGGATCGAACACCTTCTTGATGCCCCGCATTATCTCTTCCTGCTTCGGGTCCATCAGCAGTTCGAGGTACTTGAGGCGTATCTTCCCGACACCGTGTTCGCCCGTGATGACGCCGCCCAGCGCGACCGCAGCCTTGTAGATCTCCTTCTTCACGTCTTCGGCCACGCCGCGTTCCACCAGTTCCTTGAGCATGTAGGGATGGAAGTTGCCATCGCCCGCGTGGGCGATGGTGGCGATCTTCGTGTTGTACTTCTTCGCGATCTCATCCAGCGCATCGAGCATCTTGCCGAGGCTCGCGGGCGGCACGGTGATGTCGGAGTCGCCGGCTATCTTCGGCTTCATGGCCGAATAGATCTCGCTCCGCATCTTGAGGATGTCCGCCTGCTCCTGCTGGCGCTCGGCAATCAGCACATCGATGGCTCCGTTCGCCTGGCAGACCTCGGACATCTTCTCGGCCTGAGCATAGACGTCGTCCTCGCCGACGCCGGACAGTATCAGCAACAGGTGCGCCTTCCCCTTCTCCGCAGGCCACTTCATGCCGAGGTTCTCGGCCGAGAACAGTATGACCTCGTGGTCGACGTACTCGATGGCCATGGGAATGACGCCGCTCTGCAGGATCTTCGGCACCGTGTTGATAGCCTTGTGACGGTCTTCGAAGGAAACCACGAGCGTCGCTGTGCCCGCGAACCTCGGGTACAATCGCATCGTCGCCTTCGTGATGATGCCGAGAATGCCCTCGCTGTCGATCATCAGATGCATCAGGTCGAGTCCCGTGTTGTTCTTGAGGAGCTTGCCACCCATCGTGGTTATCTCACCGGTGGGAAGGACAACCTCAAGACCCTTCACGTACTGCCGCACCACGCCGTACTTCACAGCGCGAGAGCCGCCGGCATTCGCGGCTATCATGCCGCCCACCTGGGCGCCCTCATCTCCGGGGTGCGGCGGGAAGAGGAGATTGGCCCCCTCCACGGCCTTGAGCAACTGCGCCAGCGTCACACCGGCCTGCGCAACGACCATCAGGTTGTCCGTGTCGACCTCTTCGACCTTGTCGAACCGCTCCATGGAGACGACAATGCCGTCCCGGGTCGGCATGGCCCCGCACACGAGACCCGTGCCCGCACCACGCGGATACACGGGGGTCTTATCCCTGTTCGCCAGCTTCAGAATCTCCGATATCTCCTGTGCGGTCGCGGGCTTCACGACGACCACGTGCTCCGCCGGCGTAAGGCGCTGGTCGGGCGTCGTCTCGTCGTAGAGGTACGTCTGCATCTGTCCGCGCTCGGTGATGACCCAGTCCTCACCGACTATCTTCTTGAGACCTGCAACATCGATCATTGTCTTTCCTGTCCTCCTTGTCACTTTGCACAGAAGCAGCCAGCCGGCGGACCGGCCTGTCTACTTGATTGCCGAATCCGGGCTGAGCACGCCGTTGGGGTCGAAGAGGCGTTTCAGGCCCCTCATCAACTCGAGCGACTTGGGGTCGATGCACATCTCGAGTTCGCTGAGCTTGGTCTTCCCGATTCCGTGCTCTCCGCTGATGACCCCGCCCAACTCCACGGCCTTGCCGTAGAGCTTCTTCTTCACCTCCCCCTCGACTCCTCGTTCTTTCAGCTCAAGCATGAGGTGCGGATGGAAGTTGCCGTCGCCGGCGTGCGCCACCATCGGGACCTTCGTGTGGTACTCTGCCGCCAGCGCGTCCACAGCATCCATCATGTCACCGACGGCAGCGGGCGGGACCGTCACGTCGAGGATCTCGGCCAGTTGAGCCTTGTACGTCATGCTCTCTTCGCTGCGGATGTGAAGGATGTGGGCCTGCTCCTCCCGGCTCTCCGCGATAAGCGTGTCCACTGCGCCGTTCTTCTCGCAGATCTCGGCGACCTTCTGGCACTGGTCGTACACATCGTCGTCGTCGGTACCCGTGACAATGACGATGAGGTGTGACTTGCCCTTCGTGACGGGCCACGTCGTTCCAAGGTACCGGGCAGTGTCTTCCATCAGGTCGCGATCGACATACTCGATGGCCATGGGAATGACGCCGCTCTGCAGAATCTTGGGCACGCTCCGTATCGCCGCATGCCGCTCATCGAACGAGACGACGAGGGTCGCGGGACCGGCGAACTTCGGATAGAGCCGGAGAGTAACCTTCGTGATAATGCCCAGGATGCCCTCGCTATCTATCAGCAGGTGCATCAGGTCGAGTCCCGTGTTGTTCTTCAGCAGCTTCCCGCCCATCGCGACGAGCTCGCCCGTCGGCAGAACGACCTCCAGGCCCTTGACGTAGTTGCGTACGACGCCGTATTTCACCGCCCTGGTACCACCGGCGTTGCACGCCACCAGTCCTCCAAGTTGAGCTCCCTCGTCCCCGGGATGGGGCGGGAAGAGCAGGTCCTCGGACTCCACCGCCTGCAGCAACTGCCCAAGGGTGACTCCTGCTTCCGCCACCACCATGAGGTTCTCCTTGTCCACTTCCAGCACCTTGTCCAGGCGCTCCAGGGACAGGACGACGCCGTCGCGGGTGGGGATCGAGCCGGCGCATACGCCGGTGCCACCGCCGCGGGGGTAGACGACGAACCCCTGCTCGTTGGCAAGCCGCATGACGCGGGATACCTCTTCGGCATTGGCCGGCTTCACCACGACGACGTGTTCAGCCGGCTTAATGACGAGGCCGGTATAGGTCTCGTCCACGAGGTACCGCTCCATCTGCCCGCGGTCGGTGACCACCCAGTCATCGCCGACGATGGCCTTCAGTGCTTCGGCATCGAACATGCTGTACTCCTCTCCGTGTGCAACAGAGTCAAATCGTGGGACCGACGGTGTAGATGTTGGAGTTGACGCCGGTCTCATCGTAGCCGAGAATCTCTGCCTTGACCCTCTGGCCCGAAAAGACGCTGCAAACGCTGTCGAACACGCGGCCGCCTGCCTCGGCGACCGTCTCGGTTCCGGACACAATGCCGCTCACGTCGAGGTCGATGTACTCCCCGAGGCGCCGGCACGTGCCCTCGTTGCCCGAGACCTTGATGACCGGCGCGAGAGAGAACCCCTGCGGGGCGCCGATGCCGGTCGAGAACAGCATCACCTGGCAACCAGCGGACGCAAGGCCGGTGAGGAACTCCATCTCACGTCCGGGCGAGTCCATGAAGTAGAGACCGGGCGCACCGGGCCGTTCGCCGTACCGCACGACCCCGGCGATGGGAAGCGTTCCGGATTTGACGATGGCGCCAAGGGACTTCTCTTCAATGGTGGTGAGTCCTCCGCGTATGTTGCCCTCAGTCGGCTGGCCGCCGCGCATGTCCACGCCCATCGCGTTGGCGCGCGCCTCCATGGCGCGCACGCAGTCCAGGAGCTGCTCCGCCACTTTGCTCGTGGCGGCCCGTTTGACGAGGATGTGCTCGGCGCCGATAACCTCGGTGGTCTCGCCGAATACCACGGTGGCGCCGGCGCGCACGAGGGAATCGACGGCAGAGCCAACGGCCGTATTTGAGGCCAGTCCCGAAGTCGTGTCCGAGGCGCCGCACTTCACGCCGACCACGAGGTGGCTCAGCGACACGCTGTCGCGCTCAGGCCGCAGATCGGACGCGAATCGCCGGGCCGCGTCGGTGCCGAGCTGGACTGTCGCCGTGATGCCGCCCGAGGCCTGGACCCGAACGAGGTCGATGGGCTTCCTTCCCTTAACCGCCTCCACAATGTGCTCGGCCGTCACCGACTCACACCCGAGGCTGACAAGGACGACCGCCGCCACGTTGGGATTGAGGCAGATGCCCGTGAGCACGTCGGTCACAATCTTCACGTCGGTGGGGAGCTGACAGCACCCCTGGTGGTGCAGCATCGGCCGGGCTGGTTCGACCGCAGCCGCGATCCGGCGTGCAACCTCGTTCACGCAACCAACCGTCGGGATGACCGCCACATAGTTCCTCGCTCCGGCAGGCCCGGCCGGTCGCGCGTAGCCACTCAACTCTCCAGTCATCTCTTCTCCTGTACGCCAGAATCAGGGGGAAGCCATTGGCCTACGGGATGGCTGTGCCCGGATTGAGAATGCCGTTGGGGTCAAACAGCTTCTTAAGTCCCCTCATGAGCTCTATCTGCTTCTCGTCGACGCACATGGCCACTTCCTTCAAGCGCACCTTGCCGACGCCGTGCTCCGCCGTGATGACGCCTCCCATCCCCGTGGCCTCGCGGTACAAATCATCCTTCACCGCCTTAAGGATGCCGCGCTCGTGAAGCTCGAGAGGCAGATGCGGGTGCAGGTTGCCGTCGCCCGCATGACCGTACGTGATAATGCGCGTCCCGTACTTCTTGCCTATTGCGTCCACGGCGTCAAGGAAGTCGGCGATGCGAGCCGGTGGAATGGCCATGTCGAGGACGTCGGCCACCTGCGGCTTGAGCACCGAGTACAACTCACTCCGCATCTTGAGGATGTCCGCCTGCTCTTCCCTCGTCTCCGCGATGACCGTGTCGACGACGCCCAGCTTCTCGCATGCCTTCACAACGTTCCCGGCCTGCTCGTAGACGTCCTCGTCGTTGCTTCCGGTAATGATGGCGATGAGGTGCGCCGTGCCCTTCTTCGCGGGCCACTTCTTGCCGAGATGGTCCGCCGATATCTGGATAACATCCCGGTCGACGTATTCAAGAGCGAGCGGGATGACCCCCGTCTGGAGAATGACCGGGACCGCCTTGATGGCCGCATGGCGATCGTCAAAGGAGATGACGAGCGTCGCCGTCCCGGCAAACCGCGGGTACAGTCGAAAGGTGACCTTGGTGATGACACCGAGGACGCCCTCCGAGTCGATCATGAGTTGAAGGAGGTCGAGGCCTGTGTTGTTCTTCAGCAGTTTGCCGCCCCAGGTGACTATCTCGCCGGTCGGCAGTACGACCTCGAGGCCCTTGACGTACTGGCGAACAACGCCGTACTTCACAGCCCTGGTGCCTCCGGCGTTGCAGGCGACGATGCCGCCAACCTGCGCTCCTTCGTCGCCGGGGTGGGGAGGGAAGAGCAGGTTCGCTGCTTCGACCGCCTTGAGGAGCTTCTCCAGCGTTGCCCCCGCTTCGGCCACGACCATGAGGTTCTCCGTGTCGACCTCGATGATGCGGTCAAGACGCTCGAGGGCCATGACGATGCCGCCCATGGTGGGCACCGCCGCACCGACGCAACCAGTGCCCCCGCCTCGTGCAATGACGGGCACACGGCGTTCGTTGGCGAGCTTCAATATGCTGGAGACCTGCTCCGGATTCGCGGGCTTCACCAGAACCACATCGCGCGATGGCACGGGCCGTATTGGCAGTGCGGTGACGTCGAGCATGTAGCTCTCCATGGCCTGCCAGTCCGTGACGACCCAGTCCGCGCCGACAATACGCGTGAGCGCCTCAAGCAGTGCCGTATCCATCGTTCCCTCCAATTCGCCGCTGTGCGGCTCGCCGCTGAAGCACGCCGGGGCCGCGAACGCGGCGCACGGCGCCTCGCAGACGCCCCTTCTCCGATCGGCCCGGGCCGACCGGTGGACAGCCCGCCGAATCCCGTCTTGCGACGGGGCAATCACCCTGCACGGAACTGGCTCACGGCTGCGGCTTCGCTGCGTGCCCGCAGCCTCGTTGCCACCGCGTTCGCGTGGCCCGCAATGGCGAGGGGGAGACACCGCCTGGCTGCCGGGCCGGCGCGCGCCGAGCCAGGGGAATTGTACACATTCGCCCGCGGCGCGGATAGACCACCTTTCACCGGGTCCGGCGCCGTTGCCCGCCCGGCGGTCCTTGACGCTCCAGAATGGGCGATGCTAAGCTAGCTGGAACCGGTCTCCGTCACCCGCCATGGAAGAAGACAGAACTCGCCGCATATCGACCAGCGATGACATCGAGGTCTCAACCTACCTTGGCATCGCCAAGTCCCTTCAGGCTGAGCAGCCCTCTCCCAGGGAGACGGCTCCGCTGAGCGGCCGCGAGACCATCGTCATCCTCGATTTCGGCTCTCAGTACACCATGCTCATCGCGCGAAGAATCCGCGAGCTGCATGTGTACTGCGAGATCCTGCCCAGCGACACCCCGTGGGAGCGCCTGGAACCGCTCAATCCGAAGGGATTCATCCTCTCCGGAGGGCCAGCCAGCGTATACGCCCCGGGGGCGCCTCTGGCTCCCACCTACGTCTTTGAGAAAGGCCTGCCAGTGCTTGGCATCTGCTACGGGATGCAGGCCATCGCGCACCA
>CAZVCS010000082.1:0-8938 GCA_964625765.1 uncultured Dehalococcoidales bacterium | reverse complement strand
GAGCTTCATCTTCGTGTTCTTCATCGCGTTCGGCCTCTTACCACAATGAATGTAATATATATCTTGCATTGTGTCAAGTATAATTTGCATTCTCGGCAGGAGGCGGCGGATTCTGCACGCGGGACCGGAGCATACGCAGTGCTTGCCGCCACTGTGCCTCATGCGGCCGAACCGGCGTCCGCGAAGCTGCCCTGACTCCCGGCCCGCTGGCCGCGCCTGGCGCCGTGGTGTAAAGTGAACCTCGCGTTTCACCCGTTCCTGAGGAGGGGCAATGATCAGCACCACGGTCTTCCCCGGCCGGTACGTCCAAGGCTCGCACGCGTTCAAGCGGCTCGGCCGGGAGATGGCGCGCTTCGGCGCGAAGGGGTTCCTCATCTGCGACCCGTACGTGCTGGAGCGGCTGCTGCCTGACTTCCGCGAGGACATCGAGAAGGACGTGCAGCTCGTGGTAGAGCGGTTTGGCGGGGAGTGCTCCGACGAGGAGATAGGGCGTATCGTCGAACTGGCCTCGAAGGCCGGCTGCGATGCCGTTGCCGGCATGGGCGGGGGCAAGACGGCCGACACGGCGAAGGCGGTCGCCGGCGCGCTGAGACTTCCGGTCGTCGTCGCGCCGACCATCGCCTCTACGGACGCGCCCTGCAGCGCCGAGTCGGTGGTCTACACGACGGAAGGTGTGGTCAAACGGTTCATCTACCACAAGCGGAATCCGGACGTGGTCATCATGGACACGTACGTCGTGGCGCAGGCGCCGTCGCGCTTTCTGGTGGCGGGGATGGGGGACGCGCTGGCCACGTGGTTCGAGGCCGAGTCCTGCCGGCAGAAGCACGCGCCGAACGTCACGCGGGACTACGGCTCGCTGACAGCCTATGCGCTCGCACGGCTATGCTACGACACACTGCTGGAGCACGGTCCTGCGGCGAGGCTGGCGTGCGACTCGCACGTCGTGACGCCGGCGCTGGAGCACATCGTCGAGGCGAACACGCTGCTGAGCGGACTCGGCTTCGAGAGCGGCGGACTGGCCGCGGCGCACGCCATCCACAACGGCCTGACCGTGCTGCCGCAGACGCACGAGTTCTTCCACGGCGAGAAGGTCGCCTTCGGCGTGCTCGCCTCTCTATTCCTGACGGACAAGCCGTCGCGGCTCGTAGACGAGGTCTACGGCTTCTGCGAGGACGTGGGACTTCCCACGACGTTCGCGGCCATCGGCCTTGCCGACGTCTCTGACGGAGACCTGCTCAAGGTGGCGGAGCGAGCGACGGTGAAGGGGGAGTCCATCCACAACGAACCGCTGCCGGTCACCGCCGAGGCGGTCATGGCCGCGCTGAAGATGGCCAATGCGTTCGGATGTCGCCGGCTGGAGCGCCGCCAGAGTTGCGGGTGAACTCCCACCAGTGCGGTTGAGGAATGAAGGGGGGCGGCCGGATGGCTCCGGTGGCCCCCCTGACGCCTTCAGTCTCCGGGCCGGTTCAGTGCGTGTCGTAGTCGCTCAGCTTATCCAGCCGCGAGAAGTTGTGCCAGGCATCTATCCAGCGCACCGTGCCCGAACGATTGCGCATCGCGACCGAGTTGGTCTGCGCCCCGCCGGGGAAGTAGCGCACGCCCTTCAGCAGAACGCCGCTGCTGACGCCCGTGGCCGCGAAGAATATCTCGTTGCCCGAGACGAGGTCCTCGGTCTTGTAGACGCGGTCGATATCGACCCCGGCCGCCTCCGCCGCCTTGCGCTCCTGCTCGTCACGTGGCCACGGCTTGCACTGGATGGCGCCATCGAGGCAGCGAATGGCGGCGGCCGAGAGGACCGCCTCCGGCGTGCCGCCGATGCCCATGAGAACGTCGACCTCCCTGTCAGGGAGCGTGGCCTCGATGGCGGCGGCGACGTCGCCGTCCGAGATGAGCTTCACCCGGGCGCCGGCTGCCCGTATCTGGGTCAGGAGCTTCGCATGGCGGGGACGGTCCAGCACGACCACGGTCAGCTCCGCAACCTTGCGGCCTTTCGCCGCGGCGATGGCCTTGAGGTTCATCGCCACCGGAGCGTTGATGTCGATGTAGTCTCGCGCCTCCGGCCCGGTGACGATCTTGTCCATGTAGAAGAAGCTGGCCGGGAAGTGCATCGAGCCCCGCTCCGCCAGCGCCACCGCAGAGATGGCGCCCGGCAGGCCCTTGGCGCACAGCGTCGTGCCGTCGATGGGGTCGACGGCGATGTCGACGCACGGCGCCGAGCCGTCGCCGATGCGCTCCCCGATGTAGAGCATGGGCGCCTCGTCCTTCTCGCCCTCGCCGATGACGACGATGCCGTCCATCGAGACGTGCCCGAGGACGTAGCGCATGGCGGTGACCGCCTCCTGGTCGACCAGGTTCTTGTCCCCGCGTCCCATGTGGCGGGCGGCCGACATCGCGGCCGCCTCGGTGACGCGGACCAGCTCCATGGCGATGTTCCGCTCGATGGTCTCGTGGATGTTCGGTCCGTCAGGTACCATGTCTCTCCTTCCGGATGCCGCAGCGCATCCCTGGCGTCGCCCTCTGCTGCCCGCGTGTGGGGCCCGCGCCGTGGCATGCGGGCGCGGCGGCTGCGCCAGGCGCCCGGATGCCGTACCACTGTAGGTGTGAGCGGCCTTGTGTGTCAATAGCGCCATCGCGCATTGAACGCGGTGCGGCGGCGGCTGTTGACAGGCCGGGTGACGGTTCATAGAATAGGCAGCGGTTCCGGGGGAGCTTCACCTTGAAGCTGAGAACCCCGCGTTGCGGGGGACCCTTCGAACCTGACCAGGTTAGGACCTGCGAAGGGAGGAATGAATGACCGACAAGAACGACCTGCCTGAACTCGGCAAGATCCACCCCGAATTCTTCGATACTGTCATCTATCCCCGCCTCGGCGTCCCCGACCCCGCCATCGTCATCGGCCCGCGCCACGGGGTCGACTATGGCGTGCTTCGCTTCGGTGACATGTGCATGTCCCTCGCGACGGACCCGTTCTTCATCGTTCCCTCGTACGGGTTCACCCGCGCCGCGTGGTTCGGCTTCCACATCATCTTCTGCGACGTGGCCGTGTCCGGCCTGCTGCCTCGGTACCTCACCATCGACCTCAACCTCCCCCCGGAGATAACCACGGCCCAGCTCGAGGAGATGTGGGAATCCGTCCACCGTGAGGCCGTGAAGTACAACATAAGTATCGTGACCGGACACACTGCCCGCTACGCCGGCTGCAACTACCCGATGGTCGGCGGCGCGACCGCCATCGCCGTCGGCCCCGAGCGCGACCTCCGCGGTCCGCACCGCGTGACGCCGGGTGATGTCGTTGTCATCACCAAAGGCCCTGCCGTCGAGGCAACCGGGCTGCTCGCAATCGGCTTCCCGGACAGGTTCGTGCAAGCCGGCGGTGAGAGCTTCCGGAAGGAGGCGGAGGACATCTTCTTCCAGATGTCAGTCCTCGACGACTGCGCCATCGCCCGTGAGTTCCCCGGCGTGCACGCCATGCACGACGCCACGGAGTGTGGCGTCTGGGGCGGATTGTACGAGATGGCGAGAGCGGGCAGCTACGGTCTGAGGATAGAGCAGGACCTCATCCCGGTCCAGCCCGTCATCGGCCGAACAGCAGACGTGTTCGGCTTCGACCCCTTCTGCGCCATCAGCGAGGGGACGCTGCTCATCATGATGGCGCCCGGTGAGGCGCCGGCGCTGCTCAAGGCGTACGCCGAGCGCGGCATTGCGGCCGCGGTCATCGGCGAGGTCCTCCCCGTGGCGGATGGCATGATGGTCCGGCAGGCCGGAACGGAACGCAAGCTGGTCCATCCGGTCGTCGACCCTTACTGGGCTATCGTTGACCGCCTCAGTCGTGAGGCGGCCTGAGTCCCGGCACAACCCGCAACCACCGGACGTGGCGCCCTCACGCCGCCGCCGTGTGTCCGCCTGTGCCGCTAACGGCCCATGGCAGCGTACTGGTAGAATGCACCCGGTCCCCGCAGTCCTGAGAGGGGAGCGAAAGGAGCACCATGCCGGATGTGAATGCGCAGAAGGCCCTGCTCGACCGTGTACAGCGCGAGGCGGAGGACCTGATGAAGATGCACGCCTGTGCGCGCTGCACACTGCTGGCGGTTGCCAAGAATCTGAACCTGGCGTCAGATGAGTGCCTCGATGTTGCCCTCAAGACGGCCATACCGCTGAGTGGCGGCATCGCCGGCACGCGAAACGAGTGCGGCGGCCTCATCGGCGGCGTCATGGCCATCGGACTTGGACTCATCAAGTACGACCCCCGCACGGACAATCCCGAGGCGCGCAAGGTCGTCACGGCCGCAACAAAGCAGTTCTACCGCTGGTTTGAGACCGAGGTCGGGCACGCGCGCTGCTACGATATCAGAGACTCGAAGCTGGGCCGGTTCTTCGACCCGGGCGACCCCGAAGAGCTGAAGAAGTTCGCTGCAGCCGGCGGACCCGAGATGTGCGCTGGAATCGTCGGCAAGGCGGCGCGCAAGGCTGCGGAGATGATTCTCGCCGCGCAGAAGGCCGGCTAGACCACTGAGAAAGGGCGGGTCAGGACTGCGCCGTCGGCGATGTTGCGGCGTCCTGAGAAACGGCCGGGGGGCAGGCAGCGACGACGACCCGATTGCGGCCGAGGTCTTTCGCCCGGTACAGGGCGGTGTCGGCGCGGCTGACGACCATGTCTTCGTCGTCGCCCTCGCAATACTCCGCAACCCCGAGGCTGACCGTCATCGTGAAGGCGCGGCCCTGCGCATCCGCCATCGGGGTGCCCGCGATGCAAGCCCGCACGCGTTCCGCCGTGAGGGCGGCTCCGGTTGCGTCGGTATTCGGCAGTATGAGCAGGAACTCCTCTCCGCCGTAGCGGCCGAGCGAGTCCGTCGCGCGGATGCCCCTCCGCATCACCGCGGCGACATCGGCCAGGACGCGGTCGCCGACGCGATGTCCGTAGTTGTCGTTCACCAGCTTGAAGTGGTCGAGGTCGAGCATCGCCACGGCCAGCCGTGTCCTGTAGCGGCGAACGTGACGGAGCCACTCGTCGAGCTTCTCCAGGATGGCGCGGCGATTCAGCAGGCCGGTGAGGGTGTCGCAGAACGCGAGCCGCTCGAGCTCGGCGTTCTTCTTCTCCAGCTCACGCTGCATCGTGAGCATCTGGTTGTTGAGCCGGGTCAACTCAGCGTAGAGGGCATGCGGATCGCCCTGACTCTCGAGCGCTTGAGTCATGGAGGATAAGTATACTCATCCGCGCCCTAGGATGCTACGGGCCGTCTGAAGGGCCTCCAGGGCGTCCGAGCCCGTGCCATCGGCGCCCACACGGCGCCAGAGGTCGGGCGCGATGCGGAAGGGATGCCCTCCCACCAGTATCCTGGTGCCGGCTCCGGCTCGGGACGTGCGGAGCAGCGAGATGAGTTCTCTTACGGCGTTTGCGTGTGACACGAGCGTGGCCGAGATGGCAAGCACGTCCGGCGCGAGCCTCTCGACAGTCGAGACGATGCTCCCAGCCGGCACATTTGCTCCGAGGTAGTGCGTATCCCAGCCGTGCACCTCGAACAGGTCCGCCACCATGCGCGCGCCTATCTCGTGCAACTCATCTCCCACGCAGGCGGACACCAACCTCAGCCCGTTTCTCTGTCCTCCGAAGATGTAGCCGTAGAGTTGAGACATGATGAGCTGAGTCGCGGCGGTGCAGTAGTGCTCTTCGGCGACGCCGATGCGGTTCATCTGCCAGAGCCGGCCCAACTCGCGCTGACAAGGCTGGAATACGTGGAGGTGCATGTCTTCCACCGAGGCTCCGGCAGCCATCGCGTTGCCGATGAGGTAGCCTGCTGCCGTCCGGTCACCGTCGAGCAGTCGCGCCAGGTAGTCGGCCGCAAGCTGGCCGTACGGTTCACCGCAGGAGATGAAACTGTCCACGTCGACAGGCGCGCTGTTCAGATACTCCGCGGCGGCAGTCAGCACGGGCAGGATGGCGCCGGTCAGCGCCGCCGGAAGGATCTCCGGGATGATCTCTCGAGTGCACTCAAGCGTGCCGCTGAGGGTGGCTTCCGGCAGCCCACGGTGATGGAACACGACCTTGCACCAGGCGATGTAGTCGACGAAGAGCGGTGGCGCTTCGAGCCCGACGGCGTTGGCAAGGTAGTCGATGTGATAGCGGGCGTCCCGGACGGCGCGCTTGCGCCCCTCCTCGCCGTATGGCTTCCACAGGTCGCGTTGACGCGAATACTGTCGCGCCACGATAGACTCCGCGAGGACGTCTATGTGCTCGCTGAGTTCGCTGCTGGCGAGACTGGATAGCTCCGGCATGGCTTCCGTGTCACCGTGGCGCGACCGCCAGGAGATGAGCCTGATTCGATGATACGCCTTGGCTGAGTCGATGACCAGCGGGGGCCCAAGAGGTTCCCTGCAGGAATCGGCTGCAACCGGCCATAGGAGTCCGCCCTACAATGGTCCTTGTGGCTGTGCCGGAGGGTCGGTACGGTCAGACAGAAGGGCGGGGCGAAGGCTGCCGGTGGGAGACAGCCGCCGCCCCGCCGTAGGTAGTGTTCAGTCTTCTTCGGAGGAGGAGTCCTTGTTCTTGCCGTCCTGTGTGCCGGCCCAGTCAGGCTTGCCCTTCTCCTCGCGCTTGCCACCGTCGGCCGGCTTGCCGGCATCCTCCGGCTTGCCGGCATCGTCGTCAGGTCCCATGGCCGCACCTTCGCCGGCCACATCCGACTGCCCCGCGCCAGCCGGCTTGCCCGATTCATGGGGCTTCCCGGCCCAATCCGGCTTCCCAGTTCGCGTCTGCTCTTGTGCCTGCTCCTGTATCTCGTACTCCGCGCCTTGCCCGCTCTCGGTGAGTTGCGGCTTCAGGATGTACTGACCACTGTTGCCCGCCTCGTGAACGGTGAGGTCGAAGACGAACTCCGTCGGCTCTTCTCCCTCGACCGCGACCGGCATCACCAACTGCAGCTTGTTGGAGGGCAGCTTGATCTCGAAGGCCTCCTCCTCACTCTCGGCGTCGGCCGGAAGGGCCCAGACGTCGTCGACGTAGAGGAACACCTTGGTGTAGTCACCCTCCGGCACGTAGCCGGCCCAGACGGCTACCGCGGCTTCTCCGGTGAGTCCGACGAGGTTGACGTCTACGGGCTCCTCGAAGGTCTCCTGGACGACCTCATCGTCCTCGGTCATCACGAATCCGACTCCCGAGATGGTCACCCAGAGTTCCGAGAAGTCCAGGATGTCGTTCACCTCATCGCTGACAAGCAGCAGGAAGTTCGGTTCCTCGGCCGTGCACACGGCGGCGACAAGGGCGGAGCCGCGGGCCGCCGCGGAGCCGGACTCCGCAGGGGACGCCGCGTCAGCCGGGCTCGTGGTCGACGGAGCGCAACCGGCGACCGATATGCCGGCAAGCAGCACGGTGACAAGAAGGGCCACAACTCTCTTCATGACGTGCCTCTCCTTTCGGGTGGCAAGCGTGTCTTTCGGAAGGAGAAACGCGAGAGGACGGTTGATGTCAGGTCGATGCGGGGGAATGTCCGTTGATTGCCGCCGGGCCCTATCCTTGCGAGCGAGGCTTGTCCTTCGGCTTCCGGTCCTGCCCGGGGGGTTCCGTGCCGGTGCTCCCGTATGCGGGGGCTGTGCCGGCTCCCGCGCCTTGCTGGCTCTGGACAGGCAGGATGGGCTGATTGACGCCGCTTTCGGAGACCTGAGGAGAGAGGATGTAGCGCGCGCCCCCACCGGCGTTGCCGGTCCTGTGCACCGTCACGTCGAAGACGAAGCTCGTGGCGTCGTCAGCCGAGACGGAGAAGTCCATGGAGATGCGCAACCGGTCGGATGGGAGGATGACGTCAGCGTTGTCGCCGGACGATGCGAGGATGCCGTGGACGGCGCTCACGTGCAACAGGACGGCCTTGTAGTCGCCCGGCGGCACGTCGCCGCGCCACAGCTCCTGGGCGATGTCTCCCTGCAGCGGCACCAGGTCGACTGGCTCGCCCTCGGGAGTGATGGCAACTGCCGGGCCGCTGTCCGGCCTGAGCTCGATGGAATCGACGGTGATGGTAAGGCTTGCGAAGTCCGCGATGTCGTTCGGTGCGTCACTCAGATAGAACGTGAAGTTGCCGTCCCGCGACGGCATGGCAGGGACGACGTTCGGCGTCTCGGTGGCCGTCGGCTGGGTCGGCTCAGACGTCGGACTCGTCGGAGTCGAGGACGACGTGGGTGCTGTTGATGCTGTCGGCGGTGTCGGCGAGGTGGACGAGGTCGGAGCCGCAGGAGAGGAGGGTTCAACCGTCGCAGCGGTCGTTCCCGGCTCGCTCGTCGGGGTCACGATTGAGCCCGGCGGGAGCGAGGGAACGACGACGAGCAGCACAGTCAGAGCGATGACTGCGATGGACGCGATGGCCGCGATGGGAAGCGGGCGCGAGAAAAACCGCTCGAACCATCCGGGAGTGCGTGCGGAGTGCGCTGCGGCCCGGCGTTCGGCGCTCGCGACGGCGAGCTTCGCCCGTGCCCTGCGCACCGCGTCCGCGGACGGCTCGAACTCGTACGCACTCCGCGATGCCTTCGCGATGCGCAGCAGCGGCTCCAGCCGGCCGGCCTGGTCGGGGTACCGGGCAAGGCACTGCTCGACGGACTCACCGGACTTCAGCCGGTCGAGGCATTCGTCAAGTACTCGGTCAAAGGCCTTATTGTCCATGTGTCTCACGGGGCGAGCAGGCCCCGCATCTTCTCGAGAGCTGCCCGCTGCATCTCGCGCACGGCTCCGTCGGTCTTGTGCAGCACGTCCGCGGTCTCCTTCGAACTCAATCCGCCGAAGAAGCGCAGCGACACGACGTTGCGCTGGTCCGGCGTGAGGCGCGCCATCGCCGCTCGCACGTCAGCCATCATCAGGCGCTCCTCCGCGAGACGGGCGGGATCCGGAGAGTCCGGCAGAGTCTCTTCGTCCTCATCGGCGCGCTCGAAGCGGCCGCCGCGACGCAGGTGGTCGACC
>CAZVCS010000081.1:0-9161 GCA_964625765.1 uncultured Dehalococcoidales bacterium | reverse complement strand
GACCTCCCGCACGCCCCGCCCACGCCGGCCTCCCGCCGCCGCGTCGAGTGTTCCGTGCTTGTTGATGTAGGGTATCAGCCCGCCCGCAGCGAGTATCCGGGACATCAGGGGCGGCATCCTGCCGCACTTGAGCACGTCGCCCGTACGGTGGTTGACCACTGTCCCCTCATCCAGCCGGATCTCCAACTCGTCGCCGTCACGAATGCCATCCGTATCGCACACCAAGACCACGACGCCCTGGTTGATGGCATTGCGGTAGAAGATGCGGGCAACCGATTTCGCGAGGATAGCGGAGATGCCCGCCATCTTGATGACGACCGGGGCGTGCTCGCGACTCGAACCAAGACCGAAGTTTCTACCGCCCACTATCATGTCGCCGGGCCGCGCCTTCTCACGGAAGTCCGGCAGCCGGTCTTCGAGCACGTGCTTCGCCAGCTCGGGCAGGTTGCTGCGCAGGCTCGCAAACCGCCCAGGGATTATGTCATCTGTCGAGACGTCGTCGCCGATAGTAATTGCCCTGCCGCGCAGTACGTTCTCAGCCATGGCTAGAATATCTCCCTCGGGTCGGTGATTCTGCCGCGAAGCGCCGTTGCCGCGGCCGTGGCGGGGCTCGCCAGATAGACGGACGACTCCGGATTGCCCATCCGCGCCTTGAAGTTGCGATTGGCGGTGGAGAGACAGGCTTCGCCGTCGCCGAGCACTCCCTGGTGCAATCCCAGACAGGCGGCACAGCCGGGCGGCAGTATCATCGCGCCGAAGTCGACGAGCGTCGAGATGTACCCCTTCTCGATGGCCTGCAGCAGTACGCTCCGCGATGCGGGAGCCACCAGCAGCCGCGTGCCGGGAACCCGCTTGCGACCGGCCAGCAGCCGGGCCACCAATCCGATGTCCTCTATGCGGCCGTTGGTACACGTGCCCACGAAGACCTGCTCGACGCGAACGTCGTTCAACTCGGTAGCGGGGCGGACGTTGTCCACGGTGTGAGGACATGCGACGACTGGGACGAGCGTGTCGAGTGCGATTGACAACGTCCGCTCGTAATGAGCATCCGGGTCGGGACAGATGGGCGAGTAGTCCGCGGCTCTGCCCATCGATTCCAGGTATTCCCTTGTGCGCTCGTCGGCGGGAAAGAGGCCGACTTTGGCCCCCGCCTCGACCGCCATGTTCGAAACCACCAGCCGGTCGGGCACGCCCAGGGTTGCCACGCCCGGCCCGGTGAACTCGAGTGCCATATAGGTGGCGCCGTCCGCCCCGATGTGTCCGATGAGATACAGGATGAGGTCCTTGGCGCCAACCAAAGGCTGGAGAGAACTGGTCAGATGCACCTGGAGGGTTTCGGGCACCCGGAACCAGTTCTTGCCCAGCGCCATTGCCACCGCGACGTCGCTCGAGCCCATGCCCGTGCCGAACGCGCCCAGCGCTCCGGCCGTAACGCTGTGGGAATCAGCTCCGACAACCACGTCGCCGGGTCGCGCGTAACGCTCCGCGACAAGCTGATGACAAACGCCGTCGCCCACTTCGCTCAACACGGCCGCCGTCTGGCGAGCGAACTCGCGTATGAACACGTGGTCGGTGGAGAGCTGCCGCGCCGGACTAGGCACGGCATGGTCCATGAAGAGAACAGTTCGGGAGGGATTCGCCAGGTGCTCGAAACCGGCTCCCTTGAACAGCCGGAGAGTGAGCGGCCCTGTGGTGTCCTGCACGAAGGTCAGGTCAACGCGGGAGATGACGATGTCATTTGCCCTCGCGTCCGTGCCGGACCTGTTGGAGAGTATCTTCTCGGCGAGAGTCTTGCCCATGTGCCGTTACCCTATCACCGCCAGCGTCTGGTTAAGCTGGACTCTATCGCCCGGCTTCGCCTTGATGGCGAGCACCATTCCGTCCTCAGGCGAGGGAAGCACGTTCTCCATCTTCATCGCCTCGAGGACGCAGACGCCGTCGCCGGCGTGGACCTCGTCACCTTCCTCGACCAGGAAGCGGATGACCGTGCCCGGCATCGGCGAAAGCAGAGGAGTACCGGCGACCGTCTCGGCGCCGGTCTTCTGAGGCTCGGAGGCGGAAGCCACGGGGCCGTGCGCCGGGGGACCTGCCACAACTTTGCCGTTACGCACCTGTTCCAGCAGCTCGTCCTCCCGCCGGATGTCCTCTATCGTCTTGCCCTTCGTCTCGGCAGGCGGCGTTTCGAGGCCGTACTTCCAGCGCAGGAACCGCATGCCGGAGGTGGGATAGAGCACATAGGTCAGGACGTCGCCGTCGTCGGCCGCAAGCTCACCGACCTCGCGTCGGGCCGACTCCATCTCGGGTTCGATGGTATCAGCCGGTCTGACCGTGACCGGCTGCTCGCCGCGCTCGTAGCCCCTGAGCACGAGCTTCTGCACGTCGGGGTCGATAGGTGCAGGCGGACGGCCATACAGGCCGTACACATAGGCCTTCACCTGCTCTGAGACGGCCTTGTAGCGACCGAAGAGCACGTTGCTGACCGCCTGCGTGCCGACTATCTGACTTGTCGGCGTGACCAGCGGCGGGTAGCCGAGCTCCTTCCGCGTGCGCGGCAGCTCCTCGTAGACCTCGGGCAGCCGGTCGAGAGCGTTGGCCTCCCTGAGTTGGGCTACCATGTTTGAGTACATGCCGCCCGGTATCTGGTGCCGCAGGACTGCGGTATCGATGACGGAGAACCGGGTCTGGGCCAGGTAGTCGCGGTACTTCGGTGCGATGGCCTCGAGCCTCTCGTCGAGCTTCAGGATGCTGTCCAGGTTGAGACCGGTATCCCTGGGCGTGCCGCTCAGCGCGGCGATCATGGTCTCCACAGCCGTATGCGAGGTCCTCAGAGCGAAGGGGGCGAGGCACGTATCGATGACGTCCACACCGGCTTCTATCGCCTTGAGGAAGCTCATCGCCGCCATCCCGCTGGTGGAATGGCTGTGCAGGGCGACCGGGACGTCAAGCGCCTCCTTCAAGGAGAAGATGAGATCATACGCATCGTCCGGCGCCATCAGTCCTGCCATGTCCTTAACGCAGATGCTGTCGGCTCCCATCTCCTCGAGCGTCAGCGCCTTCTGGACGAAGTACTCGGTGTTGTACACCGGACCGCCCAGCTTCTGCTCCGTCAGCGAGTAGCAGACAGCCGCCTGGACATGTTTGCCGCACTCCTTCGCCGTCTCCATCGCCGTCTGCAGGTTGCGCTCGTCATTCAACGCATCGAAGATGCGGAAGACATCCACACCGTTCTCCGCCGCGTGGCGGACGAAAGCCTTCACGACGTCGTCGGCGTAGTTGCGGTAGCCGACCAGGTTCTGGCCGCGCAGCAGCATCTGCAGCGGGGTCTTCGGCGCCGCCCGCTTGATGAGGCGCAGCCGCTCCCACGGGTCCTCGTTCAGGAACCGGGTCATCACGTCGAACGTGGCACCGCCCCAGACTTCAAGCGACCAGAAGCCGAGCGCGTCCATGCCCGGGACCAGGTCGAGCAGGTCCTGCGTCCGTACCCTCGTGGCCAGCAGCGACTGGTGGCCGTCCCGGAGCGTCAGGTCGGTGATCTTAACCGCAGTGGGTTCGTAGGTCATGAAACGTGGACTCCTTAACGATGCAAAGTACGGGGCGATTATTCTACTTCCAATCAGCTATCATAATCAACGAGACGAACCGCCGCACGAGCGAGCGCGAAGGAGCTACGGATGCGCCGAACACGCCTTGCCTGGGGAGAACGCACCTATCTGATGGGCATCGTGAACGTTTCGCCGGACTCGTTCGCGGGTGATGGCATCTGCTCTCCCTCGGCAGCGCTTGAGCAGGCACTGCGCATGGCGGAGGAAGGCGCCGACATCATCGACGTCGGTGGCGAATCCACCAGGCCCGGCTCCTCTCCCATACCTCTGAAGGAGGAGATGGCTCGCGTCGTGCCGGTCGTCCGCGCCATACGCCGCGAGCTGGACCTCCCCATCAGCGTCGACACGTACAAGTACGAGGTGGCGCGAGTCTCACTCGACGAGGGGGCGGACATCCTCAACGACATCTGGGGGCTGAAGAAGGAGCCGAGGCTGGCCGACCTTGCCGCCGCTTGCGGCGCAGGCATGGTGCTGATGAGCAACCAGCGCGATGTCTCTCCCCTGCACGATGTCGTCTTCGACGACATAGCCCGCGTGGTGGCGGAGGACCTGTCGAGAGCCACGCAGGAGGCCATCGCGCGAGGTGTGCCGGCGGACCGGCTCATCATCGACCCCGGCATCGGCTTTGGAAAGACGCAACCGCAGAACGTCGAACTGCTCGCGCGAGTCAGGGAGCTTCGGTCGCTGGGCTTCCCCCTCCTGGTCGGCACCTCGCGGAAATCCGTGCTCGGCTACCTGCTCAACCTGCCGGCCGCGCAGCGCCTCGAGGCTACGGCTGCCACCGTCACTCTCGCCATCGAGCGTGGCGCCGACATCGTTCGCGTTCACGACGTCAAGGAGATGCGACGAGTCTGCATCGTGGCGGACGCCGTCGTGCGAGGAAGGATACATGCGGCAGAATGACGTCTACCTCGGGCTGGGCTCGAACCTCGGTGAGCGCCGCCGGAACCTCGAATCCGCCCTCGACGCACTCGGGGCGCTGGCGCCCATCACCGCGGTGTCCCACGTTTACGAGACCGAACCCGTCGGTTTCTCCACCCAGCCGCCTTTCCTGAACCTCGTCTGCCGCGCGTCGACAGAGCTGTCCCCCGAGGGAGTGCACCGCGTCACGCTGAGTGTCGAGAGGCTGCTGGGACGATTGCCGACGTTCAGGAACGGACCGAGGGTCATCGATATCGACATCCTCTTCTACGGGAGCCGGAGCGTCAACACGGCGCGGCTCCGCATCCCCCACCCGGGGATCCCGGAGAGAGCGTTTGTGCTTGTCCCGCTTGCAGAGATTGCATCCGGCTTCGTGCACCCGGGTCTTCGCCGGACGGTCGGCGAGTTGCTCGCGCTGAGCGGAGATTCCCACTGGGTGCACCTGGCGAATGGAGGCAGCAATGTACGAGCTGTTCGTTGAGGACCACTTCGATGCCGCGCACTACCTGCCCGAATACCAGGGGAAGTGCGAGCGACTTCATGGTCACCGCTTCAAGGTCGTGGTGCGGGTCATGGCCGACGGACTCGACCGGGGCGGGATGGCGTTCGACTTCGCCGAGATGAAACGGCTGCTGCGCGAGGCGCTCGCCGTTCTCGACCACAACTGTCTGAACGAGTTGCCCGACTTCACCTCGATGGCGCCATCGAGCGAGAACATCGCATCGTGGCTCTACGTGCGCCTCGAACCGGGGTTCAGCAGGACCCCGGTGAAGCTGAGCGCACTCGAGGTGTGGGAATCGCCCACCGCCGGAGTGGTCTACCGCCCCTAGGACTGCATCTCGGGCGGGAGCAAGTTGGGGATGGTCTCCGTGATGGGGTACGTGAAGTCGCACGCCTTGCAGTAGAGCGAACCGGTCACTATCTCGTGCTCGTCACGTTCGGTGACGGTCAACTGAAGCGTGCCCTTGCACATGGGACAGACCAGGATCTCCATCAGATCGTCTTTCATAGGCGTCAGCGATAGTATAGCAGCACGAGTCAGGTCCGGCGCTGTCTCGGACCGGTGCTATAATGCTTCAAGAGGGAGTGACGTATGGCTGCACGAGTGAGGAAGACCTACCGCGGACTCAATCCCGAGATGGTTTACGACGAGGTGCGGGACCTCATCGCCCGCCACGGGCTTGACGCAACAGCTGCGAGGCTGCAGACCTACTCGATTCAGAGCGGCGCCACGCAGTCGCGCGTCACTGTTCCTATCCGCAACGCCGGCGGCGCCGAGTGCGGCAGCCTGCACGTGCTGGGCTCCGCGGGGGGCGATGTCCGTCTCTCGCTCGACCTCGATGAATCCCTGGCTGGCGCCGATGCCGCGGACGCCCTGCAGGCCGACATCGATTTCATGCTTGGCCCGTACGAAGTCAAGTGGTGACCGGCGGCGCGGCTTCGCACTTCCGGTGAGAACCTCAGACTGAACACAGCGCGGTGGCGGACAGCGTTCCTCAATCCCGCCTCCAACCCTGTGTCTTCCGATTGAGCGGACTGCGTCAGTCCCTTGGATTGTCGCGCATCAGGACGAGCACGCAGGCGACAGCCACCACAAGCAGAACCGCACCACCTGCGCCAAAGGCCACCGTGAAGCCGAAGCGGTCGATGAGATAGCCGAACACGGGCGCGAGCACGCCGCTGCCCTCCATCGAGCCGAAGTAGTACAACCCCAGGACGGTGGACCGCTGGCCCGCCGGGGTGCGCCCCACGATGTAGGCCTCTGAGGCGGGCGCGCGCGCGTACATGCCGATTCCGAGGAGGAGCAGCAGCGCCACCACCGCGACATCCGAGCCAACCAGGCTCAGGACGGCAACGACGGGAGCGGACAACACGGCGAAGCCTCCGACCACGCGAACGCTGCCGATGCGGTCGGACAGCCAGCCGCCGGTCACCGCCGCCCAGAGGCCGGTGGAGTAGAACAGCGCCACAGGCACAGCAGCGGCGGCCTCGGCGTACCCGAAGATGTCCACGAGGTACAGGGGGATGAAGGACACGGCGGAGAGCACGGTCGCAGCCGAGATGCCGGTGAGGACGAGGAAGGCCGCCATGCTGGGCCAGTGAACGCGTCCCCCGGAGGGGACGGTGGGTGCCCTGGCAGCGCGAGCCGGCGCAGAAGCTGCTGCACGCTCCCGCCGGCCGAGGATGACGAAGAAGACGACGCCGTAGGCGATGGAAGGTATCGCCAGGGCAATGAAGGGCATACGCCAGCCCCAGACAGCAGCCAGGGCAGCAGCGATGAGCGGCGCCAGGAAGTAGCTGGCGCTGCCGCCAATCATATGCACGCCGAGAGCACGGCCGCGCCGGGACGGTTCGGTCACCGCCGATATCAGAGGCGGAGCGGCCGGATGGTACCCGCCGCCGAGCGCGCCCATGACGCCCAGCGCAACCAGCATGGCGACGTACTGCGTGGAGAGGCCGACCGCCAGACCGGCCAGCGAGACGCCGCTGATGCCCAGCAGTATGAGGCGGCGCGCTCCGAACCTGTCAGCCAGCCAGCCAGCCGGGAGCTGCGCGAGACCGTACGGTATCGAGAAGGCGGAAACGACGAGCGCGGCACGCGTGTAGTCCAGACCGAACTCATCGCGGATGAACGGAAGCAATGGGACCGGCAGGGCGGTCACGAGGTGGTGGGACAGGTGCGCCAGCGCGAACAGGACCACGAGCCCGGGGAACATCTCCCGCAGCCGGGCCAGCCTCCCCGCCGAGCTTGCCGAAGCGGTCACTGTCGCACCTTCTGTTCGACCCATTCCCCCACGTCCTGCATGACATCGCTTGCCGCACTGAGGAAGTGGCAGCGCCCCGGGTACTCCCGGTAGTCCGCGCCGTACTTCCGTGCGATGCGTCTGGCTACAACCGGAGGCGTCGCATGGTCCGCGGACCCGACAAGCACCAGCACGGGACAGCGCACCTTTCGCTCGTCCACCCGCACGGCCCCGACGAGTATCTGCCACAGAACCCTCCCGGACTCGTGCAAGAACGATTGCTGGATGACGGTCTGCTCACGCGCGGACAGGGTGTTCATCAGGCCGTACCGGGCATTGCGCGGAGGGATGATGAACGGGCGTTTCAGAACCGCGTCCAGGAGGTTGCCACCGGCGCAGCCGATGACCGACGGCGTGATGCACCACACGCCTCCCGGCGCGCAGGGACTGATGAGGACCAGCGCACGAAGCGGCTCGAGTTCCGCGAGCTTCTGGGCCACGAGGCCGCCCATGCTATGGCCAATGACGACCGGTGGTTGAGTCAGCCTGGCAACCTGCGCCCGCACCTGGTCGACGTAGTCCATGATCCCCGTACGGGCGAGGCCGGCCAGGTTCTGCGGCACACTGTGATACCGGAGAGTAACGGCGGACGTGTCGTACCCGGCGCGTTCGAAGAAACGCCGGTACCGGTTCCAGTGGGCACGGTCGGCCCACATTCCATGGATGAGCAGCAACGGGGGATTATTCACCGCACACTCTGCCGGACCGCATCGCCGGAGCACGCCTGCTCGCCGGCGCCGCAAGTGACCTAGTATAGTCCTTCGCACTGTCAGGACGGAAGAATCCTTGTTGACTTGCATCCTGCCCCATGGTAGCGTGGCGATACGCGTCGAGGGCCACACGGCCTTCGCCACGACGCAGGTGGAGGAGTGGAGACATGGTGCTTGACAGGCTTGAGAACGCATCCCGGTACGCCGCCATGGGCAGACGGTTCGCGGAATCATTCGAGCTGCTCAAGACAGGAAACCTCGGGGCCAAGGATGCGGGGACCTACGAGGTGGACGGCAAGAAGCTGTACTACATGGTGCAGCGCTACATGACCAAGCCGGCTGCGGAGCGTCGCTTCGAGTCGCACCGCAGGTACGCTGACATCCAGGTAGTGCTTTCCGGCCGAGAGGTGATGGGCTACCGCCAGGTACAGGGGCTCGAGGTGACGAGTCCGTACGACGAGACGAAGGACATCATGTTCTTCAGCACGCCGGTCGAATACACGGAGCTCAAGATGGGGGCGGGTGAGTTCGTCGTGCTCTTCCCCGAGGACGCCCACATGCCGCAGGTGCACTGGAGCAGCCCGGCACAGGTCGTCAAGATAGTCTTCAAGGTTCTGCTGGAGGGGTGAGCTGCGCGCCGGCGCGCCATTCCACCTCGAACCGCCCGGCTAACTGTGCCGGGCGAACGGGCCACCAGGCCGTCTGACCAGCAGCACCATAGGCACCGCCGCCGCGCACAGGAGGGCACACACCACGAAGGCTGCGCGGTATGTACCCATGGAATCGAACATCAGCCCCGCCACGAGCGGACCGGCCGCCGTCCCGATGTTGAGCATAAGGCTGATGACCCCGTAGATCGAGCCGTAGTACCGCAGCCCGAAGCTGCTGCTCGTCAACATGGAGACGATAGGCAGCCAGCTCCCGGCACCGAGGCCGAGCAGGATGGAGTACGCCCACACGGCAATATCAGAAGACACCGCCGTCACGGTGAGCATGACCACGACGCCGGCGCACTGCAGCGCCATGCCGATGGCGCCGGCCGCCTTCAGCGACGTCCGAGATCGGAAGTGCGTCGGGTAGGGAAAGAGTGTAGATCTCGGTGGTCGCCGTATCATTAAAAACGG
>CAZVCS010000080.1:2631-9294 GCA_964625765.1 uncultured Dehalococcoidales bacterium | reverse complement strand
GCGTGGTGGCAACGGTCATCGCTCCCGACTCCAGGAAGCGCCGCAGCAGCGCCCGCGCCAGGGCGGCGCCCTCGGTCGGGTCAGTTGCGGAACCCGGCTCGTCGAGCAGCACGAGGCTGTGGTCCGTGGCGTGACCGACGAAGCGGACGATGTTGCTCATGTGCCAGCTGAATGTGGATAGTGTCTGCTCGATGCTTTGCTCGTCACCGATGTCAGCGAGTATCTGGTCGAAGACCGGCAGCACCGTTCCGTCCGCAACCGGGATGGGCAGACCCGCCTGGGCCATGGCCGCCAGCAGCCCGACCGTCTTGAGCAGCACGGTCTTGCCGCCGGTGTTCGGTCCGGTGACGACGAGCACGCGGAAGCCGTCGCCCAGCTTGAGCGAGACGGGCACTGCGCCCGGGCCGAGGAGCGGGTGCCGGGCCTGCCTCATGTCCAGGAGCGTGCCCTGACCTCCCCGGACCTTCTCATCCATCAGGATGGGCTCAATCGCCCGCTCCGCAAGAGCGTAGCGCGCTCGGGCCACGGCGACGTCAAGCGTCGTCAGCGCCGGGATATCATGCTCGATCTCCGCGCGATGCTTTCCGAGGGCTTCGCTCCGCTCGGTCAGTATGCGGAGAATCTCGTCGCGCTCACCGATCTCGAGCTCGCGCAGCGCGTTGCCTTGCTCGACCGTGCTCCACGGCTCCATGAATACGGTCGCACCGCTGTTGGAGACGTCGTGCACGATGCCCTGCAGGCTGCGGCGGAACTCGGCCTTGACGGGGATGACGTACCGGCCCTCGCGCTGCGTCACCACATGGTCGGTCACCAGCGTCTGGACGTCCTGGGCGGCCATGAGTCCTTCGAGGCTGGCGACCAGCTCACGGCGGGCGTCAACCAGGCGCCGGCGGACCTCGAAGAGTCGCGGCGAGGCCGAGTCCAGCATCTCTCCTGAAGGGCCGATGCCCTTGACCATCTCCTTCGCCAGGGCGCTCAGGTTGCTTAGCGACTCCGCCACCGCCCAAAGGTGCGGTATCTGCTCCTTCACCTCCTCGAGTTCCCGGCGCGCGTCGGCAACGGCTTCGAGTGTCCGAGCCACCGCGGACAGGTCACTCGCCTGGAGCGCGTGTCCCTGTGCCGCTAGCGCGACCAGGGGACGCACATCGTCGACCTGGCCGATGGAGAAGGAGGGTGCAATCGAGAGCAGCTTCCGCGCTTCGGTGCTTTCCCGCAGCCTCTCTTCGACGCGCCGGCGGTTGGTGAGGGGCTTGAGCTCGAGGACGGCCTGCCGGCTCAGCTCGAAGGATGCGAACCGTGCCACGCGGGCCTTGGCCGCGGGGAACTCGAGCAGTTCGAGACTCTTTTCGTCCATCGTGGCACACTCTCGCGGAGGCGCCTCTCGCCTTCGCAGGCTTTGAGTCCGAGCATCGCCGCCGGGGAACAGGCGGCGCCGACCGGGGCGCCTGCGTGTCAGACTCCGTACCGCGCCGCAGCGGCGGCATCGTAGAGCGCCCTGCGCCCCGGGCAGTTGGCCCGCTGGCACAGCTGGCAGCTCTCGAAGCGCACCTCCGTAGGGAAGAAGATGCCTGAGACCGACTTGATGGGCAGCATCAGCATGCGGTCAGTCAGCTTCACGCCTATCATGCCCTCGACGTCGCCCAAGAGGTCGAACAGCGGCCGCTGTTCTTGCAGTGGCCAGTCCTCGAGGGACCCGGGAGCCATGCGCGATAGCTGTCCCGTGGAGTACGTCTCCTTGAGGTGGCGCTCCATCTCCCTCCGCGCCGTGTTCAGCGCCAGCATACGGATGGTGTCCATGCAGTAGGACGCCATGAGGTCGGACTGGTCGACCTTCACCGCGTCCAGCTCGACGCCGCACGTGGCAACGAAGGGGAATACGCGCTCGACTCCGTCGAGGTTCTGCCGCAGCACGTGACTGGTGAAGACGTGACCGTCGATGGTCACGCCGCCGTCGGTGCGTGCGTCGACATAAGCCTCTATCGCCAGCGCCTTCGGGCGCGCGACCTCGAGCGACCGTCCTACGAGCTCTTCGGCGAGCCTCGTGAGCGATGGGGAGACCTTGCGTATCTTCATGGCCTGCAGTGTGCCGTCCACCGTCGTCGTGAACGGAATGGAGTCCATCAGGTGCACGCGGCGTGCTGCGGAGGTGTCTGTTTCCATATCGGGCTGTCACGTTACACGATGCGACGGCCGTTGTCCACCGTTCTTGCAGGTGCATGGCCTGCTGAAGCCTCTGCTATACTCGCATGGCCCTCATCGGTGAGTGGAGAGGAGGAACCGGAGTGCTGCCGGGCGAGATGGACTGGCGCTTTCCTTATCCGTCGAGACGGACACCCGTGCTCGGCTCGAACGTCGTGGCGACATCGCAACCTCTGGCGGCCCAGGCCGGCATCCGCATGCTTCTCCGCGGCGGCAACGCCGTGGATGCGGCGGTTGCCGCCGCCATATGCCTGACGGTGGTCGAGCCGACCATGAACGGCATCGGCAGCGACGCCTTCGCTCTCGTCTGGGACGGCGAGACGCTGCACGGGCTCAACGCCTCCGGGCGGTCTCCGAGGGCGTGGTCCTTCGACCAGTTCGCCGGCCTGACGGAGATGCCGTCAACCGGTTGGGGCAGCGTGACGGTCCCGGGCGCCGTCTCGTCCTGGATCGAGCTATCGCGCCGCTTCGGCATACTGCCGTTTGCCGACCTCTTCGTCCCCGCGATTGAATATGCCGAACACGGCTTTCCCGTGTCTCCTTTCGTGGCGAGGACATGGCGGGAGGCGGCGGAGAAGTACCGGGGCTTCGATTCGTTCGTTGCGACCTTCCTGCCGCACGGTCGCGCGCCGGCGGCGGGAGAGTGGTTCCGCTCTCCCCAGCAGGCCGAGACGCTGGCCGAGATAGCCGGGACGTATTGTGAGTCATTCTACCGTGGGCGTCTGGCGCGCCTGACCGCGGATTGGTCCCGGCGCACCGGGGGCCTGCTGGACGAAGACGATCTCGCGGCACACACCGCCGAGTGGGTCGAGCCTCTGTCCGCTGCGTCCGGAGGCTTCACGCTGCACGAGATTCCACCGAATAGCCAGGGCATCGCTGCGCTGCTTGCCGTGGCGCTGCTCCGGGAAGGGGTGGGTGTTGCCGGTGACCCTGACTCGGTCGAAAGCATCGAGTCTCAACTGCGAGCCATGTGGCTGGCGCAGGAGCAGGTGCGACGGTACGTGGCCGATCCGGCCTCGATGGACGTGGTTTCGGACGCGCTGCTGGGAGAGGAATCCCTTGAGGCACTGCGGCGCACCTTGAGCGCGGGACTCCACGTCCGGCAACGCCGGCGTGGTATGCCGAAGGAAGGGGACACGGTGTACCTCACGGCGGCGGATGCCGGAGGCATGATGGTCTCCTTTATCCAGTCCAACTACTACGATTTCGGTTCCGGCATCGTTGTGCCCGGAACCGGCATCGCCCTGCATTCCAGGGCTGCGTGCTTCAGTCTCGACCGCTCGCACCCCAACGCGGTTGCCGGCGGCAAGCGCCCCTTTCACACGCTCGCTCCTGCGTTCGTCACGTCGCACGGCCGTCCCGTCATGAGCTTCGGCGTCATGGGCGGGCACATGCAGCCGCAGGGGCACGTGCAGATGTTCGTGCGCTCCTGTCTCGGGGGGCAGAACCCTCAGGCCGCGTGCGACGCTCCCCGCTGGCATCTCGCGCCCGATGGCAGCGTGCTGCTTGAGGGGGGTGCTCCTGAGGGCGTCGCAGCCTCACTGACGCGCCTCGGCCACCGCGTGCAGATGGCGGAGTACGGCGAACCCCTGTTCGGGGGTGCGCAGGCTATCCGCGTGCTGTCTCAAGGCTACTGCGGTGCCTCGGACCACAGGAAGGACGGTCAGGCGGTCGCACTGTGACGTGATTCAAGCTGGCCGGCCGGACCGCTCTTCGGGCAACCAGGACAAACGAACGGCCCGCTGCATCGCCTGCAGCGGGCCGCGGTGTTTCCTGTTGGATCCGTGGTCGAACCCTATCCCTTGTGGAGGTGTGTCTTCAACTGCCCGAGGAGGACACGTTCCCGCTCCGCGTGTGCCTCGAGTTCGGCTTGGAACTTCTGGAGGTTGGTCTTCATTCCCCAGCCTTTGCCCTCCCAGACCTCGATCCTGGCGCCGCCGGCGGCGATGGCTTCGGCATCCTTGAGCAACTTCGCGACGTGCTGGTTCAGTTGGGCGTGCTCCGTGAGCAACTCGTTGAGGGATCGGGCCAGCTCGGGCGTGCCCTCACGGATGAACGCGTTGGCGAGCGCGGTCTCCTCGCGCTTGAAGTGGGCCTTCAGTCCGCGGTCGATGGCTTCGAGTTGCGCCCTCCACTTCTTGATGCCCTCACCTGCGGGGTCGAGTCCCTTGGGGACGAAGTACTCCTTCGTCTTGTCGCTGCCGAGCCTTGCCGCTGCCTCCACGTCGCCGCTCACCTGGTCAAGGCTCTGGAAGTCGCTGTGGATCTGCTTGTGCTCGTCGAGTATCTGCTGCACGAGGTCGAGAGCTTCACTCATTCGGTCACCTCCAGTCGGCAATTATAGTCGGGGCAAACGCGATTAGTAAACCGGCTCCGGACGACGGGCAGCCGGCTTCCGCAGCAGCTCGGGGCGTGCGTCAGGAGAGTGCCTTCTTCAGCGCTCTGACGCTCGCGATCCATCCTGCCTCGTCCTCGGTCCACGGCACGGACACGAGCGAGAGCCTCACCGCATGTGCCTCTCCGCCGTAGAACTGGTTGCAGGCCACTGTTACGATGCCGCTCTGCTCGATGAGGCGGTCGGCAAACGGTTTGCAAGGCTCGCTGCCGGTCTTGACGAGCACATAGAGCGCCCCGAACAGTCCGTTGCCGGGCAGCAACAGGTGCTCTCCCATCTCCTCGATGAGGATGGTGAGACGGTTCGCCAGCACCCGGCAGACCCACTCGTAGCTCTTCGGCTTGTCCAGGAAGCGGCGAAGCACCTCCGTGCCGGCGATGAACGACGGCGTGGGGCTGCTGAGGTTCTCGCGGCCGACGATCGCCTCCATGTTGTCGACCCACTGCGTGCTCCCATAGGCAAAGCCGAAGCGCAGTCCGGCGATGAGGCAGGACTTGGACAGACTGGAGAGGACGCACAGGCTCTGGTAGTACTCCTGGCCGAGTTCGCGCAGGGCGTTCAGGGTCTCCTGCATGAGCCGTGCGTCGAACGAGGCGCGCTTGCCCTCGAGCCGGACCAGCGTCAGCAGGTAGGGCGCATCCCAGACGACGGCGCCTTCGTTGCCCGCCATCACCTTGACCATCTCCAGCAGTTGCTCGGCCGACATGTAGCCGGTCGGGTTGTTCGGCATACTGACATAACACACCGCCCCGCGGGTCGCCTTGCTGCGGAAGTCGTCCATGTCGATGGATAGGTCGGCCTTCATCGCGACGCGGACCTCTTCGCAGCCGTGCGACTTGATGACGCCTGAGGCGGGGCCGTACTCCCACTGAGGGATGAGCACGCGGGTGCCCGGCTTGATGGACCGGAGTGCCGCGGTCATGGCCTGCTGGCCCCCGGCGGTGACGATGACCTTATCGGCATCACTGTCCTGCACGGGTATGCCGTGAAGCTCACGGTAGTACCTGGCCACCAGCGCCCGTATGGAGTCGGTGCCGCCGGTTGGCGAGTAGGCAACGCCCTTCGGCATTGGGTGATACGACGAAACGATGCCGTCTCGCAGTCCTTCGACAACCGGTCGCAACTCCGGTATCACGGAGTCGGCTACCTCGACGTCCATCCGTGAGAACACGGGCTGGCTCACCATGAGATTGCCGATGTTACCGCTGCTGAAGTCGTAGACCTCGAGTCCCTTCTCCTTCCGCTGTACCGCCTTTGCCATCGCCTCGCGGATGGCCGGCGCCGGCGGACTCGGAAGCAGGTAGTCCTGTCTCATGCTCGCACCTCCGTTGTCGGGCAGTGCGCCGCCGCGGCGCGCGCCTCACCCGGAATGATAGGCAAGGCGGCTGTCGAACGCAAGGGTTCGTGTCGGCTTGCCTGATACCTCCGCGAGTGATACGATACCGGATACTTTCCGGCGCGGCGACCGGCCGCGGGCGGAGTAATGGGAGCGACAGTATGGAGACTATTACACTTCAACTCGAGCAGCGCGAGACGCTGGGCAAAAAGACCCGCGGTCTCCGCAGGAGCGGCGTAACCCCCGCTCACGTCTTCGGACACGAGCTCGAGTCTCTATCGGTTCAAGGCCCTACGACCGAGATGGAGAAGGTCATCGCACAGGCGGGCACATCCCGGCTTATCAGCCTCAAGGTAGGCAGTGAGAAGCGGGCCAGACTGGTGCTGATCCGCGAGATTCAGCGCAAGCCCGGCACCGGCGCCCTGCTTCATGTGGACCTGTACCAGGTCAGAAGCAAGGAAAAGATGACGGTCGACGTACCGGTTCATCTGGTCGGCCAGGCTCCTGCGGTGGCTCTCAAGCTCGGCACTCTGGTGGTCGACCTCTCTTCGCTCAGCGTCGAGTGCCTCCCCGCTGACCTTCCGGCGCGTATCGATGTCGACATCACCGCGATCAACGACGACCCGACCCAGACCGGGCTGCCGACCGATGTCACGGTCATCGAGGATGTGCTCAGCGAGCTCGACATCAGCGCCATCACCACGGCCGGCTCGCCCGTGTCCTGGCAGCGCAT
>CAZVCS010000080.1:0-2621 GCA_964625765.1 uncultured Dehalococcoidales bacterium | reverse complement strand
GCGAGCAATGGTATCCGTGTGAGCGATGTCAAGGCGCCGTCCGGTGTCGCAGTGCTCAATGCCCCCAACCTCGTCGTGGTCAAGATCGAGGAGGAGCGCAAGCCGCTGGCTGAAGAAGCCGAAGCGAAGGCTGCCGAGGAAGAGAAGCCGGCCGCTGAAGCTCGTCCCGGCCCTGCCGCTGCACGTGCGGAGCGTCCTGCCGCTGAGAAGAAGTAGCGGCTCTCTGGTTGGTTGTCTCTCAATCTGTCGCGCAGGGTTCATCCCTGCGCGACAGTCTTCGAGTGTTCCGGCAGGTCGCGGGCGCCACATACGACCCCATCGAGTTCGATTGAGGGAGCGTGCGATTGAGCAGACTTGTGGAACTGCTGCAGAAGCTGCACAAGAGTCCGGCGCCGCTTGGATTCGGGCTGGCGCAGCCCGCCCCTGCTCGAAAGCGGATGCTCGTGATAGCGCGCGTCGCCGGCATGCCGGGCGACCGTCTCACCTCCACCGTTTCGACGTGCGCTGACGCCGTGGCCTACGTCAATCCTGCAGGCGCGCCGGCTGTTCGCCATGAGCCCGGCTCTCTCCTCGCCGCCATCCCTGCCGGCATGTGGCTCGACACCGGCTCTCCCCTGCCTTCACGAACCGGCACGCCGTGGGACTTCGTCGTCTGTGGTCCCGACGGTCCGGTTGAGGTGCTCGCCTGGAGGGATACCGCCTGCTTTGTCCGTATCACGGCGGGCACGGAGGGGAGCCGGCTGCGGGCGACGGCCGACCTCGGCGCCGATGCGATGGTTCTGGCGCCTGACGGACTGGAGCTCGAGCGCATCTTTTCGGCGGTCGAGTGCCGCCGCATACGTCTCACGTCGGGCAAACCTGTGCTGCTGCAGGTGGTGTCATCGTTGACGCCGCTGCAGGTTGCCGTCCTCTGGCGTGCCGGCGTTGACGCAATCATCGTGGATGCGACGGGAGAGGGAGAGTCTATCGCTCAGGCTCGCGCTGCGGTGGACAAGGCGCCGTACGAGTCGAAGGGCGGTGATGCCGGAGGGGCGGTGTCCATCGGCGCCCACCTGGCCCGCTCGGAGGAGGCGCCGGTTGAGGAGAGAGAGGACGAGGGGGACGATGACGAAGAGGAACCTGACGATGACGAGTAGCCTCCCACCCGTGGACGGAGCCGCGTTCCGCCGCTGACATCTGGACCCAAACGAAAGACGGCCCGCGCTCAGGCGGGCCGTCTTGCTGTCGTCAGCGTGCCGCAGTCAGCCGTGGCTAAAGCCGCTGTGTCATCTGCAGGTACTTGCCCTCTGTCTTGATGGACGGGGCGATAATCATCCTCGTGTGCTGCATCTCCCGGATGTTCCGTGCGCCGCACATGCCCATGCTGGTACGCAGCGCGCCGATGAAGTTCTGGGTACCGTCAGTCACTGATGTGGGACCGAACAGGATTTGCTCCAGGGTTGCGATTGTCCCGACCTTGACACGCGTGCCTCGCGGCAGCGCGGGGTGGGGATTCGCCATGCCCCAGTGGTAGCCTCGTCCCGGGGCGCCCTTTGCCTGCGCCAGCGGAGAGCCAATCATTACGGCGTCGGCGCCTGCAGCAAAGGCCTTGCACACGTCGCTGCCGACGCGGAACCCTCCGTCGGTGATGATCGATACGTACTTGCCGGTCTCCTTGAGGTAGGCCTCCCTGGCTGCGGCGCACTCCAGCGTCGCCGATACCTGCGGAACGCCGATTCCCAGCACCTCGCGGGAGGTGCATGCCGCGCCCGGTCCAACGCCCACCAGCACGGCATCAACGCCCGTCTTCATCAGTTCGAGTGTGGCGTTGTAGCTGCAGCAGTTGCCTACCACGACGGGTAGCTGCATCTGCTTCTTGAGCTCCGGAAGCACGAGACCCTTGGCGCTCTTCGAGATGTGTGCTGCGGTGGTGACCGTCGATTGGACGACAAGGATGTCCATGCCGGCCTCTTTGGCGATAGGGGCCAGTCGCTTGGTGTTGGCGGGAGTGGTCGACACTGCGCAGACCACGCCACCCTTCTTGATGGCAGCGACCCGCTCGGCCACCAGGTTCTCCTTGACGGGCGCGGCGTAGAGCTTCTGCAGCAGGGCGGTCACCTCGGCCTGAGGCGTCTCGGCCAGTTGCTGGAGGACGGCGTCGGGGTCCTCGTAGCGCGTCTGCACGCCGTCGAGGTTCATGACAGCCAGCCCGCCGAGCCGCCCGTACTCGATGGCGGAAGAAGGGCTGACGACGGCGTCCATCGCGGACGCGAGGATGGGGATCTGGAACTTGTGAGGGCCGATCTCGAAACCGACGTCGGTCTGGTCCGGGTTGACGGTGACGTCGCCGGGAACCAGCGCTACTTCGTCGAACCCGTAGGCTCGCTCCATCTCCTTGAACTTGGGATACTGCATGGGCCCTCCAGCAGATAAAAAGTGTAGAGAATATACAGCGCGCGTACGTCTGCGTCAAGGAAGCGTCTGGTACGCTGCCATCGCGTCGGCTATAATCGATTCTTACTCTGATCCGTACGCTCTAGTCCGCCTCACCGCTGCTGGTTGCTGCGCGGCGTCACCACAAGGAGGATGCTGTGACTGAACGAATTCACGTCGGTGTCGCCTGGCCCTACGCAAACGGCCCG
>CAZVCS010000079.1:0-9310 GCA_964625765.1 uncultured Dehalococcoidales bacterium | reverse complement strand
GGCCCATTTGAATCGACCGGTGCCGTGGATGGGGAGAGCGACGGGCGAGAGGCCCTTGCGTCGGGATTCACTCAGTAGGCGCTCCTCCTTCGCTTCGTATTTCGACCCGTCAGGCCGACAACAGAAAAAGGACCCTCAGGGGCCGATACTGGTGAGACTAACGAACGGGATGACATTTGTCAATACACCGGACGGACGATGCCGGGGTCGGCATACTGGTCGATGCCGGAGCGGCTCTGGAGGGGCCGGAAGTGCGACGCCGGACGTTACCCGGGCTGCTATCGCGTTGCGCGGCGGCGCCGCTCCTGCCGGTTCACGTACGAGAGCGCTCCCAGCGCGGCGAGCAACAGGGCGGCGACTCCGCACACGAACGGCGCCACCCAGTCCGGTGTTCCGGGAGCGGCGGGAGGATTGATGACCGGCGTGACGTATGCGGGCTGCGCCTCCGCCGCAGGTTCCGTGACGAAGGTTGCCCGGTCTGACTCGGCAATGACCTCTTGCCCGTCGAGAGCCAGCACCCTCCAGATGTATGGCGTTCCCTGCTCCAGCGGTCCCGGCAGGATGAACGAGGTCTCGGGGCCGATCTTCGACGCCACATGGTTACGCTCCGCGTCCACCAGCATGAAGTCGTACGAACTCGCGCCGCTGACGCTGCTCCAGGTGAAGCCGACGTTCCGGAGCGGCACCCGCGTCGCCCCGGCCACCGGCGTCGTCAGGGTGAGCGGCCGCGACGGCCCCGGTGCGGTGCGAAAGGTCCCCGGCTCGGACCACCATCCGGTCACTATCTGGCCGGTCTCCATCAGGTGAACTCGAATCCGCCACCAGTACCGTGTGTTGCACTGAAGCTGACCCTGCTCGACGACGACGCTGGGATGCGCCGGTTCCGGAGGCAGATAGAAGCGTTGTCCGGCGCCGGCGCTTGCTCCGGACGTGAAGTCGTCCGTGTCGAGCACGACGTTCCTGAACTCAGAGTCGAGCGCTATCTGTATCTCGTACTCGCATCCGTCGCACGGGCGTTCCCACTCCAGCACGAACTCCTCATTCGTGCAACTGCAGTCGTCGGTCGGGATGAGGCTCGCGGCGTCATCGACGAGGACGGCGATGTCCGCGGCGGCGACGCAGTCATCGTAGGTCCAGAGGCGTCCCCACGCGTCGTTGATGAACTCTCTGAGGCAGAAGTCGTAGCTTTCCGAATCCTCGCCGTCTTCCGACCAGTACCTGTTCGCGGTGTCGATGGCCCAGAGCCGCACCACTCCCTCGTGGGCGCTGGCCCCCGAGAAGCCGAACCGCTCGTAGGGGTCGTCCGTCTCCTCAGCGCCTCGCAGCCCGCGGATGAGGTAGTCCCACTCCAGCTCCTCGCAGCACCCCTCGGCATCCGGCAGAAGGCAGCGCGCCACGCCGCTGGTCTTCCGGCAGTCGTGGCCGTACGGCAGGTCGGGATCCGAGCCACTCGACTTGTACGGCAGCGGCTCGCCGGCCGTGAAGTCCCACCAGAGGTTGTCGAAGCCGGCGTAGAGAATCATCCCTCCCACTACGTCCATGACGACGAGCCCCTCGTAGTTCAGCCTCAACTTGCTGATGCGCTCCCACGCCCCGTCCTCGGTCGCGCGGTAGACGGCGTCGGCCTCAAAGCCTGCCTCGACCTGCTCTTCTTCATCTTCATCGATGGCATCGCCGATGATGAAGCGCACGCCTGTGCCGTACAGATAGCCCTCGGTCGTCGGCTTCATGAAGCCACGGAAGTACTTCTCCATCACGGCATCGAATGCATCTTCGTCGCGATCGTTGCTGTCCGGTCGTCCGTGAAGGATGCGAGTGAAGCTGCGTCCCCGGTCGCAGCTTCGCCAGATGCTTTCGCAGCCACAGATGCGGCCGGGCGAGCTGAGGTGTCTCGTATGCAAGTACAGGCAGCCGGTGGCCGGAGCGAAGTTGAGGTCGACTATCTCGTGAATCATCGTATCGATGAGGCCTGTCTGTTCCCATGCGGTTGCAGGTGTGGGCGTGGTGACGATAGAGAAGGCGCTCTCATCACCCCAGCGGTAGTCGTCCAACCCATGGCGGGAGTCCCCCTCGGTCGTCGCATATGCGCGGCTGCCATCCGGCGTGAAGGCGACCTGGCAGTTGAACTGGCCGGACGGCGGCGCGTCCGCCGGCTTCCAGGACGGGCAGCATTCTTCAAGCCCCTCGGCATACAACACCGCCACGCCTTCGCAGCAGGGCAGCACGTGGTCGCCGTCGGCGTGGTCGCCGTCGTCCTGGAACCAGTCATCAATGCCGGAGAAGCTCCACTCGTCCCCTATCGATTCCGGCAGGAAACAGCCGGCGATAGCCTGGCCTTCCAGAGTGGAGTCGCCGAAGTAGTCGATGCTGGCGACCCAGGGGTTGCGCGCATCGCCGAACAGGTCGCGCGACAGCTCGGTTCCATCGAGCGCGAACACGTATCCGCCCGCGTTGATCGTACTGCCTGAGGCGGGATTCACCTGCACGCCGTTGACCGCGAGTAGAAGACGCGCTGATTCGTGCGAGCCGGCCTCGAAGTCAGATGGCAGGGCCAGGTCGCTGATGTGCCGCAGAAAGAACGAAGGCGCCGAGGAGTCCGTCTTGATGACCCCGTCATCCGGCGCCACGAGAACCGGGAAGCCGTCGAAGCCGGCGGCCTCGTTCCATCCGGGAGTGTCGTCCCAGCACGCAGTGGCAACGTAGTAGGCTTCGTATGCGTCACCGTCCGGCTCTTCCGCGAAGGCGATGAGCACGGCGGTGACGGCGTGGTCCGTCGAGAAGAAAGGCGAGAAGCTCACCGAGCTGACAGCGTAGATATCGCGCCGCGTCGCCGTTCCCGACATCGCCAGCCATGCGTCGGCCCACCCCGGCATGTCAGCGGTGTCTTCCCAGCGTGCCGACCGGGTCCTTCCTGGCTCGAAGCGCCAGACGCTGCCACCGGCGACGAGGTCGAGTGTACCGACCGCGATGCTGCGCCCGTCCGGCGTGAGAGGAGATACATCGACGCAGAGTATCTCGCCGGCGAGATCGGAGCAGCCGGTCCAGTGGAACTCGTCTCCGCCGTCCTCGGAGCCAACCACGATGGGAGCGCCTTCTGCGTCGTAGCCGCAGACCACGACGGTGTCGGGGTCGTCCGGGGCTGCCGCCACGGCGGTGAAGAAGACCATGTCGTTCCAGTCGACGCTGTCGTCGAGACAATCGGGCAGCCCCGCGGCGTCGAGGACGTGGCTGGACAGGTCGCTCCATGTGACGCCGCTGTCGGTTGTCTTCCACAGCATCGGCGCCTGTCCCGCGGCGATGCTGTCGTCGGCGTAGTCGTTGTCGATGCAGCCCGGCGGAGCGTTCCACGTGCCGATGGCATAGACTGTCCGGCCGTCGTCCCCCCCGATGTCGAAGCTCACGATGTCCGAACCGGGAAGGATGACGAGGTCATCGTGTGTCGGCGAGGGGTGCCGCACCCAGTGCGCCTTTGGCGGAGCATCTGCCTCGACAGTAGCCGGGAAGAGTGTGGTCGCGAGGAGACTGCTCAGCGCCAGGACGCACGCCGCGGAGCGAGCGCGCGGATGGGAGGTGAGCATCCTGTGAGACGGGCTCTCCATGTCGGGTGATCGGGCACAGTATAGCGGGGGCTGCACGTGTGTCAATGGGGCGTATGTCGCCGGACTCTCTTCCGGCTACGAGAGCCTCGATTTGCACTGTCGGCGGGAATATCGTACAGTAGTCGTAGGTAGTTGCAGTTTAGGCCATTGACCGCTTCGTTCAATCTGACCACGGATTCGACCAAGTTCGGGATGACCGTAACTCTACTAACCACTTTTGGAGAGGAGGTCATCCAGTGAGCTTTCAGGACAAGACCATCAAGTGCGCTGACTGCGGCAGTGAGTTTGTCTTCACGGCTGCGGAGCAGGAATTCTTCGCCGAGAAGGGTTTCACCAACGAGCCCAAACGATGCCCGACGTGTCGACGCGCGCGCAGACAGCAGCGCGGCGGACAGACGACGCAAGGCGTCCAGCGCGGTTATCAGGACATCAGGTAAGTGAGTCGGACAATGCCCGGCGGGCGAGGTTTCGCGCGGGCTGCCTGGAATACAGGCGCAGGAGGGATCAGTTAGTGAGGATTTACGTGGGCAACCTGCCGTACGAGGCGACGGAGCAGGACCTGAACGAGGCGTTTGCCGCGTTCGGTGAGGTGACTTCGGTCAGCATCGTGGCGGACAAGTTCAGCGGGCGCTCGAGGGGCTTCGCGTTTGTCGAAATGGCAACGAAGTCCGAGGCCGAAGCGGCCATCGAAGGCATGAACGGCAAGGCGTTCCTCAACAGGAACCTTGTTGTCAACGAGGCGCGTCCTCGTGAGGATCGCGGTGGCGGTGGTGGCTATGGCGGTGGCGGAGGCGGTGGCTACCGCGGCGGCGGTGGCGGCTACGGCGGCGGCTACGACGGTGGCGGCTACGGCGGCGGCTATGGTGGTGGCGGCGGTGGCGGCGGTCGCGGTGGTGGCCGTGGCGGTCGTGGTGGCGGGCGAGGCAACAGATACTAGGCTTCGAACAGGACGGCCGCAGGCTGTCTTATTCCCTGGTTCGCACAACCGCAGGTTCGGGAGGGGTGGTCCCTGCGAGGCCGGCAAGGCCTCGCGGGGACGCCCGGCCCTCTTGGCTCCTCATCGCTCTCTTCTGCCGCTGCGTCCTGGCGCAATTCCCGAATGAGTTCAGTTTCTACAGGAGCATTTCGTGAGTTTCGAATCATTCAACTTCAGCCCGCAGATTGCCGCGGGCATCAGGAGGCTCGGCTACACTACGCCGACGCCGATACAGGAGAAGGCAATCAAACCTGTCATGGAGGGCAAGGACATCATGGGCCTGGCGGAGACGGGTACCGGCAAGACGGCCGCCTTCGTGCTGCCCATCTCCGAGCGTCTGCTCGACGGTCGCCGCGGCCGCATACGCAGCCTTGTGCTCGCGCCGACGCGTGAGCTGGCGCAGCAGACGCATGACGTGCTGATGACCCTTGGCAAAGACACGAAGCTGCGCAGCGTGACGCTGTACGGCGGAGTGGGCTATGAACCGCAGATTAAGAAGCTGCAGAGCGGCGTCGAGTTCGCCGTGGCCTGTCCCGGTCGCTTGCTCGACCTGGTCGAGCGTGGCGTTGTCGATCTCTCCCAGGTCGAGGTCGTTGTGCTGGACGAGGCCGACCGGATGCTCGATATGGGCTTCCTGCCGGACATCCGGCGCATACTGAAGCTGCTGCCGCGCGAGCGACAGACGCTGCTTTTCACCGCCACCATGCCGGCAGATATCCAGAGGCTTGCACGTGACTTCATGCGCAGCCCGGTGATGGTCGAGGTCGGGCGCCAGGCGCCCGTCAGCACCATCACGCACGAGCTGTACCCGGTCGCTCCGCACCTCAAGACGGCGCTGCTCATCGAGTTGCTCCGCCGGACCGAGTCACGGCAGGTGCTCGTCTTCACCCGGACGAAGCATGCTGCCGCCAGACTCTCGGAGCGGCTCAACAGGAACGGGTTCCGCACCGCCTGCTTGCAGGGGGATATGCCGCAGAGCAAGCGGCAGGCGGCGATGGACGCGTTCCGCCATGGCGATATCGAGATACTCGTGGCCACGGACATCGCTGCCCGCGGCATCGACGTCCCGGAGATATCCCACGTCGTCAACTTCGACATGCCCGACACGGTCGATGCGTACACGCATCGGGTCGGCCGCACGGCGCGCGCCAGCCGGACGGGTTGTGCCATCAACCTGGTGACGCCCGACAACCTCGAGGTCATCTCCGGAGTCGAGATGCTGCTGAACACGCGACTCGACTGCCGGAAGGTTGATGGCTTCGACTACGATGCGCCGCTGGTGCGCGAGGCTCCGGTGCGCGTTCCGCGGCTTGCATCCAGACGCCGTGACGGTCGCCAGGCCGGCGCCTCGGATCGTCGACGGATGGACAGCAGGCGCCCGTCACAGGGGCGCCGAGTGTCCACCGCGGCTGCCGCCGCGTAGTGCTTCGTCATACGGGCCGCCCTTGAGGCGGCCCTGCAGCCACCGGATTGACCGGGTGTGCTTGACGATTTGTTTGGCGACAAGGAATAGCGTACACTTATGGTGGTTGTTGAAGTGCAGGCCGTTTCAGTCCTCGTCCGTTCCTCACAATCCGCTCGAGCCCTGAATGACCGCTACTCAAACTGCCGTACTACTTTTTGAGAGGAGGTCATCCAGTGAGCTATCAGGACAAGTCAATCCGCTGCCGCGATTGCGGTCAGGAGTTCACCTTCAGCGCGTCTGAACAGCAGTTCTTCGCGGAGAAGGGGTTCACCAACGAACCGAAGCGTTGTCCGACCTGCCGTCGCGCGAAGCGCGACCGCGGCAACTCGGACCAGTCGGCGCAAAGAACCTGGTAATGCGGCGCTGCCCCCGTACGGGGCGTTACGCGTGCCAGTCACCACATAACGTTGAAGTCTGAAGGAGAAGAGAGTTGAAGATCTACGTTGGTAATCTGCCATTCGAGACCACGGACCAGGAGCTGCAGGAGGAGTTCACCGCGTTTGGTGAGGTCGCCTCGGCGAGCGTCGTGATCGACCGTGTCAACGGTCGGTCCCGCGGTTTCGGCTTCGTCGAGATGCCCAATCAGGCCGAGGCTGAGGCCGCCATCGCGGCGCTCAACGGCAAAGAGATGGGCGGACGCCCGCTGACCGTCAATGAGTCTCGACCCCGCGAGGGCGGCGACAGCGGCTCCCGCGGCGGCGGCCGCGGCGGCTACGGCGGCGGCTATGGCGGCGGCAAGAGCCGCAGGTTCTAGTCAACAGCGCCGGTCGTCACCGGTCTTGTGTTGCAGAGGGGGGAGGGCCCGCACGTCGGGCCGTCCCCCCTTTCGCTTTTCCGCGGCTGGGCAAGCGGGGTGCGGGGCGTCTTGCGATGTCCCACGGTCAGCGGGAGCCGGTCGAGTCGTCGAAGAGCGGCAACTGCGATGCCGCGGTTGAGTCTGCGCGGATAGCCCCGCGAGCCTCGGCGGACGGGGCGACCAACGGCGCCGGAAGGGCTGACGGTTCTGCCTCTTCGTACATCTCAAGCAGATGGCGCGCCGCTCCCACTACCTTCCGTCTCAACGCCTCCGGTTGCAGCACCTCCACCATGTCGGACCAGCCCAGGACAAACGAGACGAGGTCGCGCGTGAGCGCCAGCTTCATCGTCACCACGGCGCTTCCGTCCGTCTGCATCTCCGTCACCTGAGAGGGGTGCCAGAATGTCTCCGCCGCGATGCGGGCCACCTCTTTGCGGAAGCGCAGCTTCACCACCCTGGGCTCGCCCGTGGTTGTGACGCTCCAGAAGGAGGTCAGGTACTCGTTTGCGTCGAACCCTTCGGGTATCTCGTAGGTTTCTGTCAACGCCTGGGCCTCGATGATGCGGTCGAGCCGGAATGTCCTTATCTCACGCCGGACATGGCAGTACGCGAAGACATAGACAGCGTGTTCAATCGCCGATGGCTGGACAAAGTACGGCTCGATGACCCGCTCTTCGGCCGTGAGGGCGTTTAGCGTCCAGTACCTGATCTTCACTCTCCGGCGCTCGATCCAGCACCGGCTGATGATGTTGAGCATCTTGACCATGGTCCCGTCGGGGCGATGCCGGCGCATCCAGTCGAGCGTCCCGGCTATCTCGCTGCGAAGGATTGGCGGGACCACCGCGCCCAGCTTCGTGAAGGTCGTCTCGATGTCCCGGTTGTAGACGCTGCTCTGGGCGAGCAGCAGCCGCACCGCCATGAAGACGGCCATGGCCTCGGGCAGTGAGAACAGGACCGGCGGCAGCACCGCGCCGGGCAGCAGAACCCACCGGCCATCTTCTTTGCCGAACTTCGCGCCGAACTCCGCGTCGAGAGCCTTCAGGTCGCGGCGCGTCGTGCGGATCGACACGCCGCAGTGCGAGGCGACGGCCTCGAGCGTGAGCCCGTGGGTATTGCAGTTGAGCAAGTGCAGCACGAAAAGCAGGCGCGCCTTGCGGTCGTACTCTCTTTCCGGGTCTCTTGGCATCGTCACCTCTTGTCCGATGCTCGGACCCGTTCATTCTACCATCGTCCGTGTGTTATGTGGGCGAACGAGGCGGCCCGCGGCATGACGGGAGAGACAAGCGCTTCCACCGGCGGTGGGTGGTGTGTCCTCGTGTAGGGGCGGGCTCCCACGCCCGCCCGTAGAGGTGCCTGTGGTCGCCCACGGTTGCTTCCACCGCGGTCGGCATGCGCCTGGTTCCACGGGGCATGAGCAACGCGCTCACGAACGACGAAGGCGGGCGTATGACAACCGGGTGGCAGGCGGGCTTGGAGCCCGCCCTACGCCGGAATGCGGTGTGGCTGGTTGCAGCGTGGCTTCAGAGAGCCGCCGGGCCGTTCTCGAACGGCCCCTGAACCAGGAGTGGCGTTGCCAACTCGGATCAGTACATCCCCTGAGGCTCAGTCCGTAAAGACGTAGCTGCCCTTCTTCAGGTACGCGTAGAACGTCAGGACGGTGGAGATGAAGGCCAGGTGCATGAGAACGGCCAGCAGCAGGTCCGGCCCAACACCCAGCACGGCCACTATCAGCGGCGCCATCCAGAACCAGTAGTTGGCCTTCGCGACTGGTGGAGGGGTGGGGAACTCGAAGAAGCGCGTGCGGCGCTTCCAGAGGAAAACCGCCACTCCCAGGAGGACTGATACGCCCCCCGCGAGCGCGGGAACTGCGTAGAAGTAGGGGTTCCACGGCACGAGTCCATCGGTCCGGGCGAATAGCCCCGCCCCCACCGCGAGTATCAGGCTCGGCATGAAAAGGAGCTCGTCCGCGACGACATCGAACAGGGCTCCGCCTGGCGTTGCCTGCCCCAGCCGGCGGGAAAGGAATCCGTCGAGCGTGTCGGTAGCGCCCGCGACGATGAGAAGGATGCCGGCCTGCGCAATGCCGCCTGCCTCTCCACTGTGGAGCAGGTAGCCGATGATTGCCGCCAGGACGACGCGTGCCGCTGTGACGACGTTCGGCACGTTGGCGCAGAGGCGGAGGCTGTGACCGGGCGCGGAGTCAAGAGTGCTTCTGACCATCGCTGCACGCTTCCTTTGTCGACTTGAGTGACGGTACAGCGTAACAGGTTCAGTGCTCCGGCGGAATGGGCCCGGCATGCGATGTTCGTGCACCGCTCTCGATTGGTGCCAGCCGGAGGGTGCATGGTGTCCGCGCAATACCGGTGAGGTGGGCGGGCGCCTGGGGCGAGGCATGCCTCGTCCGCCATAGGGTCGTTGGACGCCCACCTCCGGCTGCATGTTCGCGCCGCTGCCTCCTTCTTTATGTAGCGGCG
>CAZVCS010000078.1:0-9386 GCA_964625765.1 uncultured Dehalococcoidales bacterium | reverse complement strand
ACGGGGCGTAGCGCAGTCTGGTAGCGCGCAGCGTTCGGGACGCTGAGGCCGGAGGTTCGAGTCCTCTCGCCCCGACTTTTCATTCTCTTCCGGCTCCCCCTTCCCGGTTGATTCGCAGTTCGTACGCAGGTAGAAGGCCTTTCCGGCCCTATGGTAGAATGCGCGCCGGTATGGCGTGACATAACCGAAGGAGGACCGATGGCTCTCAAGACCCCGGAGCAGTACAAGCAGGCACTGAAGAAGCTGAAACCGAACATGTACAAGTTCGGCAAGCTCATCCAGGACGTCACCACCGATCCCAACACCCGGCGAACCGTCGAGGGGCATGCTCAACTCTACGCGGCCGCGCTCGACCCCCAGTACTCGGACATCTTCTCCACGGTCTCCCACCTCACCGGCGACAAGGTGTCCCGTTACCTTTCCGTCAACCAGTCCGCAGACGACATGATCGCCAACTGCAAGATGAAGCGAGCCGCCTATCATCTGACTGGCACGTGCACCGGTGGAAGGTGCGCGGGGTACAACGCGCTCAACTCGATGTGGGTCACCACCTACGAGATGGATCACGAGATGGGCACGGACTACCACAAGCGGCTGGCAGACTGGCTCAGGTTCGCCCAAGATAACGACATCACGGTGTCGGGCGCTCTCAGCGACCCCAAGGGAAACCGCGCGCTGACTCCTTCGCAGCAGGAAGACCCGGACATGAACGTCCACATCGTGGATGTCAGGGACAACGGCATCGTGGTGAAGGGCGCCAAGATCATGATCTGCGGCACGGCCGCCGCACAGGAGATCTTCGTGCTTCCGGGGTCCGGCTACCGGGAAGCCGACAAGGCCTACGCCGTCTCGTTCGTGATCCCGAAGGACACGACTGGTCTCACCATAGTTGAGGCGCGCCGCCCCAGCGACACGCGAGAACTCGACGAAGGCTTCGATGCGCCAGTCGAGATTGGCGGCATTACGCAGGCGTACCTGTTCTTCGAGGACGTGTTTGTTCCGAAGGAGCGGGTGTTCCTGGCGGGTGAGTTCAAGTTCGCCGGCGCTGCGGTCATGAACTTCATCGCCCCCTACCGCGCGGCCATCGGCGGTTGCGTGGCCGGCCAGGGCGACGTCATGGCCGGGGCCGCGGCGCTCATCGCGCGGGCCAATGGGCTTTCGACCAAGGCATTCAACGAGAAGCTCACGCAGATGTACGTCAACAATGAGACTACCTTCGGCATGGGCGTCGCCGCGTCGGCTCTCGGCAAGAAGCACCCCTCGGGCGAATGGCTCACGGACCCGCTGCTCGCGAACGTCAACAAAGTGCACGTGGCCACGCTGCCCTACGAGACGAAGCGGCTGACGCAGGAGATCGCAGGCGGCATCGGAGAGACGGGGTGCATGCCCTCGTACGTTGACTTCAACAACCCCGCCTATGGCCGCCTAGTACAGAAGTACCTGAAGGCCGCATCGAGTGCCGAATCGCGCGTGAAGATAGCGCGGCTCATAGAGTGGCTCACGCTCGGCGCAGGTGTGCCGGGATGCATGCACGGTGGTGGCTCGCCTGACGGCGCCAAGATAGTGATCAGAGGCAATGCCGGCCTCGACAGGTCCATCGAGTATGCGCGGCGCCTCATCGGTCTCACGGAAGCTATCGAGGAGCCGGTGGTCAAGAAGTAGGCTCCCCGGACACATCCGGCGTTCGTCGCATCGCACGCACGGGGGACGTATGCGTCGGCGTGCTTGCAGGAGATGCATCAGGCGCCTTTGAGGGATTGACAAGGAATCGAGACATTCTGCAGAAGGAGGATGTTCACACATGGGCAAGTTCCCCTATTTCACCGAGGTTCACGATGAGATCCGGGAGATCGCAAAGGGTGCGGCGGAGGAGTTCAAGAAGACCGCCGTCGAGGCCGACAAGAAGCACGACTACAAGATCATCGAGAAGAACCTGAAGCGCCTCGCGGAACTCAATCTCATCGGCATTCACATACCGACGGAGTACGGAGGCGAAGGCCTCGACTTCGTCGGCCACTGCGTCGCTCTCGAGGAGATCGCCAAGGGATGCCTTTCCACTGCCTTCTCGTTCAACACGCAGCGGCTGGCCATGGATGCCATCAGGCTGGGCGGCAACGACGAGCAGAAGAAGAAGTACCTCATCCCGGCCTGCGCCGGCTCCATCATCTCGTTCGCGACGACTGAGCCAGAAGCCGGCTCCGACGTTGCATCGATGAAGACGACCGCCGTCAAGGACGGCGATTCGTGGGTCATCAACGGCAGCAAGCACTACATCACGAACGCCATGATTGCGGACGCGCACGTGCTGGTCGCCAAGACCAGCGCTCCCGACGCACAGAAACTCGAGTTCACGGCCTTCGTGGTCGACAGCGACAACCCGGGCATCAAGATGAGCAAGGTCGAGGACAAGATGGGCGCGACCGCCTCCCCCACGACAGAGTACTTCCTCGAGAACTGCCGCGTGAAGGACGCCGCGGTGCTGGGCAAGGTCGGCGCCGGCATGCCCCTGGCGCTGTCCGCCCTCGAGATCGCCCGCATCGGCATCGGGACTCAGGGCCTGGGTCTCATGCAGGTGGCGCTCGAGCAGGCAATCGCCTACGCGAAAGAGCGCGTGCAGTTCGGCAAGCCCATCATCAAGAACCAGGCCATCCAGTTCCACATTGCGAACATGTCATCCCGCGTCGAGATAGCGCGCAACCTGCTGTTCCATGCCGCATGGCTGAAGGACCAGGGGCTGCCGGCGGGCAAAGAGGCGGCAATCGCCAAGCTGTTCGCCACCGAGGAGTGCACCTGGGTGTGCAACATGGCCATGAACATCCTCTGCGGCCCGGGCTACACGACGGACTACCCGGTCGAGCGGTTCTTCCGGGACGCCAAGGTGCTTGAGATGGGCGGCGGCACGTCCGAAATCATGCGCATCATCATTTCCCGGGAAGAGGTGGGCAAGATCTAGGCGGGATGACTCCTGCCTGCGACCGCCCGCCGGAAGCCCGGAGGAACGCCGGTCGAAGAGAGTCCGCGGGGCGCCGTCAACCGGCGCCCCGCATCCAGGGCAGGAGTAGCGACGCCACAGAAGGAGGTGCGCTCAGGTGCATATCATCGTCCTTGCAAAGCAGGTTCCCGACATCGAGAAGGTCCAGTTCATCAAGGAGAAGGGATGGGTGGACCGGAAGTCGGCCGACGCCGAGATCAACCCCTTCGATCTCAATGCGCTGGAGGCAGCGCAGCAGATGAAGGAGAAGCTGGGTGCGACGGTCACGGTCATCAGCATGGGGCCCGCGTCGGCGGAAGCAGTGCTGCGCGAGTCAATCGCTCGTGATGCCGACAGAGGCATCCTTCTGACTGACGAGGCGCTCGCCGGCGCTGACACGCTGGCCACCTCGTACGCGCTCGCCGCCGCCATCAAGAAGGTGGGCGCTTTCGACCTCATACTGTGCGGCGAGAAGACGGTTGACGGCGACACCGGTCAGGTCGGCCCGTCCGTCGCCGAGCGCCTCGGCATCCCGCATCTCTCATTCGTCTCGGAGCTCAGTGAAGCGACGGCCGACAAGGTCATTGCCGTCGTCGAGACCGCCTCGGGCTCCCTTAAGGTCGAGGCCGGATTCCCGCTTCTCATCGCGGGCACGAAGGAGTTGAACACCCCGCGGTTGCCCACGCTCAAGGACAAGCTCCGTGCACGCAAGGCGGAGGTCGAGAAGTGGAGCGCCGCCGACCTCGCCGCCGACGCCGCGAAGCTCGGCTGCAGCGGGTCGCCGACCTGGGTGGAGCGCATCTCCGTGCCTCCAGAGAAGAAGCGAAAAGGAGAGGTCCTCAAAGGTGAGGACGCGTCCGCCAGACTGATTGCAGCGCTCGACAAAGACGGGCTGCTGAAAGGGTAGTGCGATGGAGAAGAGAAGCGTTCTCATCTACGCTGAACAAGAGGGTGGCAAGCTGCACCCCATCTGCTTCGAGCTGCTTGGCAAGGGACGCGAGGTAGCCGGCAAGAGTGGCGGGACTGTCTCCTGCGCGCTGCTTGGCTCCGACGTCTCTGCGCTGGCGCAGGACCTCGTTGCACACGGCGCCGACACGGTGTACGTCTTCGACGACCCGTCTCTCGCCACGTTCGACGCGCTGGCGTACAAGCAGAATCTGGCGCCGCTCGTGAAGGAAACCGCGCCCAGCCTCGTCCTCTTCGGCGCCACCTTCAGCGGCAAGTCACTGGCTCCGCGCGTTGCCACCGCCCTGGAGGCGGGGCTCACCTCGAACTGCACGGCCGTGGAACTGCAGGATGACGGCTCGCTGTTACAGGTCCGGCCCGCGTTCACCGGCAACTTCCTCGCCCACGTGAAGACGAAGTCCTCTCCGGCCATGGTCTCCGTGCGCTACCGCGCGCTGGAGGCTGCGACGAAGGACGCCTCGCATAGGGGCCAGGTGGTCAAGCGGGAGGTGGCGAAGGTTCCGAGCCCCATCAAGGTCCTCGGCAAAGGCGCCCCGAAGGAGGCGAGCATCGCCGCCGCCGACGTCGTGGTGTGTGCCGGCCGCGGCCTGAAGAAGGCCGAGGACTTCGCGCTCGTGAAGCGGCTTGCCGACGCTCTTGGCGGCGTTGTCGGAGCGACGCGGCCTCTGGTGGACGACGGCTGGATAAGCAAGGACCACCAGGTCGGTTTCAGCGGCACAATCGTGAAGCCTAAGCTCTACATCGGCCTCGGCGTGTCAGGCTCGCCGCAGCATCTGGCCGGCATGCGCGAATCAGGCACCATCGTGGCCATCAACTCCGACCCGTCGGTGGCACTCTTCCGCATCGCGGACTACGCGGTCGTGGGTGACATGTACGAGGTCATCCCTCAGCTTCTGGAGAAGCTCGGCAAGTAACCCTCATTGCCCGGAGATGCGAAGAGGGGCAGGCGCCCAGCGCCTGCCCCTCTCTTGTTCTGTTCGGTGGTCCTCGGCCCGCGCTGCTACGCCCGCGCGCCGGCCCAGAGGCTATCGGTTCCGAACGCCTCGCCGGCCAGTTTGGTCTTCAGCGTATCGACCAGATTGTCGACCGGCAGACGTATCTGCGCGAGCGAATCCCTGTCGCGGATGGTTACCTGGTTGTCCTCCAGAGACTCGAAGTCTATCGTCACACAGAACGGCGTGCCGATCTCGTCCTGCCGGCGGTAGCGCCGGCCTATGCTCTGCGTGTCGTCATACTCGGTGGCGAAGCAGTGCCTCAGTCTGTCGTTCAGCTCCCTCGCCATCGGGGTGAGGCGTTCGTTCTTGCTCAAGGGCAGTACTGCGACCTTCACCGGGGCCAGCGCCGGGTGCAGCTTCAGGACGGTGCGAACGGCGCCTTCGACTTCCTCCTCGGTGTACGCATCAGCCAGGAATGCCAGAGCGGAGCGGTCCGCTCCCGCGGACGGCTCGATGACATACGGTATGAACCTCTCGTTCGTCTGCGTGTCGAAGTAGCTGAGGTCCTTGCCGCTGAACTTCGAATGCTGCCTGAGGTCGAAATCGGTGCGGTTTGCGATGCCCTCCAGCTCGGACCAGCCGATAGGGAAGAGGTATTCCACGTCGACGCAGGCTTTGGCGTAGTGGGCAAGCTCATCCTTGGCGTGCTCGCGCATCCGCAGGTTCTCAGCCTTCATTCCAAGAGACGTGTACCACTTGTATCGCTCGCCGGCCCAGTAGCGGAACCACTCCTCGTCCGTCCCCGGCTTCACGAAGAACTCCATCTCCATCTGCTCGAACTCGCGCGTTCGGAAGGTGAAGTTGCCGGGCGTAATCTCGTTGCGGAACGACTTGCCGATCTGCGCGATGCCGAGGGGCAGCCGTTTGCGGGAGGTCGTCACGACGTTCTCGAAGTTGACGAAGATGCCCTGGGCGGTCTCGGGCCTGAGGTACACGACCGCCGCGTCGTCCTCGACCGCTCCCATGAAGGTCTTGAACATCAGGTTGAAGTTCCGCGGGGCCGTCAGCTCGCCGCCACACGAGGGGCAGGCCTGCTTCTCGAGCTGGTCGGCACGCCACCGCATGTGGCACGACTTGCACTCGACGAGCGGGTCGCTGAAGCTCTCAACGTGCCCACTTGCCTTCCACACCGTGGGATGCATCATGATGCTGCAGTCGAGGCCGACGACATCGTCGCGCGTCTCGACCATGCTGCGCCACCAGGCGTTCTTCACGTTACGCTTGAACGCCACGCCCACAGGTCCATAGTCCCAGCAACTGGCAAGCCCGCCGTAGATCTCACTGCTCTGGAAGATGAATCCCCGTCTCTTGCAGAGGGAGACGAGCTTGTCCATGGTAACCGCTTCTGACATAAGTAGGGTCCCTCCAAACGTGCAAGGTTAGCAGCTTGCTCGATGCAGTGCAAAGCCGCGCCGGGAGCCGGCGCCTGCGTCGCGCTACTTCGCGAGAGAGTGAGTGAACGCCTGGCCGGTTCGCAGCACCGAACCTATGAGCCGGTCGTCAGGCTCGAACTTCGCGTAGACGACGTTCGTGCTGGAGGTGAAAGACAGGTGCTTTATCATCGAGTAGTCGTCGGCCTTGATGGACTCGGCCCAGCCCGTCAGCGCCTTCTCACCTCGAGAGTCCTGGAACAGCAACTGAAACTCCACTCCCCCCAGCATGACCTCCTTGCGGTTGAACTGCTCGATACGGTCTATGCCCGAGGGGATGAAACGATACTGCCCCTTCTGGATGAGGTGAGCCTCCCCGGGGAGGTTCCGTTTGCTTTCGATGACCATGTAGAACTTGTCATGCGGCATGGTGAACCGGGAGACAGGAAGGTACATGATGCTCATCCGCGGCTTCAGATGGAGCGTTATCTTGACTGCCTTGATGATCTCGTCCTTGACCTTGAAGTCGCCTTTATAGCCGATGTAGCCACCAATCCACGTGTAGTTCTGATCCTGAGGCTTGATTTCTGCCTCCGCCGCCGCGGCATATGCCTTCATCAGAGCCACGTTGCGGCGCCGGCCCATGAAGTAGGCGGCAGTCGTGCCCAGCGCGGCGACGATGATGAGTGGAAGAATCCACGTATCCATCTCTCCGAATCCTCTCTCCGGGTTACCAGTCTACCACGGGAACCGCTTCGGTTCTCAGGCGGCGCGAAACCCGGGAATCCACTCAAGGAAATCCAGCTTCCCCGTCAGAAGCTGAAGCGCATCGACGCCGACAGGTTCGACCGATGCGTACGGAAGGGTCCGCGCCGGCAGTCCAAGCTCCCTGCCGATATCCAGCACAGCCTGCTCGTCCGTCGGCTTGAGTCCCACCTTGTTGACAATCACCGGGCCGATGGGCATGCCGAGCTTGCGCAGCGTCTCCAGTGCGCGCCGTGTCTCGAAGAGCGAGAGCCTGTCAGGATTCATGACCGGCATCACCCGGCTCTGGGACGCGTCGGCCTGCAGAGCGGTGAGCCGCCGCATGCGACTGACGTAGTCTGTCAGTTCACCCATCACTCCGTCGCTCTTCTCATCCGACGGCAGCTTCTGCTCGACGCCGTCGACAACGTACTTCCGCTCTCCGTGTATGTTCCGCAGTATCTGGCGCCTGTCCAGGATCTCGCGCCGCAGACCGGTGAGGCGCTCGCCCCACATCAGCGACACCTTGGGCAGCGCAAGGACCCGCAGCGTGAGCCCGGTAGGAGGCGTGTCGAACACGACAACGTCGTACCGTCCTTCGGCGTTGCTCAGGAGGCTCTCCATGGTCTCCAGGGTCGCGTACTCCTCGATGCCCGGGGAGAGCTTCAGCGCATCGAGGTAGCCCTCCAGATTGATGGCCTTCAAGTACCCGTACATGCTCTGCAGTCTCTGGGTGCTGTCGGCCAGGTAGCGGGCGATGGCGGCATCCATGTCCACCTCGACAGCATGGAGGTGTGGCGACACCTCGGTCGGGTCATTGGAGAGCTTGAGCCCGAGTACGTCGCCGAGATTGTGGGCCGGGTCGAGGGAGACAATCAGCGTCAACCATTCACGAGATGCCTGGAGCGCCAGGCCGGCGGCGCAGGTCGTCTTGCCGACTCCTCCTTTGCCGACCGAGTACACGATTCTCAGCGCCATGCGGACTATGTCCTAGTCGATGAACATCCCGGCAATCTCTCCGGTGATGTCGTCGAGGTCGCCTGCTCTGCGGCTCATGACATGCAACTCCCTCACCATGTGAGGCATGAGCCGCAGAGACAGGTCCGACGGAGGGCTGGGGAGCCCCACAAACGAGCTGAACAGAAGCAGGGCTAAGATGTTCTCCATTTCCCTGAGTTCGAATTCCACGTACTCAGTGGAATGGGATCTTAGCCCGCTTCCGAATCCTCTTAGAAACTCTACCAGTGCTCTGAGAACCAATATGCTGTTACTTCGAACCTTTCAGTGCGCCGATGGCCTCGATGAGCAGGATGACCGCCAGCACCGTCAGGATGGCCATGAAGCCCATCGTCAGCGGACTGGCCGAGCCGGCCATCGTCGTCAGGTACCAGATCATGGCGCCGAAGACGGTTATCCACAGGAAGAACGCCGGGATGAGCGTCAGCCAGCACTTCTTCCCGTTGCGGAGTATCTTGGTCGAGAAGACGCACGCGGTCATGAGTGCAACCGCAGCCAGCATCTGGTTCGCCGCGCCGAACGCAGCCCAGATGGCAGAGAAGATACCGCCCGTCGTCGCCACGTACACGCCGAGGCCGCCTGCGATGATGGAGGCTATCCAGCGGTTGGTGAAGAACTTGTAGCCTCCACTCGACTGGCTTGCCGGGCTGACGATGCGCCCCCAGAAGTCCTGCCAGGCGAACCGTCCAAGCCGGCAGGTTGTGTCGAGTGACGTCAGAGCAAAGGCGCACACGACCAGAGAGGCGAAGGTCGTACCGAACGACACCGACATCCCGAACGCTTCATTGCAGCCCATCGCGTACGCCGTGCTGAACTGAGGTATTCCCAGCACTGTCCAGCCGGCAGCGCCGACATCGGCCGCAGTCTTCTTGGCAACCTCCAGGCCGAAGGCGCCAAGAGAGGCAACGACGACGGTCGCAAGGAAGCCTTCCGTCAGCATCGCGCCGTAGCCGATGCGCAGCGCGTCCATCTCATTGTTGAGCATCTTGGACGTCGTGCCCGAGCCCACGATCGCGTGGAAGCCCGACAGAGAGCCGCAGGCGATGACCAGCGGGACAGTGGGCCAGAACGGAGAGGGCTTGCCGCCGATGAGGACCGCGCTGAAATCGGTGAACGCAGGCCAGGTCAGCGGCTTGTTGATGATGATGAAAGCGAGTCCGCCAAGAACGAGGAAGGCAACCAGCAGGTAGGCATTCAAGTAGTCCCGGGGCTGCAGCAGGATCGTGACCGGCAGCGCCGCCGCGAGGATGATGTAGATGAGCAGCACCCAGCGCCAGACGCCCGCCTCTGCTTTGAGGGGATAGTACAGGGAGAAGGCGATTG
>CAZVCS010000077.1:0-9513 GCA_964625765.1 uncultured Dehalococcoidales bacterium | reverse complement strand
CAGAGGGTGTTGAGCACCACGGGGATGCCGAACCGCCCGATCAGGGCCGGGATGAAGTTGATGCCGCTGAGCATATTGATGTTGCCGAAGGTGAAACGGGGATACCCGGTAACGATGTCCACGCCGATAGTCGATACAAAGAGCCCGAGCGCGACCGAGATTCCCCCCTTGACCATGGTGCCGCGTGAAATCACGACGCACGTGGCCAGCCCGAACGTCGAGATCCAGAGGAACTCGTAGAACGAGAACTTGAGAGCCACGGCCGCAAGGGCGGTGGCGCCAAGTATCAGCAGGATGAAGCCGATGACGCCACCGAGCGAGGAGCAGACGATGTCGAGCCTTAGAGCCAGCGACGATTTCCCCTGCTTCGTCATCTCGTAGCCGTCGAGCACGGCCGCGCCCGAAGACGGTGTCCCGGGTACACGCAGATATGTCGCGGGAATGTCTCCGGCGAAGATGGAGACACAGGCGCACCCCAGTATCATGGCCAGCCCGCCCATCGGGGACAGGTAGTAGGTGATAGGTACCAGGATGGCGGTGGCCATCGTGGCGGTCAGCCCCGGGATAGCGCCGATGAACACGCCCAGGAGCATGCCCAGTACCCGTAGATGATGGCCAGGAGCATTCCCCCGCCCAGGAGCATGCCCAGGATCCACGGGAGCAGGACTCCTACCTGTGCAATGGAAGCGATGACGTCGAGGATCATTCTTACTCACCCCTCTGGGTTCTCGCAGCAGGCGTCACGGGAGCGTCACGCGCAGCAGGACGGAGAACAGCACATACACAAACGCGGTAATGAAGCAGGATGCGGCGATGCCTTTGAGTGTGGTCAACCCGTAGGTCTTCATGAGCACGAACAGGAACACCAGCGTGGTCGGGATGAATCCGGCCAGGTCGACCACGACGATGTAGGCGACTACGGCTGCGATGGTCACCGCGACGTTGCGCAGACCCACGGACGTGCGGGCGGCGTCTCCTGCTGCTGCCTTGGGTGGGCAGGCCTCCACCTGAGCCCTGGTTCTCCACACCTGAAAGAGCACCAGTGCGCCGAGCACGAACAACATCACCGCGACGACTCTGGGGAAGAGCGACGGGCCGAAGTCCGTGCCCTTCGCCGGTGGGAAGGTCGTTGAGTAGGCCAGCACGAAACAGGCGAAGGCCATGATGGCCGTCCCTGTCGCAATATCGAGTCTCCTGCTGTTCACCGGCCCTCCCCTGTGCTTGATGATACATTGGCCGGCAGGGTGGCGACTGTGGATGCGGCCGCCACCCTGCCGGGCTTGTTTCTACGCTGTACTCTCCGGATTCAGGCTACGAGATCAGTCCACCGGCCTTGAGCAGCCGCTCGGCTGCTGCGTAGTCATCCGCCATGAACGTGTCGAAGCCGGCCGAATTCAGGTAGAGCTGAGTGAATCCCTGCTGACTCATCCAGTCCTGCCAGTCCTTGCTGTCGATGATCTTCTTGATGGCATCGTGCAAGGTGCTCACTACGGCATCCGGCGTGTCCTTGGGGACGGTGATGCCTCGCCACGCTCCCAGCTCCCAGTCGATGCCCACTTCCGCGAGGGTCGGGATGTCAGGGAAGCGCGGCATCCGGTTGGCGCTCATGGTCGCCAGTGGCGTGAGCGTGCCCGCGTCAATCTGCGGGCCGGCCTCCACGATGCTGCATGTCACCGCGTCGACGTTCTTGCCGAGCAGCCAGGTTATGCCCTCGGCAGCACCCGTACTGGGGAGCCACTCGACCGCCTCGGGACCGACTCCCGCCGCGGCCAGCATCCCGAGGAGGGCGACGTGCCAGACGCCGCCGGTGCCGGTGCCGGACAGTTGCAGTCCTGGGTTCTTCTTCACGTAGTCGATCCAGTCGGATGCGTCCTTCCAACCGTTGGCCTTGGCATCGTCGGGGTGCACCAGCAGTCCCGCCGGGTCCTTGTTGATGAGGGCGACACCTCTGATGTCGTCGTAGGAGATTTCGGACCACCCCATGTGCTTGAGGATGCTCATTTCCCAGGTTGTGATGCACAGGGTGTACCCGTCCGCCGCTGCGAGCGCTCCCGCATTGTGGCCGACTGCTCCGTTGCCTCCCGTCTGGTTGACGACGGCGACCGGCTGTCCGAGCTCGACGCTCAGCTTGTCAGCGAGATACCGTGCGATCCGGTCGGTGCCACCACCGGCGCCCCAGGGGCATACCAGCGTGATGGCTTTGCTCGGGTACTCTTGCTGCGACGGAGCGCAGCCCGGCAGTACAAGGGCAAACACAACCGAAATGGACAGAAGGAGAGCCACGAACTTCGTCATCTTCATTGTTCCTCCATCACCTCCCTTGTCAGAGTAGAACACGAAAGGCCCGACTCTAGTTCCGTGCTGCCGCGAAAGGTCACCTCCTTGCCCGCGCGGGGGTCGGCATCATCTGAGCACGAGAACCGCAACGGCTTCGGTGGCCGTCGTCGTACTGCGCATCTGGTCGACACGGACTCCTGCGCTTGTCTTGCTTTTCTACTCGTGCCACTCAGGGGAATCACTGGAGCCACGCCGGCATGCCGTGACCGTCGGTGTGCCGCAGAGACGGGAGCCTGAGTGTGCGACGCACGCGAACACTACATGCGGTCGTATACGACTGTCAAGACCCCGGGGCAGGGGGACGACCTGCGTGGAGGCTACTCCTGCTTCTCGAATGACAGAGTCGCGAGAATCAGCAGCACGAGGCCGAATGCCGCGACCACAGAGATGTCCTGCAGCACCGTCATGGTGTGACCGAACACGGTCACTCCTATGGCGTCGGTCCCGCTCCCTTCCACTGCCAAGAACAGTTGACGGATGGCGTCTACGCCGTACGTGAGTGGATTGGCCTTGGACACGGTTTCCAGCCAGGCCGGCACGTTGTTGACCGGGAAGAACACGCCCGAGAGGAAGATGAGTGGAAATACGAGCAACTGCACGATGAGCTGGAAGCCCTGCTGCGAGCGCATGCGCGAGGCGACGAGCAGCCCCAGCCCGGAGAGGGAGAGCGAGATGATGACCAGCAGCGGGATGAGCTTGAGGACGAGCAGGGGCGTCAGGGACACGCCCACCACGGGAGCGAGCACCAGCATGACGGCGCCCTGCAGCAGCGCCACGATGGCTGCGCCGACCGCTTTGCCAAGCACGATGCCACTGCGCGCCAGCGGCGCCACCAGTATCTCCTTGAGGAAGCCGAACTCGCGGTCCCAGACGACCGACAGACCTGACATAACCGAGTTCATCAGCACGGTCATCGCGACGATGCCCGGATACATGAACTGGACGAAGTCGACCCCCGGCGCCATCGTACCGATGGAGCGCGTGAAGCCGGCGCCGAAGATGACCAGGAACAGCAGTGGCATCGCGAAGGAGGAGATGAGGCGCGACTTCTCCTGAACGAAACGGAGCAACTCGCGATAGGCGACCACACGAACGGCGACCAGGACCTCCGCCATCGCTAGTGCCCCCGTCCGTGCCGGGCCATGAAGGCCCGCGCGCCGTCAAAGGGATCGGCCTCCTGCTCGCGTATGGCGTGGCCGGTCAGCCGAAGGAACACATCCTCCAGCGTTGGGCGGCGCAGGCCGACGGCTATCACAGGAGACTCGAGCGTACGTATCACGCGTGGTAGCACCTTGTCGCCATGCGGCACGCTGAAGCTGAGCGCACCGTTTTCCCGCACGGGCGTCACGCCGAACTTCTGGTTCAACTCGGCGGCTGCGGCATCGTTGTCGCGCGCCTCGATAGTGATAACGTCGCCGCCCATCGCGTCCTTGAGGTGGTCCGGCGTGTCGAGTGCGACGATACGGCCGTGGTCGATGATGCCGACGCGCTCGGCCACCTCGGCTTCATCCATGTAGTGCGTTGTCAGGAAGATAGTCAGCCCGTGCTGCTTCCGCAGCGCGAGGATGTGCTCCCAGATGTGCCGGCGCGTCTGGGGGTCGAGACCCAGCGTCGGCTCGTCCAGGAAGAGCACCTTCGGGCTGTGCAGCAGGCCCCTCGCAATCTCCAGCCGCCGCTTCATGCCGCCCGAGAACGTGCGGACGCGGCTCTTGCGCCGGTCAGACAGCTCGACAAGCTCGAGCAGGTCGGCGATGCGCTGTTCGCGCACCTGGCGCGGCACGCGGTACGCGTACGCGTGGAAGCGGAGGTTCTGTTCGGCGGTCAGGTACTCATCCAGCGTCGAGTCCTGGAACACCAGCCCGATGGAGCGGCGCACGTCACTGCGCTGCGTCGCGACGTCGAAACCGTTCACCCGGGCGCGCCCTCCGGCAGGCCGCAGGAGTGTGCACAGCACGCTGATGGTCGTCGTCTTGCCGGCGCCGTTCGGTCCCAGGAAGGCGAACAGCTCGCCCTCAGCGACCGAGAACGTGACGGAGTCGACTGCCGTGAGCGTGCCGAATCGCTTCGAGAGCTGCTCGACTTCGATGATGGGCTGTGCCATCGGCCTTGCCCGGGGACTAGGGCTTGAACCCCTTCCTGCCGAGGAAGACGGCCCGGCTGCCCAGCTCCGCCTCGATCTCGAGGAGCCGGGTGGTGGCGTCGTCGAGACCGCCCTCGCGCATGTGCCCCGTCTTGAGCCCGACAGCGTAGTCCGCGATGTCCGCACCCTCCCCTCGGCTGTTGCACGGCATGACACCGTAGCCGTTGCGGTACGCCAGGTCGACCATGTCGAACGCCTCGGTAAGGCTGCCAACCTGATTCACTTTCAGCAGCACGCAGTTGGCGGCGCCAATCTCGATGCCCTGCTTCAATCTCGCAGGATTGGTCGTGAAGAGATCATCGCCGGACACCTGGATACCCAGCTCCCTCGTCAGGACGGCGTGCCCTTCGAAGTCGTCTTCATCCAGCGGGTCTTCCATGATGACGAAGGGGAACTGCTTCACGGCGTCGCGGTACAGCGCCATGAGGTCATCGCGGGTCTTGTCCTCGCGCGAGAAGAGCCCCTTGTAAAGACCGGTCTTCTTGTCGTAGTAGCAGCCGGCGGCGATGTCGACCTGGATGCCGATGCGTCCCGCATTGCCGGAACGCTCGATGGCCTCGGTCATCAGCCCCCAGAGCTCGCGGTCGTGCTGGAACACGCCCTCCTGGTCGATGAACAGGCGGTCGATGCGGAAGGTGTTGAGCCCCTTCTTCTCCAGCAGCACCTTCCTGAACGCCTGACGGACCTGCCAGCACCCTTGGGAGGCGTCGATGAAGCTGTCGAAGCCGTAGCTGTAGAACGAGTAGGTCGGCTTCTCGCCGCCGCGCTCGCCGCCCCCATAGCGCTTCGGACCGAGCACGGCCAGTACACCCGGAACCGGCATGACGCAGGCGTTCGGGCCGCCGATGTACTGGTACAACGGCAGGCGGACGCTCGCAGCCGCCGCTTTGAGCACCGCCGCGGAGACGGCGCCGATGCAGTTCCCTCCCAGCTTTGCCTTGTTGGGCGTGCCGTCCATCTCGATCATCCGCAGGTCGATGTCTCGCTGTCTCGTGGCGTCCATGCCGATGAGGGCGGGGGCGATGGTCTCTTTCACCATCGCGACGGCCTTCTGCACGCCGAGGCCGCCCCAGCGAGGGCCGCCGTCGTGGATGAACTGCACCTCGTGCTGCCCGACCGAGGTGCCCGCCTGGACCTGCGCCACGCCGAGCGCACCATTCCTGGTGACGACGCGCGCTTCCAGCGCCGGATGACCGCGCCAGCTCCATGCCTGGCATGCCGTGATGGACTTGATGAGAGAACCGTCGGTCATGCTGTGTCTCCTTCCTCGCTGTCGCCCATTATGAGCGCGACTGTCAGGTCGTTCAAGCTGATGTTCGATTCCGCGACCACGCCGCAACCGAGACGCCACAGAGCGGGCGTCGCATCATGTCTGCGCAGCGCCTCGCCCAGGTCCACGTGTGCGGCCGCGGCCTCCTCACAGGTGAACCCATCCACCACACCTCCGGCGAGACAGGGAATGGACTCCTCCCCATGGGCGAACTGGGTGCCGGGACCGTCCGTGCCGTCGGTGTCCACCGAGGCCATCACGATGCGCCTGCTGCCGGCAATCCTCTGTGCTGCGGCGAGGGCGAACTCCTGATTCCGGCCCCCGACGCCTCCTTCCTTGCCCACGGTGACGACCATCTCTCCGCTCGTGAACAGGGCGCACGGCGGGGTGAAGGACCCGCCTCGCCGCTCGGCAGTCTTGGCCATCTCCGCGAGATAGGCGGCGGCGTGAGTGGACTCGATGGCGGACACCTCCTCCGCCAGGAAGTATGCGCGGTAGCCCAGCTCTTCGGCCCTGCGCATCGCGGCGGGTACCTTGGCCGTCTGGTACGGACCGGGCATGACTCCGAAGATGCGGGCGCCCATCTTCTCGAACTCCTCAGCCTTGACTGTGTCGCACGCCGGGTCCCTGCCCTGCAGGAACTCACGTACGGATGCAGGGACTTCGTCCCACGCATCCCACTTCTTCAGGTTGTCAATCGCCTGCTCGTACGTTGTGCCGTCTGGCAGCGTGTGCAGCCAGTAGTTCTCGTGCATCAGTTGATGATAGTCACCCGGCTCGATGCAGATGATGTGTATCGCTTGCGCCGGCCGTATGTGCCGCGAGATGCGGCCCCCTTTGAGCATATCCAGGTGGTTCCGGACGGGATTCAAGTCGTGCGTGGGAGCGCCGTGCTCGATCTGCATGATGCGCGTGGTCGCTTTCACGTCGTCCAGCGTCACGCCTGGCACGGGCAGCGTCAGCGTCGCGGATACTCCGTTGCTCACGCAGGTGAACACGAGGTCGTCCGGCTGCAGGTCCCGTATCAGCTCGAGGATGTGCCGACAGCCTTCGACACAGCCCTCGTCCGGCACCGGGTGGCCGCCGAGTGTCACGCCGATGCGTTCGAGTATGACGGGATTGCCCTTCTTGTCGATGACGTGGCCGCCTGAGAGGCGGTCGCCGAGCACGTCCTCCAGCGCCTTCACCGCGCGCTGGATGCCCTTGCCCGCGCCGACGACCAGTATCCTGCCGACGTTCGCGAGGTCAAATACCTCATCTCCCGTGACGGGGCATCCTTCGGGCTCGAAGCGCGGATTGCCGACGACCAATCTGTCGCCTTCCAGTCGCACCAGTTCCCTCACGTTCCAGTAGGGGTCTGCCGCCTGAAGCCCGGCCTCGAGTATCTCGACCATCGCCCTTCGTCCCACACTGTTGCCGTGCGTGGTGAGGGTCGCGGCGTTCGCGATTCGCATGCCTTCTGCCTCTTAGTCTACCGTCTGCCGCGGCCGGCGGACGTTGTCTGCCGGTGCGGTTGTGCCGCACAATCGTGAGGGTGACGACGCGTCGCATTAGTATGACGCATCGCGCGCCCATGTCTCAAGGTAGCTGGAAGCCGGGCTCATCGCAGCGAAAGAAAGAGGGAGTGCGACCGTAGTCGCACTCCCTCTGTTGTGCTCGACTGAAGCGGACCCTATCCGACCGTGAAGGGGACGATGAGAGCCCGCTCACCGTTGATCGAGAGGACGACGGCGTAGCTGCCGGCCTTCCAGCCGCCGGTTCCGCCCTGCAAGGAAGCCCATGTCGGCTTCTCGCTTGTCTGGACCGTCATCTCGTTGTTCTTGTTGATGAAGCGGTGTACGGTCTGTCCCACATCGTACCATTCGACCAGCAGCTTCGTGCCTGCGGGGGCATTGTTCACGTAGATGACACAGTAGATCTTCTCGACGCCCACGGGGAAGGTTGAGGTCGGGTTGATGGGGTTGTAGTCCGCGTCGACGCTCATCGCCATGACCGCGCTGATAGGCGCCGACTCCACGGAGAACGGCACGGCCTCCTGCAAAGAGCCGTTGACGTACAGCTTCACCTGGTACTGGCCGCCCGGCCAGCCTTCGTCCGGGATGAGCAGCGACAGCGAGATGTACTCCGTGCCCTGGGTGACGATGGGCACCGTGCCGATGAGCCGGTTGGTGACGCCCTGCCACTCGCCGCTGACGTAGTACCACTCGGACAGCACTTCGCTGCCGACTGCCAGGCCGGAAACGTTGATGGAGCAGAACAGCTCGGGAGTCGTTGACTTGAACGTACTGGTCGGGTTGACCGGCCTGTAGTTGGCGTCGACGCCGAGCGCCATAGTGACCTCACTGATAGTGCCGCCGCCCTGTACCGGGGCGGTCTTGCTCACGGTGAAGGGGAGAGTGTCCTGCTCCTTGCCGTCGATTTACAGCTTGAGCTCGTACTCACACACAGGCCAGCAGGACTGCGGGCTGGGCAAAGAGAACTGGATGTACTGTGTGCCCTCCGCGGGGAGCGCCAGCGAGTCGATGGTGGTGTTGTCGTAACCTGAGAGTTCCCCCTTGACGTAGATCCACTCGGAGCCGACCTCGGTGTCTTCCGGGGCGTTGGACAGCTTGACCGAGCAGAATATCTCCGGTGTGTTGACGCCGAACGTGTCCGTCGGGTTCAGCGGCTTGTTCTCTCCGTCAACTCCGAGGCACATCGTCGCCTCGCTGAGCTTTGCGCTGGTGAAGCTGACCTCGCCGCTGCAACCTGCCGCCGCAACCCCGAGGACCAGCACGGTCAGCAGCAGCAACCGAGCCAGGAATGCGCGATCTCTCATCACAGCCCTCCGTGGCACTGCCAATCCCGCCTGCTCTGCAGGCGCTTTCGACTATATCATAACGCCGGCGCATCGGGAATGAGCGCGCACCGGACCGGAAATCGTCATCCGCGGGTCGCCTGCGGGAAGGCCCGCCTCGCGCTGGGCATCCTGCCGGCACGACGGCGACGGAATGGTTATTGACAAACCCCGTCGGACTATTGAACATATATCGCAATCCGAGGTATCATCAACCGAGGCGGGCGCGACCCGCAAGTCCGATTCTGAGGAACGAAGGTGAAGCGTAAGGTAGCGGTCATAGTCGATGCACCGGCGGCGGTGCCGCAGGAAATGGTGGACAGGTACGACATCGGCATCGTGCCGCTCCACGCCATAGTCGATGGGCAGGACTACCCTGAGACTGAAGTCGACATGGACTGGTTGATCAAGCGCCTGGAGCAGCGGGGCAACGTGCCGACGACCTCGGCTTCGTCCGTGGCCGACTTCGTGACGGCGTACGAGTGGGCCGCCGAACGAGCGGAATCGGCGGTCTCCATACACATGACGTCCAAGTTCACGAAGACGTACGAAAACGCGCTGAGCGCCCGACAGATGGTCATCGAGAAGTACCCGGGCATGCGCATCGAGGCCATCGATACCGAGACGGTTGAGGCAGGCGAGATGCCCATGGCTATCGCGGCCGCGCGCTTGGCTGCGGAGGGCGCCGGCCTGGACGACGTGGTGCGGAGGGTGAACCAGGTGCGCGAGGCCACGTGCTCTCTCTACTGTTTCGAGACGCTGTTCTTCCGTGACAAGGGGGGCCGCATCTTCAAGGCCAAGGCGTGGGCCGAGTCGGAGGAGCACAGTCCCGGGGGATTCAAGGCGATGATCGAGGTGGACCATTCCACCGGTGGGACGGTGCAACTGGTCGCCCGCGCCCGGGCGAAGAAGCAACTCATCATCAAGATG
>CAZVCS010000076.1:0-9606 GCA_964625765.1 uncultured Dehalococcoidales bacterium | reverse complement strand
CGAGGCCATCCTGCGTAACTGCCGGGCCTACAAGCCGGACGCGGTCATCGAAGGCATTCAGGTTGACGAGATGATTCGACCTGGCGTCGAAACCATCGTCGGCGCTCGCCGGGACAACTCGTTCGGACCGACCGTCATGTTCGGCCTGGGCGGCGTGTACGTGGAGGTTCTGAAGGACATTGCCTTCCGGGCGTTTCCTCTCAGCCGGGAAGAGACGCTCAACATGATCGGGCAGATCAACTCATATCCTCTGCTTCTCGGTGTCAGGGGAGAGGCGCGCAAGGATATCGACCAGGTAGCCAACACCATCATCAAGGTTGGCTGGATTCTTCACAATTGTGCCGCCATCTCGGATATCGAGGTGAATCCCCTTGTGGTGTACGACCATGGCGAGGGCGTCAAGGCGGTCGATGTGAGAATCCTACTGCGACAAACTGAGGAGGCGTAGCACATGAAGACTATAGTTGTAGGCTCCACGCACAAGAGCGCCGGCAAGACCAGCCTGATCGTCGGTCTCGCCAAGGCCGCCGGCAAGCCTGCTGGATACATGAAGCCGCTGGGCGATCGACTCCTCTACCGCAAGAAGAGACTCTGGGACTACGATGCGGCGCTCGTGACCAACGTGTTTGGTCTCGAGGAGAGTCCCGAGGACATGACAATCGGTTTCGAGCACTCGAAGCTGAAGTACATGTACGATGCGGAAGGGACGAAGGCCAAGCTGGCGGAGATGGCTACCGCGGCCAGCGGCGGCAAGGAAATCGTGTTCGTTGAGGCCGGCGAATCCCTGGCATACGGGGCGTCGATTCATCTCGATGCGATGGCGCTCGCGGCGCAGCTTGGAGCGAAGCTCGTGCTCGTGGCCGGCGGCAGCGAAAGCACCATCATCGACGACCTCGCGTTCGTGAAGCGGTATGTGGACCTCAAGGGCATCGATTTTGCCGGCGTCATCATCAACAAGCTGCGCAACCTCGACGACTACAAGAGCACGCATCTCGCTGACGTGACCGCTCTGGGCATCAACGTGCTCGGCATCCTGCCATTCGAGGCTGAGCTCACCAGGCTCTCTGTCGGTCACCTTGCCGAGCGGTTGCTGGCCAAGGTAGTTGCCGGCGAGGAAGGCCTCAGTCACAGGGTTAACTCCATCATGGTCGGCGCCATGTCGACCAACGCCGCGCTGCAGAACCCCCTCTTCAAGAAGGAGGGCAAGCTCGTCATCACCGGTGGCGACAGGAGCGACCTGGTTCTGGCGGCAATCGAGAGCAACACGTCGGGCATCATCCTGACGAACAACGTGCTTCCGCCCTCGAACATCACCTCCAAGGCTGCCGAACGTGGCATCCCGCTGCTGCTCGTGCCGTTCGACACCTACCAGACCGCTTCGCAGATCGAGAGCATCGACCCGCTGCTGACCAAGGACGACACGAAGAAGATGGACGTCCTGACGCAGTTGGTGAAGGAGCACGTCTCCGTGCGTGCGATAGTCGGGTAGCTGTCTGCCTCCTCGGCGACTGCATTCGGAAACGGGGTCCCGGCGCAAAGGCGCCGGGACCCTTTTCTTGCCGCGGGTGTGCGGCAGGGCAACCTAGCCCTTGATGACTCCCAGGGGCTCGGCTCTGGCGACTTTTCGGCAGATGCCTGCGCCGACAACCACGTCGACGACGCTGGCAACGTCTTTGTAGGCGCCCGGGGCTTCTTCGGCCAGCGCGGGCACGTCATCGGTCCGTACTGTGATGGACCTCCTCCGGAGGGACTCGGCGACATCGGCGCCGCGGGCTGCCTTGCGGGCCGCCGCCCGGCTCAGCAGGCGCCCGGCTCCGTGGCAGGTTGAACCGAAGGTATCCTTCATGGCGAGCTCTGTGCCAACCGCGACGTATGAGTACCTGCCCATGTCGCCCGGGATGAGCACCGGTTGACCGAAGGGTCTGAATCGCTCGGCCAGTGCGGGGTGGCTGGGAGGGAAAGCCCGTGTCGCTCCCTTCCGATGCACGCACACCTGGATGTCACGTCCGTCTACGCTGTGCGTCTCTATCTTGGCGATGTTGTGCGCCACGTCGTACACCTGGCGCAGCCCAAGACGGTCTGGTGGTACGCCAAAGACCTCCATGAAGGACTCCCTGACCCAGTGAGCGATGTGCTGCCGGTTGCACCAGGCGTAGTTCGCGGCGCACCGCATCGCGGCCAGATACTGCCTGCCTTCAGGTGACCCGATGGGGGCGCAGGCGAGCTGCCGGTCGGGAAGCGTGATGCCGTACTTGATGACGGCACGCTCCATCGCCTTCAGATGGTCCGTGCATACCTGGTGGCCGAGACCTCTGGAGCCGGTGTGGATGAGGATGAGGACCTGCCCGATGCGCTCGATGCCCATCGCGTCAGCCGCGTCTTCGTCGTAGATCTCCCTCACCGCCTGTATCTCGAGAAAGTGGTTGCCCGAGCCGAGACTGCCGGCCTGCGGCAGGCCGCGCGTCAGCGCCCGTTCACTGACGGCCGAGGGGTCCGCGCCCTGGATGCACCCTCCGTCCTCGGTGGCGTCGAGGTCATCCTGCGTCCCGAAGCCGTGGCGGACCGCCCAACGCGCGCCTTCGACGAGCAACCGGGGAATCTCGCCCTTTGGCGGCCGCAGGCGGCCTTCCGAGCCAACACCGGAGGGAACGTTGCGGAAGAGCCGGTCAATGAGCGCCACCATCCGCGGCAGCACCTCTGACTCAACGAGGTCGCTTCGCAGCAGTCGCACGCCGCAGTTGATGTCGTAGCCAACACCGCCGGGAGATACGACGCCGTCCGAAACACGCGTGGCAGCGACCCCGCCGATGGGGAAGCCGTAGCCCCAGTGGATGTCGGGCATCGCCAGCGACCGGCCCACGATGCCCGGCAGGAAGGCGACGTTAGCCACCTGCTCCAAAGCCTCATCCTGCCTGGCAGCCTCGAGCAGGGCCTCGCTCAGATAGACGAGCCCCGGCACGCGCATGCCGGGCTTGTAGTCGACCGGGATCTCCCAGCGGAAGTCGTCAAGCTTGCGGAATCCAGCCATGGTTCAGCTCCTACACGTCAAAGACGATGCGACAGGCGTAGCCGGTGGCGGTTCGATGCAGTCGCGCCATGTGGTAGGTCGCAGCCTTTACCTCACGGATGCGGCGCAGTCGGGTGTTGCCCAGCCGTTCGCCGCAGCAGCGGATGACGGCGCGGCCGTCGGCTGGCTGGCGCACCTCGAAGTCCGAGAATGCCAGACGCTCGGCATCGAGGAGGTAGATGAGCTCGTTGAGCCAGTCGATGACGAGCGCTTCGTTGTCGATGGATTCCAGGGTCAGAGTGCGCACGACTTCACCACGCGATGGCTTGTCTGAGAGCGCGACCGAGTAGAGGGCATGTGCGGCGTTGGCGAGGAGGTCGGTGGGGTCTCGTCCGTGGACCTCCACGGCGATGTCGGCCGTGTGAGCAATGACTACGAACGGCTTCGTCCCCATGCAGCACCGGCCGGGCGACCGCTGGTATGATAGCATGCGAACGCGGGGACGGCGCCGCGCGGTTCGTACGACGATTGACGATAGCTGCGGGCTTCTGCTAGAATCGCGCTTCAAGGGCGGTTAGCTCAGTGGTTAGAGCGCTGCGTTGACATCGCAGAGGTCACTGGTTCAAGTCCAGTACTGCCCATGTTCCCGTATTGTGTGGAACCCTGCAGGCGCTGCCCTCCGGCTCCCCCCGCAGTGAGACATCCCCATCTGCGAGGCGAGGAGCCGTGTTTCGATTCGGACCGGAGCGGTCGGCGCGGGGGTAACGGTGAAGAGCGTGGATAGTAGCGCGGAAGTGATGCGGCACTCGGCCTCCCATGTGCTGGCGGAGGCGGTGCGAGAGCTGTTCCCTGACGCCAGGTTCGGTATCGGCCCGGCTATCGAGGACGGGTTCTACTACGACTTCGACCTGCCGAGGACGCTCACCCCGGAAGATCTTCCAGCCATCGAAGCCATCATGCGACGTATCGTTGCGTCGAATTCCGAATTCGTGCGCAAAGAGGTGACGCGCGATGAGGCTCGCGCCTTGTTTGCGGGGCAGCCCTACAAGCTGGAACTCATCGACGACCTGCAGGATAGCGTCGTCTCCGTGTACACGCAGGGCAGCTTCACCGACCTGTGTCGCGGTCCTCACGTTGCGTCCGCCGGCGAGATAGGCGCGTTCAAGTTGACCCGGATCGCAGGCGCGTACTGGCGTGGAGATGAGTCGCGCCCGATGCTGCAGCGCGTCTACGGTGTGGCATTTCCCACCGAGGCTGAGCTGAGCGACTACCTTGCGAAGGTCGAGGAGGCGGCGCGGCGGGACCACCGGAAGCTGGGCAAGGAGCTTGACCTCTTCAGCATCCACGATGAGATTGGTCCCGGCCTCGTATGCTGGCATGCCAACGGCGGCCTCGTTCGCCAGTTGATAGAGGACTTCTGGAAGGCCGAACATCGCCGGCGAGGCTACGGCATCGTCTACACGCCTCATATCGGCAGACTGGACCAGTGGAAGCAGAGCGGCCACTGGGAGTTCTACCGCGAGAACCTGTACTCGCCGATGGAGATTGACGGCCAGCAGTATCTGCTGAAGCCGATGAACTGCCTCGGCCACATCCTCATCTTCAAGAACCGGTTGCGCAGCTATCGTGAGCTGCCAGTTCGGATGGCGGAGCTCGGCACGGTATACCGCTACGAGCGCGGAGGCGTCCTGTACGGCCTGACCCGCGTTCGCGGCTTCACGCAGGATGATGCTCACATCTTCTGCCGGCCGGACCAGATACAGGATGAAGTGGTCGGCGTCATCGAACTGGCCCAGTTCATGATGCGGACGTTCGGCTTTGCCAAGTACAAGATGGTGCTGGCGACGCGGCCGGATCACTTCGCGGGCACGCCTGAAGTGTGGGAGCAGGCCACCGATGCGCTCAAGGCGGCGCTTGAGGCGACCGGGCTGTCGTACGAGGAAGACCCTGGTGGCGGCGCCTTCTACGGCCCGAAGATCGATGTCAAGCTGGCCGACGCCCTGGGCCGGGACTGGCAGGGACCGACCATCCAGGTGGACTTTCAGTTGCCGCAGAGATTCAATGTGTGCTACATTGGTGAAGATGGTAGCGAGCACCTCGTTACCATGATTCACCGGACCGTGCTGGGAAGCATGGAACGGTTTTTTGCGTGCCTGGTTGAGAACTGCGGTGGAGCGTTTCCCGTCTGGTTGAGTCCCGTACAGGCCAGAGTGATTCCCATAGCGGACCGTCATGTTGACTACGCCACCAGGGTGGAGGAAGCACTGAGACGGTCCGACGTGCGGGTCGACATCGACGCTCGTTCCGAGCGGGTGGGGTCCAAGATACGGGATGCCCAGTTGGCGAAGATACCCTTCATGTTGGTCGTCGGGGACAAGGAGGTTGCTTCTGAAGGAGCGTCTGTACGATTGCGCAGCGGCGAGGACCTTGGCTTGCAGAGTATTGCGGACATCGAGCGCCAGATACGGTCTGCCACGGACAGCAGGGTCTAGCCTATGTTGAAGCCTAATCCGCGTGGGAACACGCGCCAAGAGAGATTCCTTCCTGTCAATCGGCAAATCAGGGCAAGAGAAGTTCGCGTCATCGCTGAGGACGGCGAGCAACTCGGGACGATGCCTGTTCCCAAGGCCCTGCAGATAGCACAAGAACGCGACCTCGACCTCGTGATGGTGGCGCCCAATGTGGTGCCGCCCGTGTGCCGTCTTCTGGACTACGGCAAGTATAAATACGAGCAGATCAAGAAGGATAAGCGCGTTAACAAGGGGCAGAAGGGCCTTCTCCGCGAGGTGAGGCTGCGCCCCAAGATTGAGGAGCACGATCTCCAGGACAAGATACGAAAGACTCGAGAGTTGCTGGCCGAAGGCAACAAGGTCAAGATCACCGTCAGGTTCCGGGGGCGAGAGATCGTCTATCCGGAGCTCGGGTGGCAGGTGCTGAAGCGGGTGGCCGAGGCCCTGAAGAATGAAGCCGTCGCGAGCAGTCAACCCTCGAAGGATGCGCGGAATATCGCGTTGACGCTGGCTCCAACCACCGTCAAGAAGACCCAGGAGGCCAAGCAGGATGCCAAAGCTGAAGACACACAAGGGAGCCAAGAGCCGGTTTCAGGTGACGGGAACGGGTAAGCTCATGCGCGCCAAGTGCGGCAAGAGCCATTTTCGTCGCCGCAAGGCTCCTCGGACCAAGAGGATGTATGATGCGATGATGCCCGTCTCGCATGCCGACGCGCCCCGGCTCCGCCGACTCATGCCCTATGCGTGAGCGCCGGGCCGAGCGATCCGGTGCGTCGAAGTCCAGGATGTAGAATCGCAGGGAGGTCACGTTGCCTCGATCAGCAGGTGGACGGACGACACATATCCGTCATAAGAAGGTTCTATCGTATACCAAGGGACACGTAGCGTCTCACAGCCGGCTGTTCGCTCCGGCTCATGAGGCAATGCTGCACGCCCTCGACTATGCCTACGAGCATCGCCGCGAGCGCAAGGCCGATTTCCGCAAGCTGTGGATTGCACGAATCAACGCCGCAGCTCGTGCGAATGGGGTCTCCTACAGCCGGCTCATGAACGGGCTCCGGACTGCCGGTATCTCCCTCAACCGGAAGATGCTTGCAGAGACCGCCGTGCGTGACCCGGAGGCGTTTGCCAGGCTGGTGAAGTCGGTCCGTACCGCCGCTGATGCGTAGCGGTCCGAGGGCAGACGCCGATGCTGGATGAGCTTGAGCGGCTGGAGGCGGCGGCACGCGAGGAGCTTGCGTGCGCCGGTTCCACCTCCGAACTTGAAGCGTGGCGCGTCAGGTACCTGGGGAAGAAGAGCACCCTCACTGGTGCTCTGCGTGGCCTCGCCTCTCTCCCCCCCGATGAGCGACGCACCGTTGGTGCGCGTGCGAACGCCCTCAAGGATGCGCTGCAGGCATCCTATGCTGAGAAGCAGGAGTCGCTGTCCCTCAGCAGCATCGATCAGTCTCTCGTTTCGGCTTCGCTCGACGTGACGCTGCCCGGACGACCTGCCCTCTATGGCCGGTTGCACCCCATCACGCAGGTGTTCCAGGAGATATGCACGGTCTTCGCGCGAATGGGATTCCAGGTCATCGAAGGCCCGGAAGTGGAGCGCGACTACTACAACTTCGAGGCCCTGAACATACCGCAGGACCACCCCGCCCGTGACATGTTTGCCACGCTCTGGCTGGATACGGAGCAGAATCGGGACGCCAGGCTGCTGAGGACGCATACCTCTCCCATGCAGGTGCGTCTCATGGAGAAACACAAGCCGCCGCTCAGATTCATTGTGCCGGGGCGCACCTATCGGTACGAGGCCACGGATGCGACGCATGACTGGATGTTCCATCAAGTGGAAGGGTTGGCGGTTGATAAGGACATAACTCTTCGCGATCTGAAGGAGACGTTGTTCGAGTTCTGCCGCGGCATCTTTGGTCGTGACACCGGTGCACGGTTCCGCTGCGACTACTTCCCGTTCGTTGAGCCCGGCGGCGAGGTCGCCATTGAGTGCTTCCAGTGCAAGGGGGCTGGCTGCCGGCTCTGTAAGGGCAGCGGCTGGCTCGAGATTCTTGGCTGCGGCATGGTGCACCCCAATATCCTGGCACGCTGCGGCATCGACCCGACCGTCTACTCCGGCTTCGCCTTCGGCATGGGAGTGGAGCGGATAACCATCCTTCGCCACGGAGTCGATGACATACGTCACTTCTACTCCGGCGACTTCCGTTTCTTGCGACAGTTCTAGCGTGACTGGAGCGAGCCACCATGAAAGTCCCACTGAAGTGGCTGTCAGAGTACGTAAGCTGCGATTGGACGCCTGAGCGCGTCGCGGAGCGGCTCACCATGGCGGGCGTCGAGGTGAGCTCCCTCGAGCGCATCGGCGAATTGTGGGACAACGTAAGCGTCGCTCTCGTCACGGCCGTGCAACCCCATCCCAATGCAGACCGGCTACGGCTTGTTACTGTGGACCTCGGCGGGGAGAGCGCGACGGTCGTGTGCGGCGCCCCCAATGTTGCGACAGGCCAGAAGGTCGCATTTGCGAAGGTGGGCGCCCGGCTCATCGATGGCCACACCGGAGAGACGGCGGTGCTGAAGCCGGCGAAAATTCGTGGTGTCGTGTCTGCGGGCATGGTCTGCTCCGAGAAGGAGCTCGGCCTGTCTGAAGACCACACCGGCACAGTGGAGTTGCCGGCCGATGCGCCCATCGGCGTGCCGCTGCAGGATTACCTTGGCGATGTCGTCCTCGACCTCGAGTTGACGCCGAACCGGCCCGACTGTCTGTCTGTGGTCGGGGTAGCTCGAGAGGTTGCCGCGATTGCAGGGGTTCCGGTGCGGCTGCCCGATGTGTCGTACGAGACCTGCAACATCCCGGTCGAGTCACTCATCGGGATCACTATTGAGAACCCATCCGACTGCCGCCGCTACTGTTCGACGGTGGTGCGTGGAGTGAAGCTGGGTCCCTCTCCGTCCTGGATGCAGGCGCGCCTCAAGGCGTGCGGTATGCGGCCCATCTCCAATGTCGTGGACATCACGAACTATGTGATGCTGGAACTCGGACAGCCTCTTCATGCGTTCGACTATGACACCATTGCCGGACACCAGATCGTGGTACGCCGCGCCCGGCCGGGCGAGGTCTTCAAGACGCTCGACGGCGTGGATCGATTGCTGAGTTCCGATGTCCTGATGATTGCAGACGGCGAAAGGGCCATCGGCATAGCCGGCATCATGGGCGGCAGCAACACCGAGGTCTCGGAGACGACGTCCGCCATCCTCGTAGAGGCGGCTACGTTCAGTCACGCTACCATCCGTCACGGCAGCTCGTTCCTCGGGCTGAAGACCGAGGCATCTCTTCGCTTCGACAAGATACTGCATCCGGACCTTGCGGCCGTAGCGGTCCGCCGCGCCGCCCAGATGCTGGTGACCCTGTGCGGCGGCACGGCCATGAAGGGTGTGTACGACGCCTATCCGGCTGTCGCCGCTGCACGAGAGATATCGCTGCCGAGAGACGAAGTGAAGCGCCTGACGGGCGTGGACGTGGAGGAGAGGCAGGCGAGGACCACTCTCGAGTTGCTCGGTTACGAGTGGAAGCGGAGCGACGCGACTGCATCCACGTACGCCGTGCCATACTGGCGCGGAGATGCTACCGGGCCGGCTGACCTTGTGGAGGACGTCGTTCGAATCATGGGATACGATCGAATCCCCACGGGCGCGCCTCGCTTCACGAGCGGGACGGTCACCGTTCCGGGCGACCTGTGGCCGTTCAAGTCGATGTTGCGGGGGCTTGTGGCGGGCGCAGGGTACCAGGAGGTGCTGACGTACTCTCTCGTGAACCGGGACCGCCTGGTCCAGGCCGCCCCGGGTGTCGTCAGCCTTGGAGAGCCGCTCCGCGTGGCGAATCCGATGTCGAGAGACATGGAGTGCCTCCGGACAAGCCTGCGCGCCAGCCTGGTCGACGTGCTCGCGCGCAATCGCCGCCGCGGGCAGACCGCGGTGCGCATGTTCGAGTTGAGCCGGGTCTATGTCCCGCGCGGCCGGGACCTGCCCGAAGAGCGGGAAACGCTCTGCGCCCTTCTGTGCGGCATCGCTGAGCCGCTCTCATGGCACCACGGC